>DASWJN010000085.1:0-15270 GCA_036397135.1 Candidatus Methylomirabilota bacterium
AGAAGTACACCGAGGGCGCGTTCATGAACTCCCGCCTGGCCAGCTCGTAGCCCCACTTCATGAACGCGCCCTCGGTGTACTTCTGGATGTTGCCCGTGTGCACGAGCGTCACGTTGCGGCGGTTGTGCTCGATCGCGTAGCGGAAGGCGGCCCGGATCAGCCGCTCCGAGCCCTCCCGGGACACCGGTTTGATCCCGATGGACGAGGAGTTGGGGAACCGGATGTTCTTGACCCCCATCTCCTTCTGGAGGAAGTCGACCACCTTCCGGGCCTCGGGGGTGCCGGTCATCCACTCGATGCCGGCATAGATGTCCTCGGTGTTCTCGCGGAAGATCACCATGTCGACCTTGTCCGGCCGCTTCACCGGAGACGGCACGCCCTGGAAATACTTGACGGGTCGCAGACACACGTACAGGTCCATGACCTGGCGCAACGTGACGTTCAGCGAGCGGAACCCCTCGCCGATCGGCGTGGTGAGCGGCCCCTTGATGGCAACCAGGTTTTCGCGGATGACGTCGAGGGTCTCCTCGGGCAGCAGGTTGGGTGGGCAGTCCTTGCCGTAGACGGCCTGGGCTTTCTCGCCGGCGTACACCTCGGCCCACGCGATCCTCTTCCGACCCTGGTAGGCCTGCTCGACGGCGGCATCCAGCACGCGCACCGACGCGGCCCAGATGTCGGGGCCGGTGCCGTCGCCCTCGATGAACGCGATGATCGGGCGGTCCGGCACGCGCAGCTTGCCGTGGTCGATCGTGGCCTTGTCGCCGGCGGGAATCCTGACCTTGCCTGCCATTAGACGTCCTCCCCTGGCTTTGCCTTGGTGTCGCCCGGCTCGAGCGCGGCCGAGGTCATCGGGGGTGTCTCGCCGGTGGCGGGATCGACGGGCTGCCCGGCGTTGAGCGCGGAGCCGGCGCGGAACCACGCGATCTGCTCGCGGGTCATACTGTGCCGGGTCTGGAGCTCGAGCGTGCGGCCGTCCGGTCTGCGGATCCGCACCGTCACCGGCTTGCCCGGCTCCAGCGTGTAGAGCCCGACGACGGACACCCGGTCGTTCTCCTCGAACCGGTCGTAGTCGGCCGGGTCCTGGAAGGTCAAGGGGAGAACCCCTTGCTTCTTCAGATTCGTTTCGTGAATGCGCGCGAAACTTCGAACGAGGACCGCGGCGCATCCCAGATAGCGCGGCGACATCGCCGCGTGCTCGCGGCTGGAGCCTTCTCCGTAATTCTCGTCGCCGATGACGATCCACGGCTGGCCGGCCTGCTTGAGGGCGCGGGCGATCCTGGCGAGCGGCTGGTCGCGCTCGCCCGTGAGCGGGTGGGTGCCCTTGCCGGCGGCCCCGGTGAAGGCGTTGACGGCGCCCAGGAACATGTTGTCCGAGATCTTGTCGAGGTGGCCGCGATAGCGCAGCCACGGCCCCGCCGGCGAGATGTGGTCGGTGGTGGTCTTGCCCCTGGTCTTGACCAGGATCGGCAGGTCGATGAAATCCCTGCCGTCCCAGGCGACGAACGGCCCCAGCAGCTGCAGCCGCTCGCTGTTCTCGGGGATCTCGATGCGGACCGAGTCCGGATCGGCGGCCGGCGGCTCCAGGCCGGCCGTGCCGCGCACGAACCCGTCGCGCGGCAGCTCCTCGGCCTCCGGCGGCGTCAGCCGGACCCGGCGGCCGTCGGGAGCAGTCAGCGTGTCGGTCAGCGGGTTGAACTCGAGCGTGCCCGCCAGCGCCAGCGCGGTGACCACCTCGGGGCTGGTGATGAACGACAGCGTGGAGGCGCTGCCGTCGTTGCGGCCCGGGAAATTGCGGTTGAACGAGCTGACGATGGTGTTCGTCTGATCGGGCCCGATGTCGGTCCGTTTCCACTGCCCGATGCACGGACCGCAGGCATTGGCGAGGACCGTCCCCCCGATCTTCGCGAAGGTGTCGACGATGCCGTCGCGCTTGACCGTCTGGAAGACGCGCTCGGAGCCCGGCGTGATCAGGAACGTCGACTTCGCCCGCAGGCCCGCCTCGAGCCCCTGCGTGGCGATGTGCGCCGCCCGCCGCATGTCCTCGTACGACGAGTTCGTGCAGGAGCCGATCAAGGCGTTGGTGATGGCCGGCGGCCACTTGTTCTCGCGCGCTTCGGCGGCCAGCTTCGAGATCGGCCGCCCCCGGTCGGGCGAGTGAGGCCCCACCACGTGGGGTTCCAGCTCGTCGAGGTCGATCTCGACCACCTCGTCGTAGAACCGCGGCGGGGCGGCCGCGACCTCGGGGTCGGCCGTGAGGTGCTCGCGGGCCTCCTCGGCGAGGGCGGCGATGTCGGCGCGCTCGGTGGCGCGCAGGTACGCCGCGATCCGCGCGTCGAACGGGAACAGCGACGTGGTGGCGCCCAGCTCGGCGCCCATGTTGCAGATCGTCCCCTTGCCGGTCGCGCTGATCGACTCCGCGCCCGGCCCGAAGTACTCGACGACCTTGTTGGTGCCGCCCTTCACGGTCAGCAGCGTGCAGAGATACGTGATGACGTCCTTGGGCGCCGTCCACCCCGCCAGCTTGCCGGTGAGGTGCACGCCGATGAGCTTGGGATGCAGCACCTCCCACGCCAGCCCCGCCATCGCCTCGCCGCAGTCGGCGCCGCCGACGCCGATCGCCGCCATGCCGAGGCCGCCGGCGTTGGGCGTGTGCGAGTCGGCGCCGATCATGAGCCCGCCCGGGAACGCGTAGTTCTCCAGCACCACCTGGTGCACGATGCCGGAGCCCGGGCGCCAGAAGTCGAGGCCGAACTTGCGCGCGGAGGAGCGGAGGAAGTTGTACACCTCCTCGTTCTCGCGGATCGCGCGCTCGAGATCGTCGGCGGCGCCCGACTCGGCGCGGATGAGGTGGTCGCAGTGCAGCGACGACGGCACCACCACGCGCTTGCGGCCCGACATCATGAACTGGAACAGCGCCATCTGGCCGGTGACGTCCTGCAACGCGACGCGGTCCACCCGCAGCTTCAGGATGGCCTGGCCGCGCTCCCACACCTGGGCGTCCAAGTCCCAGGCATGGGCCGCCAGGATCTTCTCGGTGAGCGTCAACGGGCGGCCGAAGCGGCGGCGGGCGCGGGCGATGCGGTCGGGCATGGAGGCATAGAGCGAGCGGACCTGCGACACGGACATCCGAGCCTCCCTCTTCGCGGGCAAAAAGAGCGCCTCCCCATCACGCATGGCGGGAGGCGTCGTGAAGACGGATTACTCTAACGCGGCGCGGCGTTAGGGTCAAGGACAGCGGACCATTGATTCCCCGCCGCCGGTGGGGGCACGATCATCGGGTCAGGGAGGAGGACGTCGCGATGGACATCCGCGACGCCCGGGAGAGCGATCTCCCGCGCATCGTGAGCATCTACAACGAGGCGATCCCGGGACGCCGGGCCACCGCCGACACCGAGCCGGTGTCGGTGGCCAGCCGGCAGTCGTGGTTCGGTGAGCACTCGCCGAACCGCCGGCCCCTGTGGGTGGCCGAGCGCGACGGCGCGGTCGTGGGCTGGCTGTCGTTCCAGTCCTTCTACGGTCGGCCCGCCTACGCCGCCACCGCCGAGGTGAGCGTGTACGTCGGCGCCGATGCGCAGCGGGGCGGGATCGGGCGGCGGCTGCTGGCGCGCGCGATCGAGCACGCGCCGGGGCTGGGGCTGGCCACGCTCGTCGCCTTCGTGTTCGGCCACAACGAGCCGAGCGTCCGCCTGTTCGAGGCGCACGGCTTCGCGCGCTGGGGCCACCTGCCTCGCGTGGCGCGCCTCGACGGCCACGAGGCGGATCTCCTCGTCCTGGGACGCCGGCTGGACTGAGCCGCGCCCTCACTCGGGCAGCAGCACGTCCTCGACCCCGTCCTCGCGGGCCACCCGCAGGCGCGCGTCTCTGATCCCGGCCACGCGCAGGGATGCCTGGTACACGCCGGGCTCCGGTGTCGGATCGAGCGACGCTTCGACGAGCACTCCGTCCGGGCGCCGGCCGCGCACCGAGACCGCCGCCCCGCTGACGGGCGTGCCGTTGCGCTCGCGCAGCCGGACGCTGTAGTCCGTGACACCGCCCGGCCGCCGCTCGGTGGCGATCTCGATCCGCACGTCGCTCACCTCGACCCCGGGGCGGGCGGCGCGCGGCGAAGCCGCCGGCGACTCGGCGAAGCCCGGGGGACGCGGCGGCAAGGAGGGCGTCTGCGCGGGACCCGCGGCCTCCGACCGTTGGCGCGAGCGCCGCTCACTCGCCGGCTCTTCGCTCCCCGGCTCGATCGGAGACGAAGGCGGTGACGCCGCGATGAGGGGCTCGGGCACCACCAGGGGCTCGGGCGCCACCGGGGGCGCGGGCGTGACGACACGGGCCGCCGAGGCGGGAACGCGCGAGACCGGCCATGGGCCGGCTCGGAGCCACACCCCCGCGCCGGCGAGCATGATCAGCACGAGGAGAAAGGCCAACGCCAGGCCGGCGACCCGCCACCCCGATCCGCGCCCCCGCGTGCGCGAAACCGCCTCGTCGAGCGCCTCCGGCTCGTCGTCCGGCCCGGACCGGCTCGCGGCCACCGCTGTCTCATCCGGCAGATCCGCCGCCTCGCCGGGGCCAGCAGGGAGGCGGGTGCCACACTCGGGACAGAAGCGTGCGTCGGGCGACTGGCCGGCCTGGCAGCGGGGACAGGAGCGGGCCAGGGAGGTGCCGCACGCGAAGCAGAAGTTCGCGCCACGCGGCGGGGTTTGTCCGCACACGGGGCACCTCATCGGCCTCAGCGTAGGCACTGCTCCGGCCCCAGGTCAACCGGCGCCGGTTCCTCGCCGCCCAGTTCCTCAAGCGAGCCCGAGGAGCCTCCGCGTCCCCAGCCGGCGCAGGCGGATGATCGACGTGGTCGGCGCCAGCCCCATCGGGCACACCTCGGTGCAGTTGCCCTGGCCGTGGCAGCGGGCCAGCGCGTCGTCGGTCAGCAGGACCGCCCACCGCGCGTCGCCGGCGGCATCGCGCGAGTCGCGCACCAGCGTGAACGCGCGGTTGAGGGCGGCCGGCCCCGGGAAGCGCTCGTTGTGGGCCACCATGGTGCAGGCCGACAGGCACATGCCGCAGCCGATGCACTCGATGGCCGGATCGATGTCACGGCGCTCGGCGGCGCCGCTCGGGATCAGCGCGTAGGGCTCCGCCTCCGGCGCCGGCACCAGCGCCGCCCCGACGCTGCGCTGCCGCGCGGTGAACGGCGCCATGTCGACCACGAGGTCGCGCAGCAACGGGAAGTGGTAGAGCGGGCGCACCGTCACCGGCCCGGCGCCGAGCGTGGCCAGCCGCGTCCGGCACGCCCAGCGCTCGCGGCCGTTCACCACCATCGCGCACGAGCCGCACATGCCGACGCGGCAGGCGTAGCGGAAGGCCAGCGTGGGATCCTGCCGCCGCTGCACCTCGACGAGCGCGTCGAGCACGGTGGTGTCGGGGCCGGCGTCGACGTCGAACGCTTGCCAGCGCTCGCGCGCGCCCGGCGACCAGCGGTACACGGAGAGCGTCGCCGCCATCGCGGCTATACTACCGTGGCCCGAGGGAGGAGCCACCGTGTCCCGACGTCACGACCGCGTCGCGTTGCTCGATCGCTACCTGCGCATCCCCACCATCAGCCGGCAGGTCACGCCGGCCATGGTCGAGGACGTGCGCGCGTTCTGGCGTGACATCGGCCTGGAGCTGGAGCCGTTGCCGGCGCCCGGCGGCGGCACGCCGGCGCTGTGGGGCGAGATCCCCGGACCGGCGGCCGCCCCGACGCTGCTGCTCTACGGCCACTACGACGTGCAGCCCACCGGCGACCTCGAGCGCTGGCGCTGGCACGGGATCGCCTGCAAGCCGTTCGAGCCCACGTATTTTCACGCCGGCGCGCCCGTCGACCCGCGCACGCTGGACGAGCGCGCGCTCGACGAGGTCACCGTGGTGGCGCGCGGCGGCGCCGACAACAAGGGCCAGCACCTGTCCAACGTCCTGGGCGCGCTGGACGCCGCCCGAGCCGGGCGCGCGCAGTGGCGGGTGCGGATCATCCTCGACGGCGAGGAGGAGCATGGCAGCCCCAACCTCGACGCCATCGCCCGCGCCCACCGTGACCGCCTGACCGCCGACGTGCTCATCGGCTCCGACGGCCCCAAGCAGAAGAACGCGCCGACGCTCGTCATGGGCGTGCGGGGCCTGGTCGGCGTGGACCTCGTCGCCGACAACGGCCGTCCCGCCTCGCTGCACTCGGGCAACTACGGCAACATCGTGCCGAATCCCGTGCTGCCCCTGGCCCGTCTCATCGCCGACATCGAGACGCGCGTCAGCGCGTTCGGCGAGGCCCACGACGCCTTCCGCCGGGAGGCGAGCGAGATGTTCGCCAAGTGGGAGGACCGCGCGGTCTGGAAGCCGTTCCTCAAGCCGACCGTGAACGTGAACCACTTCATGACCGACGGCGCCTCGCCGACGCTGCGCCGGACGATCATCCCCCGGACCGCGCATGCCCGGCTGGACATCCGCGTCACGCCCGACACGCCGCCGGCCGCGATGGAGGAGATCGTCGAGGAGGTCGTGGCCGAGCACCGCGACCGAACGCCGGGCATCACGGTCAGCGTGCGCATCCTCGGCCAGCCGGCCAGCTACACCTCGCCAACCCGGCCGGAGTTCGGCTGGCTCCTGCGCCTGCTCGAGCAGCACGGCGATGCCGAGCCGGTGGCGTTGCCCACGCTGGGCGGGACGCTGCCGCTGTGGGTGTTCACCGAGACGCTGGGCATCCCCGCGCTCTGGATCCCCGCCGCCAACAGCGACAATCAGCAGCACGACGTCAACGAGCACTACGTCCTGCGCCACTTCTTCGCGCAGACGGCCCTCTACGCCGACGTCGTCGGCTCACGGCCGGCGTAGCCATGGTTTTCCGGCGATCCGCCTCGCGCGCGAGATGGCGGCGCCAGGCCGTCCGGCGCATGGTGGCGTCGCGCGCGTCCACGCTGGCGTTCGTCGCGCGGTTGCCCGAGCGCGAGATCCTCCGGCCCCGCACCCAGGACCGGTGGTCCGTCAAGGACGTCCTCGCCCACCTGCTGAGCTGCGACGAGGAGACCGTGCGCCGGCTCCGCCTCATCGCGCGTGGCCGAGGCGACCGGATCCACTGGTTCGAAGACATGGCCGATGCGGACCACTTCAACGCGCGGTCGGTCGCCCGAGCGCGCCGGCTGACCCTGCCCACCGTGCTCCGCCGGATGGCGCGGGTGCGCGCGGATCTCGTCGAGCGGCTCCAGCGCCTGCCGACGGCCGCGCTCCGCGATCCGTCGCACGAATACACCGTGGTGCAGTGGCTCCCCGCCCCGGGATGGACCCACGAACGTGACCACCTGAGCGAGATCAGGGCCTGGTGGCGGGCTCGGCGGACGGCGCGCGTCGGACAGCGCCCCGATCGCCGGGCGGCGGACATATCCATCCTCTCCCGGCCTGGGCGGTGGCGCAGTCATCGGGCGGTCCCGGGGGACTCGTCGGTTTCGAGCAGGCTGAACCACCGGAAGCTGTGAAAGCGCCCCTTGGAGTCCTCGACCGCCTCGGGCGTGAGCCCTCGGCCCCACGAGCGGCGCGCGATCTCGTACCCCACCTCCGCACGGCGATGCTCGAAGTCGAACCGGAGCAGTCCTACCGTGCCAATCATTTCGCCGTGCTCGACCAGCTCGATCGCCCAGCGGATCGCATCCCGGGCGGTGTAGCGCTGCTGAAGCCGCTCGAGCGCTGCGCGCGCTTCGGCCAGTGTCGTGAGAGTCGGCATGTTGTGGTACCTGGTGACCTCGGGGTCTCCGAGGATGCCCAGGAGCGCTGCCGCGTCCCGCGGGAGCGGCGCGCGGAGTCGGAGGCGCTCGGCCTCCATGGCGTGGGTGGCTCTAGCGACCTGACGCCGAAGGTGTACGTGAACGGACACGGCGCAGCCCCCACCCTGACGGTCGACTCAGTACCAGCGCCAGCCCCAGACGATCACGAACAGCACGGCGGCGAGGACGAGCGCGAGGACCAGCAGCACGCGGTGCCAGCGCAGCGGCAACCCGAAGTCCAGCAGCAGCGACCGCACGCCCAGCAGCGCGTGGAGCAGGACGAGCGCGAGGAGCGCGGCCTGCACGCCCCGCCGGAAGGGGTTGACGAGGTGGAGCGCGATCCCGAACAGGAGCGCGACGGCGGCCGCGCGCTGGATGAGCCAGGCCCACATGCCGCTGCGGGTGGCGCGCCAGCCCTCGGCCGTCGTCCACTCGCGGCGGAGAATGCGGGGCGGTTCGGTCATTCCGGCGAGAGGTCGATGATGATCGGGGTCAGGACGACGGCGAGGACGATCAGCGCTCCGACCACGACCATCACCCAGGTCCGCCGGCGTGCCACGGCCTACCCCGTGGCCGGTATCACTGCACGGTGGCGCACGGCGTCGGTGTGGTCGATGAACTGCAGAGTGACCTCGGGCGGGCTCGCCTCGGGCCGGACGGTGAGCAGCGCCCAGTTGAACGTGTCGCAGATGAAGAAGCGCCCGCTCGCCTGCAAGGGCCCGCGGGCCTGGGGCACGATGCGGCACAGCGGCCAGGCGCCGAGGGGGCCGGCGATGAACTCGCGCACGCCGGTGCCCAGGTCGACGTCGACGGCGGCGTGGACGTCGGCGCTGAGCACGATGACGCCGGTGATGCGCTCGGCGCGGACGAGGGCGAGCAGCTCGTCGCGCTCGGTGGCGTATCCCGCCCACCGGTCGGGCCCCCAGGGGCCGTGGAAGGGCACCGACGACAGCACGAACTTGAAGGGGGCGCGCGACGCGCGCAGGCCGTCCTTGAGCCAGGCCTTCTGGCGCGCGCCCAGCATCGTCTTGGCGGGGCCGTCGGTCTCGCCCTTGGGCCGGCGATACTGCCGGCAATCGAGCACGAAGAAATCGGCGCCCGGCCCCCACGAGAACCGCCGGTAGAGCACCGTCGGGTCCCCGCCCTCGCCGTGCACCGGCCAGTACTCGCGGAACGCCTGGAGGCCCTCGGCGATGTACGGGCTCGTGCCGTCGAAGTCGTTGTGCACCTCGTGGTCGTCCCACATCGCGTACACGGGCGTCCCGGCCAGGAGGCGGGCCAGGTACGGGTCCTCGTGGTTCTCGCGGTGCTTGTCGCGGTAGTGCGTCACCGAGGGCGTGAAGCGGACACGGGGGACGTCGGCGTAGACGGTGTCGCCGAGCAGGACGAAGAATTCGGGCCGGCGGCGCGCGATCGAGTCGAAGAGCCGGAAGGGCTGGTGCCCGGCCTCGATGTCGCCGCTGAAGCCGAAGGTGAACTCGCCGGCCCTGTCCGGCGACGTGCGGAACCGTCCCACCGGCCCCCGGCCCGCTGCGTCCTCGACCACGGCCCGGTAGACGTACTCCTGCCCGGGGACGAGTCCTTCGAGCGGCAGGGCGACGGTGTAGTCGGTGTCCGCGGTGACGTCGACGGCGGGCGTCCGGGAGACCTGCGCGAAGCCGGCATCGATCGCGTACTCGACGTGCAGGCGGCCCCCGCCACGCAGCCGGTGCCAGACGAGCGCCGAGCGTGACGTGACCTCGAACGCTCCCGGGCCGTAGTCGATGGGGGCGGGCGCCCGGCCGCGGGTGGCGGCGCAGCCGCCGAGCGCCGCCACCGGGGCCAGCGCCAGGCCCCGCAGGAACGCCCGGCGGTCGAGCGCCGGCCGGTCGCTCAGAGCGACGCCTTGCGGTACGAGCGCTTGGCGGTGATCCGGCCGTCGCGCAGCGCCAGGATGTCGCACCCGTGTGTCTCGAAGCGCCCGCTGCCGCGCGGGGTGCCGGTGGTGATCCACTCCACCACGGCCAGCTCGGGCGCGGCGAAGTGCCGCGTCTCGTTCCAGCGGATGTCGGGGATGCGCGCGAACATGTCGCCGAGGAAGTCGCGGACCGCCGCTTTCCCCACCACCCGGGAGCCCCACGGATCCTTGCCGAACGATGCCTCGAAGACGACGTCGTCGGTCATCATGGCCAGGATGCCCTCGATGTCGTGACCGTTCCAGACCGTGTTGAAGCGGTCGATGAACTGCTCGCCGTCGAACGCCATGGTGTCCTCCTCATGAAGGCGAACGATGATACCTCACTCGCCGATCTCGACCGCCTGCGGCGCCCGCGCGCCATCGGGCGCCGCGCGCGTGAACGCCACCGGCGCGGTGGTGACCACGACCCTGTCGCCCCCGCGGCGCACCCGCACGCTGATCGGCGGCCCCGGGGCCGGTCGCGGGAAGTCGCGGCGGAAGTGCGCGCCCCGGCTCTCGCGCCGCGCGAGCGCGGAGCGCGCGATGAGCCGGGCGGCCAGCGTCTGGTTGCGCACGCTCAGCCAGTCCTGCCACGCCGTGTTCAGCGCGGGGTCGGCGGCGGCCACGCCTTCGGCGTCGAGGCCGGCCTCGATTCGATCGATCTCGGCCAGCGCCTCCTCCAGGCCGGCGGCGTCACGCACGAGGCCGGCGCGCTCCCACATCACGTCGCGCAGCCGGCGCTGCAGATCGTACAGATTCAGGGCGGCCGGCCGCCCGAGCGGGGCCGTGAGCGCCGCCACCGTCGGCTCCAGCCCGGCGACCGCCGGCGAGGGCGGCTTGCGGCCCTCGACGAACGCCGCCATGGCGTCGCCGGCGAGCCCGCCGAACACCGTGGACTCGGCGACGCCGTTGCCGCCGAGCCGGTTGGCGCCGTGCACGCCGCCGGTGTCCTCGCCGGCGGCGAACAGCCCCTCGACCGCGGTACGGCAGCTGGAGTCGATCACCACGCCGCCCATCAGGAAGTGCGCGGTGGGGCCCACCTCGACGGGGCTGCGGGCGAGGTCGCGCCCGAAGTCGCGGCAGCGGCGGACCATGCCGCGGAACTGGCGCTCGACCGCCTCGGCCCCCAGGTGCGAGACGTCGATCCAGACGCCGCCGTTGGGGGTGCCGCGGCCTTCGACCACCTCGGTGAACGAGGCGCGGGAGACGAGGTCGCGGGTCGAGCGCTCCATGCGAGCGGCGTCGTAGCGGGCCATGAACCGCTCGCCGAGGCCGTTGCGCAGGTGGCCGCCGGCGCCGCGCAGCCCTTCTTCGAGCAGCGCGCCGGTCATCAGCGAGCCGGGGACGACGAGGCCGGTCGGATGGAACTGCACCATCTCCATGTCGCGCAGAGGCAATCCGGCCCGGTAGGCGAGCGCGATGCCGTCGGCCGACTTGTCGGCCGAGCAGGCGATGACGCGGTACATCGTGGGGCCGCCGCCCATCGCCAGCAGGGTGGCCCGCGCCCGCGCCGCCACGAACCGGCCCGTACGCATGTCGAGCAGCAGCGCGCCGGCCGCGCGCCGGGCGTCGTCGAGCAGCAGCTCGACGGCGCGGCACTCCTCGAGCGCGGCGATCGAGGGCCGGGCGAGCACCTGCTCGGTGAGGCGGTTCATGATCTCGATGCCCGTGAGGTCGCCCTTGTGGATCGTACGGTCGTGGCTCTGGCCCGCGAACGGCTTCTGGTGGATGCGGCCGGCGGGGGTGCGGTCGAACAGGCAGCCGTAGCGCGACTCCAGCTCGAGCACGCGGCCGGGCGCCTCGGTCACCAGGGTCCACACCAGCTCCTGGTCGTTGATCCAGCCGCCGCCCGCCAGCGTGTCGAGCAGGTGGGCCTGGAGCGAGTCCGGTTCGGTGAGCACCGCGTTGTAGCCGCCCTGCACCATGCGCGTGCAGCCGGCGCGGCCGAGCAGCCCCTTGACGACCACGGTCACGCGCAGGGCCGGCGAGGCGTCGGCGGCGTGCAGGGCCGCGGTGAGCCCGGCGCCGCCCGCGCCCAGGATCAGGACGTCGGTGTCGAGGGTGTCGATCACCGGCGTGCGGTCACTTCCGCAGCAGCAGCAACTGCAGCAGCGCGCGCCCCTGCTCCGAGGTCCACGGCTTGTTGCCGATCGCCTTGGCGACCAGCTTGCCGTCCCGGCCGATGAGGAACACCGTCGGCGTGGCGGTGATGTGGTAGGCCGCGCTGGCGTCGCCGTCGGGATCGAGGAGCAGCGGCACGCTCAGCTTCTGCCGGTCCGCCCACGGGGCCACCTTGGCGCGCCCCTCCTCGATGCTGATGGGCAGCACCACCAGGCCGTGGTCCCGGTACTCCCGGTGCACCTGCTCGATGGCCGAGGGCAACTCCCTCGTGCAGTACGGTCACCAGGTCGCCCAGAAGTAGAGCATCACCGGGCGCCCTCGATGCT
Source organism: Candidatus Methylomirabilota bacterium (assembly GCA_036397135.1). GTDB lineage: Bacteria > Methylomirabilota > Methylomirabilia > Rokubacteriales > CSP1-6 > AR5. The sequence goes on from DASWJN010000085.1 coordinate 12,153, forward strand.
CGGCGAGCGTGACCTTCTTGCCGTCGGCGAGCCGCTCCAGCTCGAACGGCGGCGGCGTGTGGCCGGCGAGCGGGATCAGCTGCAGGTCGAACAGGAGATCGTCGAGCACCCGGTCGGCCACCGCGGTGGGCTCGGTGGGGCCGCCGAGGGCCAGCGTCAGTATCGTGACCGCCGCCAGCGCCACCAGCGCGATCGAGACCCGGCGTCGCCGCCCCGTCATTCGCCCTCTCCGAGACCCAGCGGGGGTCCCGCCAACTCTACCAGCAACGAGGCGATGAGCCGCCGGCGATCAGAGCACCCGGACACGAGGGCGCGGGTCCAGGCGCACGCGCCTGAGGCCGCGCAGGTGGCCGGCGACCACGTGCCAGGCCGGCGGGCCGTCGGCCTCGCCGAGCGAGGCCCAGCCCGTCGCCCGGTAGCGCCGCGCCGGATCGAGCGGCCGGGCACCCACGCGCGCGTCCCGGATGCGACGGCCGATCGGCTGGCCGGGCTCGATCGTGTAGGTCAGCCCGCCCACGCGCACCATGTCGCCGCCCTGCCGGTAGTACGGATCGGGGTGGAACAGGTTGTCGGCGACGTCCTCCAGGAGGCGGACGATCTCGGCGCCGGTCAGCTCGCGGGTCCACGTGCTGGCGTAGGTGAGCGCGGTGTGCGAGTACACGTCCTCCAGCGTGATCGCCTGCCCCGGCACCAGCGTGATCCCCCAGCGGAATCCCGGCGAGAATGCCACCTCGGCGTCGGCGCGCTTGAGCAGCGCGTCCAGGATCACCTCGTCGAACGGCCCGTTGAAGTTGCCGCGCCGGTAGAGCAGCGACTCGGAGACGGCCAGCCGCTCGCCCAGCGCCGCCTCGTGGGGGCCGCGGATCTCGCGGATGAGCCGCGCCATGTCGGGATCGGCCGGGATGGCGGCGGCCAGCACGGGCAGCAGCCGGTAGCGGTGGCCGACCACGCGGCCGCCGCGCACGTCGAGGTCGAGCCGGCTCAGGAACTTGCCGTGCGAGCCGGAGTTGACGACCAGCGTGCGGCCCACGGCGATGGGCTGCGGCAGCCCGTCGTGGGTGTGGCCGCCGAGGATGACGTCGAGGCCGCTCACGCGCCCGGCCAGCTTGAGGTCCACCGCGATCCCGTTGTGGCTCAGCAGCACGACGCAGTCGGCCCGGCGCTCGTCCCGCAGCTCGCCGACCAGCCGCTGGACCTGGTCCTCGCGGATGCCGAACGTCACGTCCGGCACGAACCGGCGGGGATGGGCCACGGGCGTGTAGGGAAACGCCTGGCCGATGACCCCCACGCGCACGCCCCCCACCTCCCGCAGCGTGTACGGCTGGAATACCCGGTCGCCCCAGCCCGCCTCGCTCACGTTCTGCGCGACGAAATCTCCCGCGAACCGCCCCCGACCCTGCCGGTCGCCGAACAGCTCGCGCACCCGCTCGAGCCCGTACATGAACTCCCAGTGCGCGGTGAACACCTCCACGCCGAGCTGATTCGTCGCGCGCAGCATGTCCTCGCCCCGGCTCCACAGCGCCGTCGCCGACCCCTGCAGCGCGTCCCCGCCATCCAGCACCAGCGTCTGCCCCGCCCGCTCCGCCCGCACCCGCTTCACCAGCGTCGCCAGGTGCGCGTACCCCCCCATCCGCCCGTACCGCGCCGCCAGCGCCGGAAAATCCACGTGGGTCAGCGCATAGGCCGCCGCGCTCCCGGGAGCGAGGCCGTAGGCCGAGAGCAGCGCCGCGCCGGTCAAGTAGGGCGGCTTGCCCCGCTCGTCGCCCACCCCGAGCAGCGTGTCCGGCTCGCGGAAGTAGCTGGGCACCAGCGTGGCGTGCGTGTCCGTGAGATGCAGCAAGGTGACGTTGCCCAGCGGCTCGAAGTCCAGCAGCCGCTCGGGCGCGCCGTCCGCCTCGGCCAATGCGCGCGGGGCCACCCCGGCGAGCGCGGCCGTCGCCGCCAGCTTCACGAGATCGCGCCGTGTCACTTCCATCAGCTTCCTACCGAGCTATCGAGCAAGTACCGAGCGCGGCGCTGCGCGAGGGTCCGAGGCGGAAGCGAGGATCCCGGGAGCGCCACTTGATGGCGAGCCGTCGTCGCCGTTGCGAGCGCAGGGTCCGGCGAGTGCGCCGCCCTCGGACCCTCGCGCAGCGTCGACGACAGCTCGTCAGTGACGGATGCCGGGAACGCTCATGAGCTTGCCATTGTCGAATTGCGTGAGGTACAGCTCCAGCTCGGCGTACTCGATGGCGTCCGCCGGCAGCATGTTCGTGCCCAGCGGCGTCATGCACCACTGGAAGCGCTTGCGCATGTCCCAGGCGTCGTTCTGGCTCGTCCGCCACGTCGGGAAGTGCCGCGTCAACCCGGCCGTGACGTCGCCGAGGAAGCGGCCGCCCAGGAACTTGTTGGCGCCGCGATCGGGGGTGTGGCAGTCCGCGCAGGCGTGGTTGCGCTCGCCGACCCGCCGGTGGAACGTCGCCTCCCCGCGGGCCAGCGCCGCCTTCGCGGCCGGGCTGGACGTGTCGACCGCCACCGGCAGCCCGTTGGAGGCCATCTTGACCAGCATCGTGAGGTCGAGGTTCGGCGCGCTCTCGACCGGCAGCGGCCGGCCGGTCGTCTCGGGCCCGTGCACGCCGAGGAAATCCTCGATCGCCATCATCCGCCGGTAGGCCGTGACGTACCTGGGATAGCGGGTCGCCACCCCGCGCATCGCCTTCTCGACGCCGCCGGCGTGGCAGTCGGCGCACGCCTTGCCGGACGGCCCCGGCGCCGTCCACAGCGCCCCGGCGCCCTCCGCCCGAAGGACCGCGGGGTTGTTGGTCGGATCGAGGTTGTCACCGAACCCGACGGGCTTCGCCCGCGTGAAGGGATTGCGGTTGCGATCCTTCTCCGGCGCCACCGGCCCGCGCAGGGTCTGGAGATACGCCACCAGGTGCACCAGCTCCTCGGGCATGAAGACGCGCTGCGCTCCCCACGCCGGCATCACGGTCTTCGGGAACACCACGCGCGGATCCCACAGCTGCTGGTAGAGGTACGCATCCGGCAGCTTGCGATCGGCCAGCGTCGAGAGGTCCGGTCCGACGCTGCCGGCCGGCCACACGTCGTCGCCCGGCACCAGGTGGCAGCCCGTGCACGG
>DASWJN010000086.1:0-18239 GCA_036397135.1 Candidatus Methylomirabilota bacterium
CTTGGCCTCGATCTGCCGGATGCGCTCGCGGGTGACCGCGAAGTCCTGGCCGACCTCCTCCAGCGTGTGCTCGCAGCCGTCGGACAGGCCGAACCGCAAGCGCAGCACCTTCTCCTCGCGCGGCGTGAGCGTGTTCAGGACCTTGTTGGTCTGCTCGCGCAGCGACAGGCCGATGATCGACTCCACCGGGGACACCACCTGCTTGTCCTCGATGAAATCGCCCAGGTGGCTGTCTTCTTCTTCCCCGATCGGTGTTTCGAGCGAGATCGGCTCCTGGGCGATCTTGAGGACCTTGCGCACCTTGTCGACCAGCACCTCCATCTTGGCCGCGATCTCTTCCGGCGTGGGCTCGCGACCCAGCTCCTGGACGAGCTGGCGGGAGGTGCGGATCAGCTTGTTGATCGTCTCGATCATGTGCACGGGGATCCTGATCGTCCGGGCCTGGTCGGCGATGGCCCGGGTGATCGCCTGGCGGATCCACCACGTCGCGTACGTCGAGAACTTGTAGCCGCGGCGGTATTCGAACTTGTCCACCGCCTTCATGAGGCCGATGTTGCCTTCCTGGATGAGGTCGAGGAACTGCAGCCCCCGATTCGTGTATTTCTTCGCGATCGAGATCACGAGCCGGAGGTTGGCCTCCACCATTTCCTTCTTGGCGATGGCGGCCTTGCGCTGCCCCTCCTTGATGATGGTCATGACCCGCTTGATCTCGTCGGCGCGGGCGTTGGCGCGGACCTCGGCGGCCTTGATCTCCTGCTGGGCCACCCAGGTCTGCTGCTGCTTGGGGCTGGTGAACTTCTTGGCCGCCTTGAGGTGGAGGTCGCCGACCCCGTTGGTGCCCTGGGCGGCGGGGTCGCGGAACGACACGTAGATGAGGTTCTGGACCTCCTCGGCCGACGGCCGGCGCCCGTTGGTCCACAGCTGGATCACGCGCTCGGCGCGCTCGATGTCGTCGAGCAGGTCGCGCAGCCGCTGCACGAGCCCGCGGCGGGCGGCCTCGGCGTCCTCGCGGTCGATGATCTGGGTGCCGATGTTGAGCGCCCGCAGCTTCTCCAGGACTTTCTGCTGGCGCTGCTGGGCGTGGTGCTCGAACTTCTTCCAGGCCGGCTCCTTCGCCTTGCCCCGGGGCTTGCGCCGGGCCTTGCCGGCCGACTGGGCGCGCAGCTTGCGGACCTTCTCGAGCAGCTGGTCGCGCTCGCGCAGGAGGCGGTCGACGCCGCCGAAGGCGTTGACCACGGTGCGGGTCAGCGCGGCCTCCTTTTCCTCGGTGAACTCCTCCTCGTTGACGTCGACGACGTCCTTGACCGACAGGTCGCCGCGGCGCAGCGTCTCGCGCAACTCGCGGAAGCGCTCGAGGGCGAGGTTGGTGGAGAGGATGGCGTTGGTGACCTGGTTCTTGCCCTCCTCGATCCGCTTGGCCAGCGCGATCTCGCCCTCGCGGGTGAGGAGCGCCACCCGTCCCATCTCGCGCAGGTACAGGCGCACGGGGTCCTCGGTGCGCCCGACCGGGCCGGGCGAGAGATCGATGGGCTCCGGACCGTCGCCGTCGTCGTCGTCGGCCTGCGCCGGGGCCGACGCCCGCACCTCGGACGGCAGGCGGCCGGCCTTGGCCGAGTCCACCACCTCGATGTCCATCGAGCCGAACAGCATCATGATGTCGTCGAGCTGGTCGAGCGACACGATGTCCGACGGCAGGGCGTCGTTGACCTCGTCGTAGGTGAGGAAGCCCTTCTGCTTGCCCACCGAGATCAGCCGGTCCAGCTCTCCCAGCTTCACTTCGTCACTCATTCGTGTGGACTCCTTGCGGACCCCGGCGGGTCCGGCGACTCGACCGCCGGCACATTGAGCGGTTGGACGGCTCCGCCGACCAGCTCGTGCAGCACCGCGCCCTGCGCCTGCAGCTCCGCCACGAGCGCGGCGTCCATGGGCACGGCGCTCGACGCCCGCTGCTGGCCCTCGGCGACCGCCTGGCTGGCGCTGCGCAGCCGCCCGGCCGTGCGGGCGCGCGCCAGCCGGCGGCGGAACTGCTCGACCGCCACCCGGTCGTCGGCCAGGGGCCGCTCGTCGACGATGAGGGCCGACAGCGCGTGGCGGGCGGCGTCGGAGCCCAGCTCGCTCATGAGCTGCTCGGGCTCGGCCTCGGGCACGCGGGCCAGCGTCTCCACGACCTCGCGCAGGCCGGCGTGGACGACCTCGGCCTGGTCCAGCAGCGGCAGCAGGACCTGCCGGGCCTCGCGCGAGCCGAGCAGCAGGGCGACCAGGTCGCGCTCGACGACGCCGGGCGCCGGCGTCGTCGTGGCCGTTCCCGTCACCGCGGCCGGGCGTCGCAGCGCCGATTGCAGGCGCTGGGCCTCGATCCACAGCTGGGTCGCATCGACGCCGAGCTTGAGCGCGGCCTCGCGCGAGAGCGCCGCCGCCTCCTGGGCGTCGGCGACCTTGGCCAGCATGACGGCCACCCGCGCGAAGGCGTTGGTGCGGCCGCGGGCACCGCCGCCGCCGGCCTCGCCGACGGCCCGGTCGAGCGCGTAGGCCAGCAGGCTGCGGGCGCCGGCGATGCGTTCGGCGAAGGCGGGCGCGCCCTCGGCCCGCAGGAACGTGTCGGGGTCGTGGCCGGCCGGCAGCAGCGCGACCTTCACGCGCAGCGCCCCGGTGGCGTCGAAGCTTCCGGCCCGGTTCATGCCCCAGGTGAGCCCGCCGCCGGACGGCTCCAGCAGCTCCTCGGCCCGCTCGGCGGCCTTCTGGCCGGCCGCGTCGGCGTCGAAGAAGGTGACGACCTCGTCGCAGTATCGGCGCAGCACGCCCAGCTGGGCGGCGGTGAACGCGGTGCCGAGCGCGGCCACCGTCTCCGTGAAGCCGTGCTGGTGGGCCATCAGGCAGTCGACGTAACCCTCGACGATCAACGCGCGATTCTTCTCGCGGATCGTGTCGCGCGCCTGGTCGGCGGCGTAGAGGACGTTGCCCTTGGTGTAGAGCGGCGTCTCCGGGGAGTTGAGGTACTTCGGCTGCTCGTCGCCGAAGGCGCGCCCGCCGAACGCGACGACGCGGCCCTGCAGGTCGCGGATGGGGAAGAGCAGCCGGCCGCGGAAGCGGTCGTAGGCCCCGGGCCGGTTGTCCCGCGCGATCCGCAGTCCCGCCGCCAGCAGCGCCTCGTCGCTCACGCCGGCCGATCGGAGCGCGTCCGGCAGCGTCTCCCAGCCCTCGGGGGCCCAGCCCAGGCCGAACCGCCGCGCGACCTCCGCGGCGATGCCGCGCCCGTCGAGGTACGCGCGCGCGCGCTCGCCGCCGGCCGTCCACAGCCGCTCGCTGTAGAAGGACGCCGCCAGCTCCATCACCCGGTAGAGCTCCTCGCGCCCGGAGTCGCCCGGCTGCGGGCCGCGGTCGTCGGGCAGGGCGACGCCGGCCTGCCTGGCCAGCGCGCGCACGGCCTCGGGGAAGGACAGGCGGTCCTGGCGCATGAGAAATCCAAAGACGTCGCCGCCCACGCCGCAGCCGAAGCAGTGGAAGATGCCCTTGCGGGGATTGACCATGAACGACGGCGTCTTCTCGCCATGGAAGGGACAGAGACCCTTGTAATTCTGCCCGGCCTTTCGGAGATTCACGAACCGGCCCACCAGCTCGACGAGGTCCACGGCGGCCCGGATGTCGTCGAGCGCGGCCTGCGAGTAGGACGCCATCAGGATACCTTGAGCGCGGCCACGGTCGCGCCCGCGCCGCCCTCGGCGGGCTCGCCGTCGCGGAACGACTCCACCAGCGGGTGCTCGGACAGCACGCCGCGCACGGCCTTGCGCAGCGCGCCGGTGCCCTTGCCGTGCACGAGCCGCACGTGGGCCACGCCGGCCATGAACGCGTCGTCGAGGTATTTCTCGACGAGATCCCGGGCCTCGTCGGTCGTGCGCCCGATCAGCATCAGCTCGGGCGCGACCGACCGCACGGGCGCGTCCGGCCGTTCGCCGCGCGGCGTCGCCGGGCGGGGAGCGGGGGTGGCGGCCGCCGGGCGCAGGGCCGAGACCGGGACGCGGACGCTGATGGAGCCGGCCCGCACGGTGGCCGAGTCGCCGGCGATCGCCACGAGCTGGCCGCGCAAGCCGAGGTGCTCGGCCGCGACGGCCATGCCAGGCGCCAGTGCGACCTCGTCGGGCGGGGGCGTCGCCGGCGCCGGGGCCACGCGGGCGCCGGCCTCGCGCAGGCGGCGGCGGCTGGCCTCCAGCGCGGGGCGCGAGCGCTCGCCGCGCTTGAGGCGCTCCCACTCGGCGCTGACGGCGCGGCGCACCTCGGTCAGGAGCGCCGCGGCCTCGGCCTTGGCGCGCTCGACCAGCTCGCGGGCGCGCGCGGCGGCGCCGGCCTCGGCCTCGCGGGCGGCCGCCAGGCGGGCGGCCGTCTCGCTCTCACGGCGCTCCATGGCCAGCGTGCGCTCGGCCTCGCACCGCGTGGCCTCGTCGAGCCAGGCGATGAGCTGGCTCATGCGGGCGGCGTCCGCCGAGCGATGGCCCTGGGCGCGCGCGATCAGCTCGGGCGACAGCCCGAGCCGGCCCGCGATGGCCAGCGCGTAGCTCTGCCCCGGCACGTCGTAGCGCAGCCGGAACGTCGGCGCCAGCGTGCGGGTGTCGAACTCCACCGAGGCGTTGCGGGCTCGCGGCTCGCTGGACGCGAACGCGCGGAGCGGCTCGAGGTGCGTGGTGGCCATGACCAGGGCGCCACGGTCGGCCAGCGTCTCGAGGATCGCCCGGGCCAGGGCCGCGCCCTCGTCGGGGTCGGTGCCGGCTCCCAGCTCGTCGATGAGCACCAGCGAGCGGCCATCGGCCTCGGCCAGCACCTCGCGGATCTGCTTCACGAACGCCGAGAAGGTGGACAGGTTCTCGACCACCGACTGCTCGTCGCCGATGATCGCGTACAGGCGCTCGAAGAGCGGCAGCCGCGAGCCCTCGTCGGCCGGCACGTGGCAGCCGACCTGGGCCATGAGCACGCAGAGCGCCAGCGTCTTGAGCGCGATGGTCTTGCCGCCGGCGTTGGGCCCCGTGATCATCAGCAGCGGGCGCTCGGGCGACAGCTCGATGTCGACGGGCACCACCGCCCGCGCGGGATCGCGCCAGGCCTGGGCCAGCAGCAGGGGGTGGCGGGCGGCGGCGAGCGCCACGCGTCCGGTGGGGTCGATGGCGGGCGCGGTGGCGGCCATCCGCGCGGCGGTGTGGGCGCGGGCGAACACCCAGTCCAGCTCGCCCACGGCCTCGACGAAGCGCTCCAGCTCGGGCAGGCGCGTCCGCACGGCCGCGGTCAGCTCGGCCAGGATGCGCGCCGCCTCCTGCTCCTCCTCGCGCAGCGCCTGGACCAGGTCGTTGTTGGCCTCGACCACGCCTTCCGGCTCGACGAAGATCGTCTGCCCGCTCTGCGAGCGGTCGTGCACGATGCCGCGCAGGCGCTGGCGCGCCTCGGCGCGCACGGGCAGCACGTAGCGGCCGTGACGGATGGTGACGAACCGGTCGGCGAACACCCGCTCGCCCTCGGCCGCGAGCAGCCGCTCGAGGTCGGCGACGATCCGGCGCCGCCGGTCTCGGATCTGCTGGCGGAGGCTGCGCAGGCGCGGGCTGGCGCGGTCGGTCAGGCTGCCGTCGTCCTCGAGGGCCTGGCGGAGCGTGTCGCGAAGGTCGTTCAGCCGCGGCAGGGTGTCGGCGAGCGTGGCGATCGCGGCGGCGACGGGGCGGACGGCCCGGCCCCAGGCCAGCACGCGGGGACCGGCGTCGAGGGTCGGGATCAGCAGCGCCAGCTCGGCACCGTCCAGCAGGCTGCCCTCGGCGGCCGCCCGGGCCAGCACCGGCCGCACGTCGGCGACGCCGTCGAGCGGCGGCGGGCCCTCGGTGCCGAGCGCCAGGCGCGCCTCACCCGTCAGCGCGAGCGCGGACTGGACGGCGGCGAGCTCGACGAGCGGGGCGGCGCTCAGCGCCTGCTCCCGCCCCATGGCCGTGCGTGCTTGGGTCGCGAGGAGGGATCGAACCGAGTCCCACTCGGTTCCGCGATCCCAGATTCGGCCTGCCCCCACCCTTCGCCTCATTCGCTCCCGCCCTCCGTGGGCGAGAGTGCCGGAGGAACAGTCGCAGGAGTCCTGCCGGGATTAATCGGAGGTCCGCTCCCGGCGCTTGGCCTTTTTGCGAGCGGCCAGGGCCTTGCGCTTGCGGCGAACGCTGGGCTTTTCGTAGTGCTGTCGCTTCTTGAACTCCGACAGGAGCCCGGCCTTCTCACACTGCTTCTTGAAGCGCTTGAGGGCGCTCTCGAAGGATTCGTCGGGCTCGACGATGACCTTGGTCAACGCGCTCTCCCCCTCCAGCCTCCGGTCGGACCGGTGGATAAACGCAAACTATATACCATGGGGGGCCCCCCCCAGCAATCGAAGCACTACCGGAACAGCGGCGCGATCACGAGGGCGACCACCGACATGAGCTTGATCAGGATGTTCATCGACGGGCCGGAGGTGTCCTTGAACGGATCGCCGACCGTGTCGCCGACGACGGCCGCCTTGTGCGCGTCCGAACCCTTGCCCCCCAGGTGGCCGGCCTCGATGTACTTCTTGGCGTTGTCCCAGGCGCCGCCGGCGTTGGCCATCATGAGCGCCAGGAACACGCCCACCAGGGTGGCGCCGGCCAGAAATCCGCCGAGCGCCTCCGGCCCGAGGACGAAGCCGATCACCGGCGGCATGACGACGGCCGTCACGCCGGGCACGACCATCTCCTTGAGGGCGGCGGCGGTGGCGATCTCCACGCAGCGGGCGGTGTCCGGCTTGGCCGTGCCCTCCATCAGGCCCTTGATCTCGCGGAACTGGCGGCGCACTTCCTGGACCATGCCGAAGGCGGCCCGGCCGACGGCCTTCATCGTGAGCGCCGCGATGAGGAAGGGCACGGCGCCGCCCAGGAACAGGCCCACGATCACCGGCGCGTGGGTGAGGTCGATGGTGGTGATGCCCACGCTCTGGGTGTAGGCCGCGAAGAGCGCCAGCGCGGTCAGCGCGGCGGAGCCGATGGCGAAGCCCTTGCCGATGGCCGCCGTGGTGTTGCCGAGCGCGTCGAGGCGATCGGTGATGGCGCGGGTCTCCGGCCCCAGGTGGGCCATCTCGGCGATGCCGCCCGCGTTGTCGGCGATGGGCCCGTAGGCGTCCACGCTCATCGTGATCCCGATGGTGGCCAGCATGCCGACGCCGGCCAGCGCGATGCCGTAGAGCCCGGCGCTCGCGAAGGCGAGCCAGATGGCCCCGCAGATCGCGACGACCGGCAGCACGGTGGACTCCAGCCCGACCGCCAGGCCTGCGATGATGTTGGTCGCCGCGCCGGTCTGGCAGGACTCGGCGATGCGGGTCACCGGCTTGCCGGAGGTGTAGATCTCGGTGAGGAAGCCGATGACCACGCCGGCGACCATGCCGGCGATCACCGCCCAGAACGGGCCCCAGCCCACGCCCAAAAAGTTCACGATGACGGCGGCCAGCACCGCCAGCAGCACGGCGGCGATCATGGTCGAGTAGCGCAGGGCGGCCTGCGGGTCGAGCCGCTGGAGCACGTTCATCGAGAGGATACCGATCATCGAGGACACCAGGCCGGCCGTGACGATGACCAGCGGCAGGGCCATCCACACCTCCGGGTTCGGCCGGATCGCCGCGCCGATCGCGATGGCGGCCACGATGGAGCCGACGTAGGACTCGAACAGATCGGCCCCCATGCCGGCCACGTCGCCCACGTTGTCGCCGACGTTGTCGGCGATGACCGCGGGGTTGCGCGGATCGTCCTCCGGGATGCCCGCTTCCACCTTGCCGACCAGATCCGCTCCGACATCCGCCGACTTCGTGTAGATGCCGCCCCCCACCCGCGCAAAGAGCGCGATCGACGAGGCGCCCATCGCGAACCCGTTGATGATGATCGGTTCGCGGAAGAGCAGGAACACGAGCCCCAGGCCCAGGAGGCCGAGGCTGGCGATCGTCAGGCCCATCACCGAGCCGCCGTAGAAGGCGACGGCGAGCGCCCGGTCGCGGCCCCGCTCGCGGGCGGCGTTGGCGGTGCGGACGTTGGCGCGGGTGGCGGCCTTCATGCCGAAGAAGCCGGCCAGCATCGAGCACAGGCCGCCGGCCACGAAGGCCAGCGCGGTCAGGGGGTGGATCGCCGCCCCCAGGAGGATGGCGACGATGATGACGAACCAGACGAGGATCGAGTATTCCTTGCGCAGGAACGCCATGGCCCCCGTGTGGATCTGGTCGGAGATCTCCAGCATGGCGGCGCTGCCGGCCGGCTGCGCCTTGACGTAGCGGTACATCAACAGCGCCATCACGAGTCCGAGCGCCCCCAGCACGGGCGCCAACTGGAGCGAGGTCATGGGCTCCCTCCTACGGGATGGACGGCGTGTGCAGCAGCGTGAGCACGCGGTGGGCGGCCGCCGCCACGGCGGCGTCGACCACGGGCTGCTCGTCTTCCTCGAAGCCGGTGAGGACGTGGTCGGGCACGTCGGCCTTGTGGTCGGGGCGGCCGATGCCGATCTTCACGCGCCGGATCTCGGAGGTGCCGAGGGTCTCGATGACCGAGCGGACGCCGTTGTGGCCGCCGGCGCTGCCCTTGAGACGGACGCGGACCTTGCCGAGGGGCAGGTCGATGTCGTCGTGGACCAGGATGAGGTCGTGATGGTCGGCCCCGTGCCGGCGCAGGGCCCGGGCCACCACCGGCCCCGACACATTCATGAAGGCCAGCGGCTTGACGAGCCGGACCGCCTCGCCGCGCCAGCGCCCCTCGGCGAGCAGCGTGGCGTCGTCGCGCTGCCAGCGGGTGGCCCGCAGATCGCCGGCGGCGAGATGGTCGAGCACGCGCTGGCCCACGTTGTGACGGGTGTCCCGGTAGTCCGGTCCGGGATTGCCGAGTCCCACCACCACGTGGGCCACGCGCCCTCGGCCCCGCTACTTGTCCTTCTCGGCCTTCTCGGGACGGCGACCCTTCTTGGCATCGTCGGCCGGCGCTTCCTCGCCTTCCTTGAGCTTGCGCTCGGTGAGGACTTCCGGCTCGGCCGTGACCGCCGCCGTGACCGCCGGCGCCACCACTTCCTCGGCCATCGGCGGGGCCACGGTCGCCACCGCCTGCCCGGGGTCGTTCAGGATGCGCACACCCTCGGGCGCCTGGAGGTCGGCGATCGTCAGCACGTCGCCGATCGCCAGCCCCGAGACGTCGGCGTCGATGCGCTCCGGAATGGCCGCCGGCAGGCAGGAGACCGTCAGCTCGTGCAGCACGAGGTTCAGGATGCCCTTGGTGTCCCGCACGCCCACCGCCTCGCCGGCGGGATGCACGCCCACCCGGACCGTGATCGGCTTGTCGGCCGAGACTTCCTGCAGGTCGACGTGGAGCAGCCGCTCGGTGACCGGATCGAACTGCATGGCCCGGATGATGGCCATCCGGGTGGCGCCCTCGCCGTCCACCTTCAGCGTGAGCAGCTGGGTGGTGCCCTCGTGGCCGACGAGCATCCGCAGCACCGCCTTGGGATCGACCGTGACCGGCACGGTCTGGCCGCCCCCGTAGACGATGGCCGGCACCACGCCCTCCCGGCGCAGCCGCTTGGCCACCTGCTTGCCGGTGCCCTCGCGGCGCTTGATGGTGAGCTCCTGCATCTGCATGGTCGTGACTCCTCCTAGACGAACAACGTCGACACGGATTCCTCGTCGTGGATGCGGCGGATCGCCTCGCCGAGCAGCGGGGCCACCGTCAGCACGGTGATGCGGGCGGCCGTGCGCTTCTCGGGCGTGAGGGGAATCGAGTTGGTGACGACGACCTCCTCGATGGGCGAGGCCTTGATTCGCTCGATGGCCGGGCCCGACAGCACGGGGTGGACGCCGCAGGCCAGGATGCGACGGGCGCCCTCGCGCTGGATGGCGCCCACCGCCTGCACCAGGGTGCCGGCGGTGTCGATCATGTCGTCGATCACGATGGCGTCGCGGCCGTCGACGTCGCCGATGAGGTGCATGGCGACCGCCGAGTTCGGCCCCTCGCGGCGCTTGTCGATGATGGCCAGGCCCGCGCTGAGCCGCTTGGCGATGGCCCGCGCGCGCTCCACTCCGCCGGCGTCGGGGGCCACGATCACCGCGTCCTGGAGGTCCTTCTTCTTGAGATAGTCGATCATGACCCCCGGGCCCGCGAAGAGGTGGTCCACCGGGACGTTGAAGAAGCCCTGGATCTGCCCGGCGTGCAGGTCGAGCGCGAGCACCCGGTTCACGCCGGCTGCCTCCAGCAGGTCGGCGACGAGCTTGGCCGAGATCGGCATGCGCCCCTGCACCTTGCGGTCCTGGCGGGCGTAGCCGTAGTAGGGCAGCACCGCCGTGATCCGGTGGGCGGAGGCGCGCTTGAAGGCGTCGATCATGATCAGCAGTTCCATGAGCGAGTCGTTCACGGGTGGGCAGGTCGGCTGGACGATGAAGACGTCCGTGCCGCGGACGTTCTCGTTGACCTGCACGAAGATCTCGCCGTCGGAGAAGCGCGAGACCTCGGCTTCACCGAGCGCCACGTGCAGGTACTGCGCGATCTCCTCGGCCAGCGCCCGGTTCGCGTTCCCGGTGAAGAGCTTCAGCTCGTAGTTCATGCCTGCCTCGCTCCAGCGGTGGTTGGGGCGGGAGGATTCGAACCTCCGAATACGGGATCCAAAGTCCCGCGCCTTGCCGCTTGGCCACGCCCCACCGACCCCAGCCCCCCTGTATTATCGCGCGCCATCGGCGCGGATTCGAATCGCCGGACCCCGCAGCGTGCGTACCGCCCAGCACTCCCACGAGCCGCGCGCCACCCGCGCCCGGATCTGCCGGGCCTGCTCGAACGAGCGGGCGACCCCGAACACCGTCGGGCCGCTGCCCGACATCGCCGCGCCGAGCGCGCCGGCCGCCACCAGCGCGGCCTGCATCTGGCCGATCTGCGGGTGGGCGGCGCGGGCCGCCGGCTCGAGCCCATTGTAGAGGCTCCCGGCCACGCGCCCCGGGCGCCGGCTGTCGAGCGCGCCGGCCATCCGCCGTGCCCGGTCGCCGTCCGAGTACATCGCCGGGGTGACCCGCGCGTACATCTCGGCGGTGCTCAGCGGGAAGCGCGGATTCACCAGCACCAGCGCCAGCGCCGCGCCGCCGAGCGGGTCGAGGCGCTCGCCGCGTCCCGTCGCCAGCGCGGCGCCGCCGCGCAGGAAGAACGGCACGTCCATCCCCAGGCCGACCGCCAGCTTTTCCAGCTCCGCCGCCGGCCAGCGCAACCCCCACAGCCGGTTCAGGCCCGCCAGCACCGCGGCGGCGTCCGTCGAGCCGCCCCCGAGGCCGGCCGCGACCGGGATCCGCTTGTCGAGCGTGATCCGCACGCCGCGCGACAGCTTTGCCGCCTCCCGCAGCGCGGCGGCGGCCCGGTACGCCAGGTTGCGCTCGTCCGTCGGGACCCCGGGGGCGCTGGTGCCGACCTCGAGATGGTCCGCGTCCTCGAGCACCAGCCGGTCGGAAAGGTCCACGGTCTGCATGACCGTGACGATCTCGTGGTAACCGTCGGGCCGCCGGCTCAGGATCTCCAGCGCCAGGTTGACCTTGGCTGCGGCGCTGAGCACCAGCCGGCGGGCGTTTCCCGACCCCTTCGACAAGGCATCGCAGGCTATCACGGCCCTGACGACAGCGTCAACGGATCGGTTGTGTTTTCGCGTCCTTGGGCAGCGTCAGCGCGAACCGATCGGCGGCCAGCCCGACTCCGGTCGAGACGTTGCGGTAGCGGACGGTCCCCGTCACGTACCGCTCGGCGGCGCTCACGTCGAAGCCCGTCATACCACCCTCGGAGTCCCGCTGGTAGGTGACGGTCGCCGCAGCCCGGCCGCCGACGATCTGAAGCTGGCGCACGACGCCGGTGGCGAAGTCCATCCAGATGCGCTGCTCGTGGAATGCGCCGACCAGGGCGAGCGACGGTCCCAGGTCGTCGGGCGGCAGGATCTCACCGACGCGCACGTCATGCGGGGGCACCGCGTACCCGGAGACGACGGCCACCAGGTCGTGCGGCTCGAAGGGCAGGCCCAGCAGGTGCGCGGTCGTCTCCGCGGTCGCCTCCCCGACCACCGCCTCGTTGGAGACGGCGTTGTACGCGGTGAGCTGGCCGTCGTGCACCACCGCGACGAGGAAGGGCTGGCCGAACGGCGAGAGCGCCTCGAACCGCAGGCTGCCGGGCGCCCGGGCGAGCAGCACGCCGTTGAGCCTCTGGCGCTGGCCGCCCCTGTCCACGTCGACGTCGGCGAGCGCGCGCAGGTCGGTGACCGCGTGCCAGCGGGTGACCAGCAGGTCGATCGCCCGCCGCGCCTCCTCGGAGACGGCCTGCCGCGGCGGCGGCAAGGCGATGGCACAGCCGGCGGCCAGCGCGAGCGCCAGGAGGACGACGAGGCTACTGCGAAGCCTTCGAGCGCTCACCCTGGACCCGCCGCAGCTTCGAGCGGACGTCCTCGAGCTTCTTCTTGACGCTGTCGGCGTCGGGGTCGAGCTGCAGGGCCTTCTCCCAGGCCGCGACGGCGTCCTCGTCGAAGCCGTTCTTGATGAGCGCGTCGCCGAGGTGCTCGAAGATGACCGGGTCCTCCTTGGCCTTGGCCACCGCGCGTCTGAGCTCGCGCAGCGCGTCCACGTAGCGCCCCTGCTGGTAGTACGCCCAGCCCAGGCTGTCGATGAAGTAGCCGTTGTTGGGCTCCAGGGCCAGGGCCTTGTTGATCAGGACGACGGCCTCGTCGAGGTTCTGCCCCTTCTCGACGTACATGTAGCCCACGTAGTTGTAGGCCTCGGCGTGCTTGGGATCGAGCGTGATGACCTGGCGGAACTGGCGCACGGCCTCGTCGAACCTCGCCTGCTTCTCGAACACCACGCCCAGCTGGAAGTGCAGGTCCTTGTGCTTGTCGTCGAGCGTGAGGCCTTCCTGCAGCGTCTGGGCCGAGCGGTCGTACTCCTTGGCCCGGAAGTAGGCCGTCCCGAGGTAGAGGAACAGCTCCGGCCGCTTGGGGTCGAGATTGACCGCCTCCCGCAGGAAGGCGATCGCCTCGTCGTAACGCTTGGCCTTGCCGGAGAGGAAGCCGAGCTGGACGCGGGCGTCGATCGAGCGCGGGTCGGCGCGCAGGATCTTCTCGAGCTCGGTCCGGGCGTCGGCGTCGCGCCCGGCGTCCATGTACGTGGTCGCCAGGAAGTAGCGGGCGCGCAGGTTCGAGGGTTCCAGCACGACCACCCGGCGGAAGGCGTCGCTGGCGCGGTCCCACAGCTTCTGCTCGTAGAACACCGCGCCGAGCTTCATCCACACGCGAGGGTCGCGGGGGGCCAGGTCGGCGAGCGCCTCGATCTCGGCCTGCGCCTCGGTGAAGCGGCCGAGCCGGATGAGCAGGTCGCCCAGCCGCTCCACGAACGCCGGGTTGTCGGGGTTGCTCTTGACCGCCCGGCGGTAGACCGCGATGGCTTCGTCCGTCCGGCGTTGCGACTCGTAGACGTACCCGAGCGCGGTCCAGGCGCCGTCGTGATCGGCATCCAGCTCGACCGCGCGGGTGAGCCGCCCGATCGCCTCCTCCCATGCCTCCGTCTCGATCGCCAGGCGCCCCAGCAGGAACTGGGCCTGGACGTTGCGCGGCTGGCGCTCGGCCAGCCGCAGCAGCACGGCCCGCGCCCGGTCGAAGGCCTTCTGCTCGACCTGGTAGCGCGCCAGCGTGAGGTAGGCCTCGTCGGCGTCGGGGTTCAGCGCGACGACCCGCTCCAGCTCGGCCTCCGCCTCGGCGTATTTCTTCTGCGCGCGCAGCAACTCGGCCAGCGTCAGGTGCGGCTGGGCCTCCTCGGGCGCGAGCTTCACGGCGCGCCGGGCTGCGTCCAGCGCCTCGGCCGGCTGCTCGGCGCGCACGAGCCACTGCGCGAGGGCGCCCCACAGGTAGGCCGAGTTCGGATCACGCCGGAGCGCCTCCTCCATCGGCACGATCGCCTCCTTGAAGCGACCGCCCTGCGCCAGCATCTGCGCCACCGTGAAGTGGTAGTACGCCTCCGACGCCACGCTGCGCTCGCGGGCGGCCACCCGGCGCGGCGGCGGCGCCTCGGCGGCGGTCTGGGTCGGCGCCGGCGCCGCCGTCGCGCAGCCGGCGAGACCACCGGCGACGAGCAGGAGGAGGCTTGGGACGGCAAAGCGGACCATCATCGTTCATTCCCTCGTGCCGGCGGCGACCACCCCCGCGCGAGCAGATGGCGCGCGGTGGCGGCCAGGGCCGGATCGGAGATCGCAGCGGCGGCCGCGTCGATGGCGCGCCGATCGTCGTCGGTGAGTCGGGCGGCTCGCGGCGCCGGGCGCGCGGCCGGCGCGCGCTCCTCGGCGGGCGCCACGCCGAGCGAGAAGCGCAGAGAGCGGACGGCCGGGAACTCGGCCCCGAGCCGGGTCGTCAGGTCCGGCGCGAGCAGGGTCAGCTCGGAGAGCCACGGAGAGTTGTCGACCACCACGTGCAGGCAGCCGTTCACCAGCCGCTGGGGCCGGCACCGCCGCGCCGCGTCAACGCCGACGAGAGAGGTCCACCGGCGGCCGAGCCGCACGACGAGCAACCGATCCTCGAGTTGCGGCAGCGCGCTGACCAGCAGCTCTCCGACGGCGCGTGGTCGCCCATTCTTCATGAATCGCTATGATACTCCCGCGCCCCCGCGGCTGGCCAGCTTCGGACTCCTCGTTTATAGTGGCTCACACCCATGGCGAAGCCGAAACGCGGCGAAACCATTGATCTCGCCATCGACGACCTCGCCTTCGGCGGCGAGGGTGTGGGCCGGCTCGATGGGTACGTGGTCTTCGTGCGGGGCGGGCTGCCCGGCGACCGCCTGCGGGTGACCCTCACCGAGGCCCGCTCGCGCTACGGGCGGGGGACCATCGAGGCGGTCCTGGTGCCGTCGCCCGACCGGGTGGAGCCCCCCTGCCCGTATTTCGGGCAGTGCGGTGGCTGCCGCCTGCAGCACCTGGCGTACCCGGCCCAGCTCGCGTTCAAGGAAAAGCAGGTCCGCGACTGTCTCACGCGCCTGGGCGGGCTTCCCCCGTTCGAGCTGCGGCCCATCGTGCCGGCCCCCGAGCCCTACGGCTACCGCAACAAGATGGAGTTCACGGTGGCCGAGCCGGGGCCGGCGCTGGGCTTGCACGCCGCCGAGCGCTACGACGTGGTCCTCGACATCGAGCGCTGCTTGCTGCAGTCGGAGAGGATGAACGCGCTGCTCGACGAGGTCCGGCGCCAGGCGCGGACGCGCGGGCTGTCGGTCTGGGATCAGCGCACGGAGCGGGGGCTCCTGCGCTTCGTCACCGTGCGCGAGGGCCGGCGGACGGGCGAGGCGATGGTGAACCTCGTGGCGTCGACGCCGGACATGGAGGCCTTGATGCCGGTGGCCGACGCGCTCAAGACGCGCGTGCCCGCCACCGCCAGCGTGCTCGTGAACGTCAACGCCAAGAAAGCCAGCGTGGCGATCGGCACCGAGGAGCATCTGCTGCTCGGGCGCGATCACATCACGGAGTCGCTGGGCGGCGTGACCTTCCAGGTCTCGGCCAACTCGTTCTTCCAGACCAACACCGTCCAGGCCGAGCGGCTGTTCGCGCTCGTGGCCGAGGCGTGCGCGCTCGACGGCGCCGAGACCGTGCTGGATCTCTACTCGGGCACCGGCGCCATCAGCCTGCTGCTGGCCCGGCGGGCCGGGCACGTCTACGGCATCGAGCTGGCGGCCGCCGCGGTGGCCGACGCGGTTCGCAACGCGCGCGCCAACGGGATCGACAACTGCACGTTCCTGGCAGGCGAGGTCCGCCACGTCCTGCCCGCGCTCATGCGCGAGGGCGTGCGGGCCTCGGTGGTCGTGGCCGACCCCCCGCGGGCGGGCTTCCATCCCAAGGCGCTCGCCGCGCTGGCAGCGCTGGCGCCCGCTCGGATCGTCTACGTCTCCTGCAACCCGGCCACGCTGGCCCGCGACGTCGGCGACCTCGCCCGCCAGGGCTATCGCCTGGAGTGGGTGCAGCCGGTGGACATGTTCCCGCAGACCCCGCACATCGAGGCCGTGGCGCGCCTGTCGCGGGCATGAGGACGTTCCTCCTCCGGCGACTGCTGCAGTCGCTGGTGGTGCTGCTGGGCGTGTCGTTCGTCGTCTTCGCCATCCTCTACCTGACCGGCGACCCCGCGCTGGTGCTGCTGCCCCCCGACGCCTCGCCCGAGGACGTGCGCCGGTTCCGGGAGATCATGGGCTTCAACGATCCGTTCTTCGTGCAGTACGGGCGGTTCCTGAAGGGCGCCCTGCAGGGCGACTTCGGCCAGTCGGTGCGCCACGGCGAGCCGGCCTTCGGCCTCGTCCTCGAGCGCATGCCGGCCACGTTCGAGCTGGCCGGCTCCGCCCTGCTGCTCGCCCTGTGCCTGGCCATCCCGGCCGGCATCGTCTCGGCGGTGCGGCGCAACAGCGTGCTCGACTACGTCTCCACCGTGGTCGCCCTGTTCGGCCAGTCGCTGCCCACCTTCTGGCTCGGCATCATGCTCATCCTGGTCTTCTCGGTGCAGTTCAACCTGCTCCCATCCTCGGGGCGCGGCACCCTCGAGCACCTGGTCCTGCCGGCGGTGACGCTCGGCCTGTTCACCACGGCCCGCATCACGCGCCTGACGCGCTCGGGCATGCTGGAGGTCCTCAACCAGGACTACATCCGCACGGCCCGCGCCAAGGGCGTGAGCGATCCGCCGGTGGTGTGGAAGCACGCGCTCAAGAACGCGGCGATCCCGATCGTGACGATCGTGGGGATCGAGCTGGGCACGCTGCTCGGGGGCTCGGTCATCACGGAGACGATCTTCGCGTGGCCGGGGGTGGGGCGGCTGAGCGTCCAGGCCATCGCCAACCGCGACTACCCGGTGGTGCAGGCCGCGGTGTTCCTGCTCGCCACCACCTTCGTCGTCGTCAACCTGATCGTGGACCTGATCTACACCTACCTCGACCCCCGGATCCGGCTGGGATGAGCGCGCCGGCGATCGCGCTCGGGGACGCCGCGCGCGGCGAGCGGCGGGAGTGGCTGGTGTTCCTGCGCCGCCTGGCCGCCCGGCGCACCGCGCTGTTCGGCCTCATCGTCGTCGTGCTGGTGGTGGTGACCGCCGGGGCGGCGCCGCTGCTGTCGCCGTTCGATCCGATCGAGCAGGATCTGGGCGACCTGCGGCTGAAGGCGCCCGGCTTCCGCGACGCCGATGGGCGCGTGCACCCGCTGGGCACCGATCACCTCGGGCGCGACCTGCTGGCGCGCGTGATCTACGGCGCGCGCCCGGCTCTGCTGGTCGGCTTCGCGGCCGTGGCCATCTCGGGGCTGATCGGCATGGCGGCCGGCCTGGTGTCGGGCTATTTCGGCGGGGGCCTGGACGACCTGCTCATGCGGCTGGCCGACATCCAGCTGGCCTTCCCGTTCATCCTGCTCGCCATCGCCGTGATCGGCGTGCTGGGGCCCAGCCTCACGACGATCATCGTGGTGATCGGCGTGTCCTCGTGGGTCGTCTACGCGCGGATCGTGCGGGGGGCGGTGCTGACGTTGCGCGAGCGGGAGTTCGTGCAGGCTGCCCGGGCGCTGGGCGGCGGCGACGGGCGCGTGCTGCTGCGCCACATCCTGCCCAACGTGCTGACGCCGTGGCTGGTGGTGGCGACGCTGGACATGGCGCGGGTGATCGTGATCGAGTCGGCGCTGTCGTTCCTGGGCCTCGGCGTGCAGCCGCCGACGCCGACGTGGGGCGGGATGCTGGCGGACGGCCGGGTCTACATCTCCACGGCGTGGTGGCTGGCGACGTTTCCGGGGCTGGCGATACTCGTGACGGTGCTGGGGATCAACCTGTTCGGCGACGGGCTCCGCGACACGCTGGACCCGCGACTGAAGGTCTAGCGCGGCGTACGCCTCACGCTGGGAGGCGGGCCGATGAAAAGGGGCCATCTGCGTCGTTGGCGCTGCGCTCCTCGCTGCGGCGTACAGGCAGTACGCCTCGCTCCGGTGCTCGCGCCGCCTAGCATCTGACCCCTTTTGATCGGCCCGGGATTCGGGCGTGGTCGTCGGAGGGCGCCTCGCCGGGCTTGCGCGCTCCGCTCCGGTGCCCGGCATCGGAGGTCTAGCGCGGGGTCCGCCTCTCGGTGGGAGGCGGGCCGATGAAAAGGGGCCATCTGCGTCGTTGGCGCTGCGCTCCTCGCTGCGGCGTACAGGCAGTACGCCTCGCTCCGGTGCTCGCGCCGCCTAGCATCTGACCCCTTTTGATCGGCCCGGGAT
>DASWJN010000087.1:0-19901 GCA_036397135.1 Candidatus Methylomirabilota bacterium
GCGGCCGGGTCCTCCTCCTCGTAGGGGGACAGCGGGGCGACGACGGGGTCGAAGCCGTCGCGCCGCCACCGCGCGTCCGTTTGCGGCACGTGCGGCACCGACGGCGTGAGGACGCCAAGCCGGCCGGGCCACGACAGGCCGCGCAGGGTGCCCAGGAGCACGGGGTGAGGCTGGATCAGCGCCCGGCTGGCGCGCAGGCGTGGGAACGCGCCGGTGCACAGCAGGGCCGTCAGCGTCGCGCCCCGGCGCTCGAGCGCCGCGATGCGTTGCTCCACCAGGCCGACGATCTTCTCCTTGCCGAGGAAGACGGGCACGCCGTCGCGCAGCCGGGTGACGAGAATCTCGTCGCCGCCGCTCGGCTTCAGCGCCTCGATCTCCGGAGGCCCGAGGCCGTCGAGCGCGCCGGCTTCGAGCACCTCGACGCCGGGGCCGATCACGGCGGCCATCTCGGGGACGACATCCGGGCGCGGGGACTGCCCGATCGTGATGAGCCCGACGGTCGGGCGCAGTGGAGTCGTCATGCGGTCTCCTCCCTACAGCACGTGGAGCAAGGGGCGCGTGGTGAGGGCGTCGGCCTGCCAGAAGCCGGTGTCGGCGAACCAGCCGCGCGCCTCGGCGGCGTCGGCGGTCTTCATCACTGCCCACGTCGCCCCGTCCTCGAAGAAGCCACCCAGGTGCAGGCGGCCCGCGCCGCGCAGCTCGATGAGCGCGAACTGCGCCATGTCGTGCTGGGCCACCGGGCCCTCGACGATCGTGACCGCGCGGGAGCCGTCGAGCACCACCGGTACCAGCTCCCACGGCTCCACGAACTGGGTGAACGAGCGCGGCTCGTAGCGCGTCCAGGCCCCGCCCAGCCAGTAGGGGTCCTCCTCCATCGCGTGCGTGATCTGGTCGGGCCGCTGCAGGCGATAGACGAGATCGACCGCGGTGCCGTCGGGAGCCGGCCCGCCGGCCAGCAGGATGCCGGCGGCCCGCAGGCCCTGCAGCCGCTCGATGTGGGCGCGCCGGTGCGGCTCGCGCTTGGCGACGTAGTCGTCCACCGGCGTGACGGCGATCTGGTAGACGATCATGGCCCGATTCTACTCCGTTGTCGGCCGCGTGATACCGTGGGATGGATGGACGTGGTCGAGCGTTTCCGCGCCCGCTACCCCTTCCCGCTGGACGACTTCCAGGTGGAGGCGATCCGGGCGATCGCGGCGGAGCAATCGGTGATCGTGTCGGCGCCGACCGGCGCCGGCAAGACGCTGGTCGCCGAGTTCGCGATCCAGGCGGCGCTGGAGCGCGGCACCCGCCTGGCCTACACGACACCGCTCAAGGCGCTCAGCAACCAGAAGTTCGGCGACTTCGTGCGCGCCTACGGCGAGGACAGGGTCGGCATCCTCACCGGCGACGTCAAGGTGAACCCGCACGCGCCGATCGTCGTCATGACGACCGAGATCCTCCGCAACGCGCTCTACGGCAGCGGCTTCGAGCACCTCGAGTACATCGTCCTCGACGAGTGCCACTACATGGGCGACGAAGGGCGCGGCACCGTCTGGGAGGAGATCATCGTGGCGGCGCCGCCCGGCGTGCGGCTGGTGGGGCTCTCGGCCACCGTCGCCAACGTCAAGGAGATCGCCGACTGGATCTCGCTCGTGCACCGGCCGATCGTGCCGATCTACCATCCCCAGCGCCCGGTGCCGCTGCACTACTCGGTGGCCGATCTCGCCGGCGACGTCCACGACTTCGGCGAGGTGCGGCGCGGGCGGGCGCAGGTCGTCGGCGCGGAGCCGCGGGGCCCCGACGACCGGACGCGCTGGTACACGCGGCGGGTGGTGGACCCGACCGTGATGATCGAGGCGCTGGAGCAGCGGCGCTGGCTGCCGGCCATCTACTTCATCTTCAGCCGGGCCGGCTGCGAGCGGGCGACGGAGGACGTGCTCTCGGAGGGCCAGCCGCTCATCACCCGCGAGCAGCGCCGGGAGGTGGACGAGGCCATCGCCCAGGCGCTGGCCGACCAGCCGGCGCTGGGCGAGTCCACCCTGAGCCAGTCGGTGTTCCGGGGGCTGCGCATCGGGGTGGCGCTGCACCACGCCGGCATCCTGCCCGGGCTCAAGCGGCTGATCGAGTCGCTGTTCGAGCGCGGCCTCTGCAAGGTGGTCTTCGCCACCGAGACGATGTCGCTCGGCATCCACATGCCGGCGCGGGCGGTGGTGCTGCAAGGACTCACCAAGCGCACCGACCGCGGCTTCCGCTCGCTCACCCACAACGAGCTGACCCAGATGGCCGGCCGGGCGGGGCGGCGCGGCATCGATCCCGAGGGTCAGTGCATCATCGCCCTGGACGCGCGCGACGGGCTCGAGGACGTCGTCCGCGTGGTCGACGGCTCGCCGGAGCCGATCGAGAGCCGCTTCAAGCTGGGCTACGGCTCGGCCACCGCGATGATCGGCACCGGCGCCGAGCCGGAGGTCATCCGCCGGCGCATCGAGTCCTCGTTCGGCCAGTACCAGAACCTCAAGCGCATCCGCGAGATGGAGACGGAGGTCCGCTCGCTGGAGCAGCTTCTGGCCGAGGCCCGGCAGTACGCGGCGCCGTGCGGCGACTTCCCGCGCATCGGCCGCTACCGCCGCGCGCGGCAGGAGGTGGAGGCGCGGCGGCAGGCGACCGGGCGCGGAGGACGGCGCGGCGAGCGCACCGCCGTCGAGGCCGAGCCGGGCCGGCTGGCGCTCGTGCGCCGCAAGGGGGCGCCGAGCCTGGCGCTCATCTTGAAGACGCACGCCATCCGCGGCCACCGCGTGCTGTTCGACGCGCTGCTCCCGCCCGGCGCGGTCGTCCGGCTCAAGAGCGGGTTGGTCAAGCGCGTCTTCTGGGCCACGCCCCCGCTGCACGTTCCGCGCGACCTGCACCGCGACGGCCGCCACGACGGCCGAGGCATGCGCATCCTGGCCGAGCAGCTGAGCCGGCTCTCGGTGCCCGAGCTGATGGAGCGCGAGCGCACCCAGGGGCCGGAGGCCACGCTGGCGGCGGTCGAGTGCCATCGCTGCCCGTGGGGCGCCACGGCGAACTGCGACCGCGCCTGGCGCGAGATCGAGCGGCTGGAGGAGCGGCTGCGCCAGCGGAAGGAAGGGCTGGAGGCATTCCGGGGCGCCTACTGGCAGGAGTTCCTGCGCGTGGTCGAGGTGCTCGAGCAGTTCGGCGCCGTGCGCGACCGGGCCCTGGAGCCCAAGGGCCGGCTCATCGCCAGCCTCCGCCACGACAACGAACTGCTCGTGGCGGAGGCCGTCTGGCGCCGGCTCTTCGACGATACCACCCTGGCCGAGGCGGCCGCGCTGGTCTCGGCCCTGCTCGAGGAGTCGCGCTCGGGCGAGCCCATGATCGCCCGGACGTTCTTGCGCAAGCACGGCAAGCTCAAGCGCAAGATCGACCAGCTCATCGCGGTCGCCGACGCGGTCTTCCAGGCCCAGCGGGCCCGCCACCTGGCCATGCCGATCAGCGTGCAGCCGGGGTTCATGCCGGCCGTCTACCGCTGGGCCTCGGGCGACGACGACTGGTCGGGCATCGTGCAGGGAGCGTTCGGCGGCCACGAGGGCGACCTGATCCGGGCGATGCGGCGGCTGATCGATCTCCTGCGGCAGCTGGCGGACAGCCCGGAGGTGCCGGTGGCGGTCGCCCGCCTGCTGGCGCAGGCGGGAAGAGTGATCGATCGGGGGATCGTGCTGGAGAGTGCGCTCATTTGACATCGGGGGGAGCAACATCGGGGGGAGCCATGCTCCCCCCGATGTCCCCCAATGCCGGACCGAGGTAGACTCCGTCCTGGCCGTCCGTCTGCTATGCTGACGCGCGTGATGCGATGTTCCGCTTTGCGTTCGATCCCGGAAGCGGCCTGGACGTCCGCGGCACTCCTGATCGCGTCGGCTGTGCTGGCCGCGGTGATCGGCGGGTGTGCGACGCGGGGGGAGGTGGAGCAGCGGACGACGCAGGGGCCGACGGCGCAGCAGATGTTGAACCTGCGCGTGCTCGAGGAGAGCGGGCGGGAGCCGACCTTCGAAGAGCGGCGGCAGTGGGACGAGCAGATCGAGCAGCGCATCGCCGCCTACCTGCGCGCGCACCCCGAGAAGGTCAACGCGCTCGACGTCTCGACGTTCCGCTTCCTGCGCCAGGTGGCGGTCGGCATGGACAAGGAGCAGGTGCTGATCCTGCTCGGGGCCCCGGCGTCGATCAGCGACGATCAGGCCCGGATGGAGAAGATCGCCCGCCGCTACTGGCCGCAGATTCAGGGCAACGCCACCGAGGTGTGGGTCTATCCCCTCGGCTGGAACCTGTTCTTCGCCGGACAGCGCCTGATCGACATCACGCAGTTCGTACCGCCCAGCTGACCCTGGAGGGCCTCATGCTTTGCTCACGCCTCGTCGTCACCAAGCAGACGCCGCTCGCTCCGCGCGGGATGGTCGCCGCCGAGCACCGGCGCGGCGCCGAGGTGGGCGCCGCCGTCCTGGCCCGCGGCGGCAACGCCGTCGACGCCGCCGTGGCCACCGCCTTCGCCATGACGGTGGTCGAGCCGTTCATGTCGACCATCGCCGGCTCCGGCACGATGCTCGTGCACCTGGCCAGGCGGGGGGAGACGGTCTGTCTCAACTTCAACGGCGTGGCGCCGCTGGCGGCGCACGAGTCGATGTACACCCTCGTCGACGGCGTGTCGGAGGGGCTGTTCGCCTGGCCTCGCACCGAGAACGCCGCCAACGAGTACGGCCATCGCTCGGTCGCGGTGCCCGGCTCGGTGGCCGGCCTGGCGCAGGCGCTGGAGCGCTACGGGACGATGGACTGGCGCGACGTCCTGGCGCCGGCGATCGGGCTGGCCCGTGACGGGTTCGAGACGGACTGGTACCTGGCGCTCAATCACGCGAAGTTCGAGCAGGAGCTGTCGGCGTTCCCGGCGACGGCCCACGCGTACCTGCGCGACGGCCGCTGGAGTCCTCGGCCGGCCGGCATGCAGCCCGGCGACCGCTCGCTCTACCCCGACCTGGCCCGCAGCCTCGAGCTGATCGCCAGGGACGGCCCCGACGCCTTCTATCGCGGCGCCATCGGCCAGGCGCTCGTGGACGACATGGCGGCCAACGGCGGGCTGATCCGGCGCGAGGATCTCGAGGCCTACCGGGTGATCGTGGAGCCGGCCCTGCACGGCCGCTATCGTGACACCGACCTGGCGTTCTCGCCGGGGGCCACCGGCGGCCCGACGGCGCTCGAAATCCTCAACGTCCTCGGGGAGTTCCCCTCGGCGCGCGTGGGCTGGCAGACGGTCGAGGGCCTGCACCTGCGCGCCAGCGCCATCGCCCGGGGCTTCCGCGACCGCTTCGAGCATCTTGCCGATCCCGCGGTCGTCAAGGTCCCCTGGGAGCGGCTCGTGTCCAGGGAGTACGCGCGGGCCGCCGCGGCCGAGATCCGTCGCGGCACGCCGGGCCCGGGCCGCCGCCCGCGGGCGACCGACGAGTGCACGACGCACGTGAGCGTGATCGACAGGCACAAGAACATGGTGTCACTCACGCACACGGCGGTCTCGCTGTGGGGCTCGCGGGTCGTCGTCCCCGGCACCGGCATCCTGCTCAACAACGGCATGATCTGGTTCGACCCCGAGCCTGGCAAGGCCAACTCGGTCGGGCCCGGCAAGCGGGGGCTCGTCAACATGGTGCCCGTGCTCGGTTTCAAGCGCGGCGCCCCGGCGTTCACGGCCGGCGCGCCGGGCGGGCGCGGGATCATCTCGGCCCTGCCGCAGGTCATCAGCAACCTGGTCGATCTCAAGGCCTCGCCCCAGGCGGCGGTGGAGGCCCCGCGGGTGCACGCCGAGGGCGGCGACGTGCTGGTCAGCACGCGCGTCGGCGACAAGGCGCTGGCCGGGCTGGCCCGGCGCGGGCACAAGGTCGCATCCAAGGACGAGTCGTACTCGGCTCTCAATTTCGCGCGCCCGGTGGCGATCCGCGTGACGGCCAGGGGCCTGGAGGCCGGCCTGGAGCAGTACAGCGCGGCGGCCGCCGCCGGCCACTGAGGAACCCCGGATGGCGATTGGGACATACGTGCTCGTTCACGGCGCCTGGCACGGCGGCTGGTGCTGGGCCAAGGTCGCGCGGCTGCTTCGCGACGCCGCCCACGAGGTGTACACCCCCACGCTCACCGGTCTCGGCGAGCGGGCGCACCTGGCGCGGCCGGACGTCGACCTGGAGACGCACATCCAGGACGTCGTGGCCGTGCTGGAGCGCGAGGAGCTGCGCCAGGTCACGCTGGTGGGTCACTCCTACGGCGGCATGGTGATCACCGGCGTGGCGGCGCGCGCGGCCGCCCGCATCGGCCACCTCGTCTATCTCGACGCGTTCGTGCCGGAGGCCGGCAAGTCGTTGCTCGACTACCTCGGCGAGCGGGCGGCGGCGATGCGCGAGGCGGTCCAGGCACACGGCGACGGCTGGAAGCTGCCGTCCTTTTCGCCCGAACGCTTCGGCGTCACCAGCCAGCGCGACACCGAGTGGCTCAACAAGCACCTGGTGCCGCAGCCGATCCGGACGTTCGAGCAGCCGCTGCCGGCCGCCGGCGGCGAGCGGCTCAAGCGCACCTACATCTATTGCTCGAAGCCCGCGATGGGCGCGTTCGACCAGTTCGCCGAGCGCCTCCGCGAGGACCGCAAGTGGGCGTTCCACGAGTTGAAGACTGGCCACGACGCGATGGTGACCGCGCCGGGCGAGCTGGCCAGGATCCTGATGGGCAAGTAAAGGAGACGACGAATGCCGCTCGAAGACAAGGTGATCGCGTCGTGGAAGTACACGAAAGGGGCGCTCGATCCCAAGACCGCGTATCTCTGCTACCTGGCGGCCAACCTCGCCGTCGGCAACACCCACTGAGCGAAGCGGGACCTGGCAGGTGCCAGGGCCAGCGGCGCCAGCGAGGACGAAGTGCGCGAGGCCATCTCGTTCGCGATCCGCGCCAACGCCGCCCGGGCGCACGCGGACATCCTGAAGGTGTATACCGATGGCGGACGTTGACCTGACGGCGGCGTTCTCCACCATCCCGGCCGGCGACGCCGAGGCGATCAAGCGGCTGCTGGTCGAGACGGTGGCGCAGATCGCGCGCGACGACGGCACCTTTCAGAAGGCCAAGCTCGTGTTCACCGAATCGGACGAGCGGTGCGGGCTCACGGCCGAGCTGGACGGCGTGAAGAAGGAAGGCGTGCCGCTGGCGATCGAGCTGGACACGCTGGAGGACGCCCAGACCTCGGCCGGGGCCCGCGCCCAGCTCAAGGAGGCGATCCGGCTCTACTTCCGGAAGGTGCAGGGGAAGTGACCGGCGCCGGCGTGCTGCTCTACCTCTACGGGGACTGCGTGTTCCGCGTGCCCGACGGGGTGCAGCCGCCCAAGGCCGGCTCGCTCCTCTTCTGCCGCCATCTTGCCGTGCGGCCGGGCGAGCGGATGGTCGAGATCGGCGCCGGTTTCGGGCTGGCCGCGGTGCTGGCCGCCCGGGGCGGCGCGCGCGTGGTGGCGACGGACGTCGTCCCCGCCGCGGTCGAGACCATCCGCGCCAATGCCGCGCTCAACGGCGTCACGATCGACGCGCGCCTCGGCGACGGCTATACGCCGGTGACGGGCGAGCGCTTCGACCTCGTGTGCAGCAACCCGCCGCAGATGCCCACCCCGCCGGGGCGTGAGCGGCGGGACGCCGCCGCCGCCGCCGACAACGGCGGCCACGACGGCTGGGAGATGCTGGACCGCCTCATCGCCGGCGCCGCCGCGCACCTGGCGCCCGGCGGCCGGTTCGTGACCACGATCTTCGCCTTCCTCGGGCGCGAGGCCGCCTTCGCGAAGCTGGAGGCGGCCGGGCTCACGCCTCGCCTGATCGGCAGCGAGACACAGGGCTTCCCGCGCATCGGCTACGAGCGGCTCGAGCACCTCCGCGCGCTCGACGCCGAGGGCACGCTGCCGCCGGGGATGCCGGAGCGCGTGGAGCGCTTCGTGATCGAGGGGCGCCTGACGTGAGGGCGCTCATCGTGAACGCCGACGATTTCGGGCTCACGCCCGGTGTGAGCGCGGGCATCCTGGCCGCCCATCGCCACGGCATCGTCAGCAGCACCACCGTGCTGGTCACCGCCGACCTCGACCGCGAGCAGCTCGCCGCCGCGCGCGACTCGGCGCTGGGCCTCGGGCTGCACGTGAACCTCACGCTCGGCACGCCCCTCACGCGCGCGCGCACGCTGGTGGACGGCCGCGGGCGCTTCGTGCGCGACCCCGGGCGCGCCGCTGCCGGCGCCGACGCGCGGGAGGTCCGGGTGGAGATCGAGGCGCAGCTCGAGCGCTTCGAGCGGCTGCTCGGCCGCCCACCGACGCACCTGGACACCCACCACCACGTGGGGCTGCACCCGCCGGTGCGGGGGGTGGTGCTCGACGTCGCCCGGCGGCGCGGCCTGGCCGTGCGCAGCCAGGACGCGGCGGCCCGGTCACGCGCGCGCAGCGCCGGCCTGCGCACGCCCGATCACTTCTTCGGCGAGTCGGGACCCGACGCGTACTGGTCGCCCGCCCGCACCCTCGGCCACCTGCGCGCGCTGCCGCCCGGCGTGTCGGAGTTCATGTGCCATCCGGGCTGGTTCGACGCCGAGCTGGCCTACAGCCGCTACGGCCGCCAGCGCGAGATCGAGATGGCCGGACTCGGCACCGGAGCGGCCCGCGCCGCCGCCGGCGCCCTCGGGATCACGCTCCGCCACTTCGGTCAGCTCTAGGAGCCGCCGGCGATGCCGCCGTCCCCGCTGCTGCTCGGGGTGGACGTCGGCGGCACCACCACGGCCGCCGGCGCCGTGACCTCCCAGGGCGAGGTCGTGGTCGAGGAGAGCGTTGCCACCCATCGCCACGGTCCCGGTCGCGCGCTCGACACGATCGCCGGGCTGATCGCGACGGTGCGCGAGCGCGCCGGGCGCCTGGGCCACACGATCGGCGGAATCGGCCTCGGCATTCCCGGCCCGGTGGACGTCGCCGCCGGCCGGGTCGGCGAGCCCGTGCACCACATCCCCGACCTCGCCGGCCGGCCGCTGGCGGCCGAGCTGGCCGAGCGCTTCGCGCTGCCGGTCTTCGTCGACAACGACGTCAACGCGCTGGCGCTGGCCGAGTGGCGGTTCGGGCACGGGCGCGGCGCGCGCTCGCTGGTGGCGCTGGCCGTCGGCACCGGGATCGGCGCCGGCATCGTCCTCGACGGGCGGCTCGTCCGCGGCGCCGCCGGGTTCGGCGGCGAGCTGGGGCACGTGCCGGTGGACTTCGACGGGCCTCCGTGCTGGTGCGGCGGACGCGGCTGCCTGGTGGTGTTTGCCAGCGGGCGCGGCATCGCCGAGGCGGCCCGCGCGCGGGCGACGGGGAGCGCGAGGTCCACGCTGCTCCGGGCCGCCGGGGACGACCCGCGCGCAATCACGGCGCGGATGGTCTTCGCCGCCGCCGCCGCGGGTGACACGGTGGCCGCGGGTGTGGTAGACGAGGCCTGCCGGGCACTGGCGGCGATGATCGGCACCGTGGTCAACGGCCTGAATCCGGAGGTCGTCGTCGTTACCGGCGGCGTCGCGACCTCGCTGGCGCCGCTGGAGGCGCGCCTCATGAAGGCGGCTGGCGAGTACGCGTTTGCCCCGGCGCTGGCGGCGACACGGGTGGCGATCGTGCCGGGCGACAAGCGGGTGACCATGCGGGGCGCCGCCGCCCTGGTGCTCTACGAGACGGAGGGCAAGGAGGAGGCGCGATGAAGGCGATCACGTTCCACGGCGTGAGCGACGTGCGGGTCACCGACGTGGCGGATCCCAAGCTGGTGGATGCGACCGACGTGCTGCTGCGCATCACCACGAGCGCGGTGTGCGGCTCCGACCTGCACCAGTACCACGGCCGCGGCGGCGGCGCGCTGGTGCAGACGGGCGCCATCATGGGCCACGAGTTCATGGGCGTGGTCGAGGAGGCCGGCGCGGCCGTGCGCACGGTGCGACGGGGCGACCGGGTCATCGTGCCGTTCTCCGTGTCGTGCGGGAGCTGCGAGTGGTGCCGCCGGCGCCTGCCGACCCAGTGCGCGACCACCGGCCGGGCCGTCTTCGGCGGGCGCTTCGGCCACGTGTGGGGCGGCGGCCAGGCCGAGCGGATCCGCGTGCCGTTCGCCGACCACCTGTGCGAGAAGGTCCCGGCCGATCTCGGTGACGACGACGCCCTCTTCCTGGGCGATATCCTTTCCACCGGCTACGTCTGCGCCGAGAACGGCGGCATCCGTCCCGGCGACAGCGTGGCGGTGTTCGGGGCGGGGCCGGTGGGCCTGCTGGCGATGCAGTCGGCCCAGCTCTTCGGCCCGGCGCGCGTGTTCGCCGTGGACCGCGTGGGCTATCGGCTCGACCTGGCCAGGGAGTTCGGCGCCGAGCCGGTCGATCTGGACAAGGGCGATCCGGCCGAGCAGCTCCGCGCGCTCACCGACGGCCACGGCCCCGACGTGGTGCTGGAGTGCGTCGGCCACGAGGCGCCGTTCACGCAGGCGATCCAGTCGGTGCGCCCGGGCGGCACGGTGTCGTCGGTCGGCGTGTACGTCGAGCCGTCGATGGGCTTCCCGGCCCGCGAGGCATTCTTCAAGGATCTCACGCTCAAGATGGGCATCTGCAACGCGCGCAACTACATGACGCCGCTGATGCCGCTGGTCCAGCGGAAGAAGCTCCAGCCGGCGCGGATCATCACCCACACGATCCCGCTCGAGGACGCCCCGCGCGGTTACGCGATCTTCGACGCCAAGCAGGACCGGGCGATCAAGGTGATGCTGAAGCCGGGCTAGTGCCCGAGTCAGAAGTTCGCCGACCGCCGGAGCGACGTGGGCGAGGTGCCCAGGGGGTGGGTCCGCGGCACCACGAGGCTGGCGTCGCACCCGCCGCGGCTGGGCTCCATCAGGCTGCGGGGCGCATGGTGACGGGCGGCGGGAACGGGTCCGCGGACCCACCCCCTGGACACCTCGCCCACGTCGGCACCGCGCGCGGACGTCCGACTCGGGATACTGGCGCGGCAAATCCTGAACGCAATGGTGCATCTCGCGACGCGGCCGCGAGGAGCCCGTCGAGAATGCGCGGCAGCCGGCTGACCGCGCTCTGGCCGTGCAGGCGCACGACCATCTCGCCCTTCTTGTCGATCACCACCGTGTAGGGGGTGCCCTTGAACCCGAAGCGGTTGCCGAGGCTGAGCTTGGGATCGAGCGTGACCGCGTAGGTGGCCTTGTTCGCGCGGACGAAGCGGCGCGTATCGGTGACGGTGTCCTGCACGTGGACGGCGATGACCTGGACGTCGCGGGCGCGATAGCGTTCGGCCACCCGCGCCAGCGCGGCCGACTCGCGCGCGCACGGCTTGCAGTAGGAGGCCTGGAACCGGAGCACCACGACCTTCTTGCCGATCAGCTCGAGGGAATCGATCGCCTGACCGTCGAGCGTCTTCACCCGGAAGCCGGGCGCGGCGGGCGCGGCGGGCGCGACGCCGGCCCCGCCGAGCAGCACCGCCCCCACCAGGAGCCAGCGGAGCATGGGGCTATAGTAGCTCATGCTCCGCCTGCTGACTGCCGCCATCCTGGTGCTCGCGACCGCGACGTCCACGGTCGCGCAGAACTTCGCGCCCGCCCCGGCGCCGCCCCCGCCACGGGGAATGGCAGCGCCCCCGGCCACGATCTGCAGTACCGAATGGGGCTGGTGCCCGGTCCAGACGGTCGTCACGCCGGGTGGCTTCTGCTCCTGCGTGGTGCCGCCGTCGACCTGGCTGCCCGGCACCGCCCGCTACTTTCCCTACCGGGGGCCGGTGAGCCCGTACCTGAACCCTCACGTGGCGCCGCCATCCACGGTGCGCTGAGAGCGGCGGGTATAATGGCGCGGTGAACGACCTCGAACACGCCCTGCGCCGCGTCGTCCGGGGCCCTGTCCGCTTCGACCACGGCTCGCGCCTCCTGTATTCCACCGACGCCTCGATGTACCAGGTCGAGCCGATCGGCGTGGTCATCCCGCGCGACGCCGACGACGTCCGCGCCGCGGTGCAGGTGGCGCGGGAGCAGAACGTCGCGCTGCTGCCGCGGG
This sequence comes from Candidatus Methylomirabilota bacterium, assembly GCA_036397135.1. Lineage (GTDB taxonomy): Bacteria > Methylomirabilota > Methylomirabilia > Rokubacteriales > CSP1-6 > AR5. The sequence continues at coordinate 12,059 of DASWJN010000087.1, forward strand.
GCGGCGGCACCTCGCTGACCGGCCAGACGGTCAACCGCGCGCTCGTGGTCGACTTCACCCAGCACATGAACCAGGTGGTGGAGGTGAACCGCGACGAGCAGTGGGCGCGCGTGCAGCCGGGGCTCGTGCAGGACGAGCTGAATCATCACGTCGGGTCGCTGGGACTGCTGTTCGGGCCGGACACCTCGACCTCGAACCGCGCGACGCTCGGTGGCATGATGGGCAACAACTCGGGCGGCTCGCACTCGATCGCCTACGGCCTGACGGTCGATCACGTCCTCGAGATCCGGGCGCTGCTGGTGGACGGCACCGAGGTGGTGTTCGGCGAGCTGACGCCGTCCGAGTTCGAGGCGAAGTGCCGCGTGCCCGGGCTGGAGGGGCAGATCTACCGCGAGGTGGCGGGCATCCGGGAGGCGTACGCGGACGAGATTCGCGCCCGCTATCCGAAGCACTGGCGCCGGGTGGCCGGCTACAACCTCAACGAGCTGCTCGGCCTCGGCGTGCGCCCGCGCTCCTACGCCGGCGGCGGCAACGGGACGCCCCGCCCGCTGAGCATGGCGCGCCTCGTGGTCGGCTCCGAGGGGACGCTCCTCACGATCCTCGAGGCCCGCGTGCGCCTGGTGCGCCGGCCCCGGGCCACCGCGGTCGACGTCATCCACTATCGCGACATGCAGGAGGCGCTGGAATCCTCCCAGGCCATTCTGGAGACGGGCCCGTATGCGGTCGAGGTGACCGACAAGCTGATCCTCGACCTCGCCCGCAACAACATCGAGCAGTCGCGGCGCATGGGCTGGGTGCAGGGCGACCCCGCCGCCATCATGATCGTGGAGTACACCGGCGAGAACGAGGCCGAGGCCCGGGCCAAGGTCGAGGCGCTGGAGGCGCGCCGGGCGCGCGACCGCTTCGGCTACGCCGCCCACGCCGCTTACGACGCCGCCGAGCAGCGGACCATCTGGAACCTGCGCAAGGCCGGGCTCGGCCTGCTGCTCGGCATGAAGGGCGACAAGAAGCCGATCGCCTTCGTCGAGGACACCTGCGTGGATCCCCGGAACCTGGCGAAGTTCGTGCCGCGCTTCAAGGAGATCTTCGCCCGGCACGACACCGTCGGCGCCTACTACGGCCACTGCTCGGTGGGCTGCCTGCACATCCGCCCGGTGATCGACCTCAAGACGCCGCGGGGCCTCGATCAGGTTCACGCGATCGCCGACGAGATCACCGACCTGGTGGTGGAGTTCGGCGGCACGATCTCCAGCGAGCACGGCGACGGCCGCGCCCGCAGCCCGCTCCTCGAGCGCATGTACGGCCCGGGGATCATGGAGGCGTTTCGCCGTCTCAAGCGGGCGTTCGATCCCGACCACCGGATGAACCCCGGCAACATCGTCGACGCGCCCGGCATCACCGAGAACCTCCGCTACGGCGTGGACTACAAGACCTGGGAGCCGACGACGCTGCTCGACTTCTCCGAGGCGGGCGGCTTCGCGGCCTCCGTCGAGATGTGCAACGGCGTCGGGGCCTGCCGCAAGAAGCTGGAGGGCACGATGTGTCCCTCCTACATGGCCACCCGTGACGAGGAGCACTCCACCCGCGGCCGGGCCAACGCGCTGCGGGCCGTGCTGTCGGGGCGCCTGGCGCCCGCCGAGTTCACCGGCAAGCGGCTCCACGAGGTGATGGATCTCTGCCTGGAGTGCAAGGGCTGCAAGGCCGAGTGCCCGGCCAACGTGGACATGGCCAAGATGAAGTACGAGTTCCTGTACCACTATTACCGGGCCAACGGGCTGCCCCTGCGCAACCGGGTCTTCGGCCGGATCGAGCGGCTGAGCCGCTTCGCCGCCCGGCTGCCGACGATCTCCAACTGGATGGTGCAGGTGCCGTTCAACCGCTGGCTGATGGAGAAAGTGCTCGGAATCGACCGCCGCCGCCCGCTGCCGGCCTTCGCGCCGCAGACGTTCACCGACTGGTTCGCCCGCCGTCCCGTTCCGGCCGCGGCGCCGCGCGGCGAGGTCGTGCTCTTCCACGACACCTTCGTGACCCACAACACGCCGGAGATCGGCCACGCCGCCGTCCAGCTGCTGGAAACCGCCGGCTATCGGGTGGTGCTGGTGGACCGCAAGTGCTGCGGTCGGCCGCTGATCTCCAAGGGGATGCTGGCCGAGGCCGGAGAGCACGCGGCCTGGAACGTCGCGCGGCTGCACCCCTACGCCGCCCGCGGCGTGGCCATCGTCGGGCTGGAGCCCTCGTGCCTGCTCACGCTGCGCGACGAGTACGTCGACCTGCTCCGCACCGACGAGGCGCGCGCGGTGGCGAAGCAGAGCGCGCTGCTCGAGCAGTTCCTGCTCCGCGAGCGCGAACGCGGACTCGCGCTGGCGTTCAAGCCGGGCGCGCGCCAGGCGCTGTTGCACGGCCACTGCCACCAGAGGGCGATGGTCGGCACCGCGCCCACGGTGGCCGTCCTGCAGTGGGCGGGTTACACGGTCAGTGAGGTCGATTCCGGCTGCTGCGGCATGGCCGGCTCGTTCGGCTTCGAGCGCGAGCACTACGACGTCTCCGTCGTCCTCGGCAACCGCCGCCTGGCTCCCGCCGTGAAGGCGGCGCCGGGCACCACCGAGGTGGTGGCCTCCGGCATCTCCTGCCGCCAGCAGATCCAGCATCTGGCCGGGCGCCGCGCCAAGCACCCGGCCGAGGTGCTGTGGGAGTCGCTCGCCCGCTAGTGCCCGGAGCGACGTGGGCGAGGTGCCCGTGGGGCGGGTTCGCGGTACCACGAGGCTGGAGTCCGCCTCGCACCCGCCACGGCTGGGCTCCATCAGGCTGCGGGGCGCACGGTGACGGGCGGCGGGAACGGGTCCGCGAACCCGCCCCACGGGCACCTCGCCCACGTCGGCACTGCGCGCGGACTTCTGACTCGGGACACTACTTCGGGCCGTGGTGACCGTTGCCGTGGGGGTCGGGCCCGCCGATGGGACCCCCGTCGTCGCGAGTGATCACGAGGCAGGCCGAGCGGGGGCGCCCGCCCGCCTCGCCATCCGGCCACGAGCTGTACCGCTTGGGGTCGGCGGGGTCGTTCTCGCCCGGGTGCTGGATACCCACGAACATGGTCTTTTCGTCGGGGGTCATGTACGCGCCGGTGACCTCGCAACGGTTGGGCCCGACGAGGAAGCGCCGGATCTCGCGGGTCACGGGGTCGGCGGCTAGCATCTGGTTGTTGCCGAAGCCGGCGTAGGGGCCGCTGTCGATCGTGCTGCCCGACACGTCGGTCTGGATCCACAGCCGGCCGCTCGGCGCCACGTAGATGCCGTCGGGCGAGCCGAACTTGTCGCCGTTGATGGTCGAGCCGTGGGCCGGCACCGCCGGGTCGCCGCCGAGCGCGAAGATGTCCCAGGCGAACGTCGGCTCCGTCCAGTCGCGGTCGTACATGCCGTAGCGGCGCTCGAGGTCGGTCGGGGGCCGGTCTTGCGGTCTTCGCCGCGTTCCAGCCGGCGGTCCCGTCGGGGAAGAGCAGCACGGCCGTCGTTGTGCATGCCCCACTGCCGGGCCTGCTCCTCGGCGGTGTTGCTGGCGTCCTGCCGGAACTCCGGTCCGTCCGACACCGGGTCGCCCCAGGCGATGAGCACCCGGGCCGTGTAGCCCGGCGGCACGACGACGGCGCCGGCCGCCGACACCGGGATGCCCTGAAAGCCCAGGAGCGAGCGGTGCCGGCCCGTCGCCGCGGCGGGCAGCGAGCCGACGCCGCCGAGCGACAGTGTCGCGGCGGCGGCCAGGCCGCCGCCGAGGAAGCCTCGTCGTGACAGGCGGGCCTCGACCACCTCGTGGAAGGTCGGGTTCGCGGACGTGTTGCTCACACCATCGTCATCGATGCTGGCCATGGCTGGCGTCCTCCGTTGGGATGAGCGATCGACTTCTGCCCGCACCCTCGCGACGGGCCATGACCCGCGTGTGACGCGCCGGCGAAGTCTCGATGACGCGGGACGGCCGCGCGCCGGCGGCGGGGTTGTGGTGTACTGGGGCGGAGAGAGGACCCAGCGGATGGCCACGCCCGAGGTGCTCTTCAACCCGTTCCTGCCCGAGTTCCACGCCGACCCGTACCCGTTCTACCGGCGGCTGCGCGAACAGGACCCCGTGCACCAGACCCCGATGGGCTTCTGGGTGCTCACGCGCTACGAGGACTGCGTGACGGCGCTGCGCGACCCGCGCTTCGGGCGCGAGGAGTTCCAGCAGATGCTGGCGGCGGTGTACGGAGGCGAGGAGTCCGACCGGCTGCCGCGCTCGATGCTCTTCCGCGACCCGCCCGACCACACGCGGCTGCGGGCGCTGGTGAGCAAGGCGTTCACCCCGCGCGTCATCGAGCAGATGCGCGGCCACATCCAGGAGATCGTCGACCGGCTGCTGGAGCCGGCCCAGCGGCAGGGCGGGATGGACGTGATCGAGGACCTGGCCTACCCGCTGCCGGTGACGGTGATCTGCGAGATGCTGGGCGTGCCGGTGGACGACCACGCGTCGATTCGCGGCTGGTCGGCGGACATCGCGCGCAGCCTGGATGCGATCGGGTTGCCGTCGCACCAGTCGATCGTCGATCGCGGCCGGGTCGCCCGCCGCGCCCTCGCCGACTACTTCCGGGCGCTCGTGCCCGGGCGCCGGGCCCGGCCGCAGGCCGATCTCTTATCCGGACTGCTGGCCGTCGAGGAGCAGGGCGACAAGCTGACCGAGCCCGAGGTCATCGCGATGTGCCTGCTGCTCTTCATCGCCGGCCACGAGACCACGGTGAACCTGATCGGCAACGGCACCCTGGCGCTCCTGCGCCATCCCGACCAGGTCGCGCGCCTGCGGGCCGGCCCCGCGCTGATCGGCAACGCGATCGAGGAGCTGCTGCGCTACGACAGCCCCGTGCAACGCACGGCCCGGATCACGACCACCGACGTGGAGATCGCCGGCCGGCCCATCGCCAAGGGCGCGATGGTCGTCACCGCGCTCGGCGCCGCCAACCGCGACCCCGCCCAGTTCCCCGACCCCGACCGGCTCGACGTCACCCGCCGCGACGTGCGCCACATCTCGTTCGGCCATGGCATCCACTTCTGCCTGGGCGCCCCGCTCGCGCGCGTCGAGGGCCGGATCGCGCTCGGCACCCTGCTGCGCCGGGCGCCCGGTCTCGGGCTGGCGGAGCCTTCGCTCGAGTGGCGCGAGTCGTCCGTTTTGCGCGGACTCAAGCGGTTGCGCGTGACGTTCTGAGGCGGCCTCGCGGGGACGTCGACGGGCGGCGTTCAGCGCTTCTCGTGGGCGGCGAGCGTGCGGAGCATCTTCTCGGCCTGCTCGATGTTCCGGCGGGCGTGCGCATGCCGGGGGTCGAGCTCGAGCACGCCGCGCCACTGCTCGATCGCGTCCTCCAGCAGCTCGTCGCGGAAGAGGCGTAACCCTTCCTGGTAGCGCTGGCGCACGAGGCGGGGGAGGAGGTCGCGGACGAGGCGCGCGGAGTCGGCGTAGCCGGGGCTGACGCGCGCGAGCTGGGCGAGGGCCCGGTACGCGTCCTCGTCCCGCCCCTCGGCGAGGTGCGCCCGGGCGGCCGCATAGAGCACCTCGGGCTTCTCCGGTTCGTCGGCGGGCGCGCGCCGGGGCTCGGACAGCGGCGGGGGCGGTCGCACTCCGTCGACGCGGCCGTCGGCGGGCGCGAGCACGACCGGACGGACCACGAGGGCGGGCCGCTTGCCGTCGGCGCCCGGCGCGGCGGCCGGCCCGGCCGGGACGGCGCGAAGCGCCTCCTGCGCGGTCCGCGAGTCGGGATCGAGCGCGAGCGCCGCGAGGAAGTGCCGGCGCGCCTCGGCCGGCGCCCAGCGGGCGACCGCGTGCCAGCCGCGCTGCAGGTGCGCCGACATCTCGCGGTCGATCCGCTCCCGCAGGCGCTTGAGGGCCGTGCGGCTCGGGTCGTCATCGGGGGCCAGGGCCAGGGCGGTCATCCAGGCCTCGCCGGCCTGGCGCAGCGCCCCGTCACGCTCGTGCTGCTCGGCCTGGACCCGGTAGGGCGCGGCCAGCTGATCGGCCGTCGGCACGTTGGCGTTGAGCGCCGGCGCCGGGGCCTCGGGGGGACGAAGGGCGTCCAGCGCCTGGCGCAGGCCGGCACACCCGCCGGCGGCGAAGGAGAGGAGCGCGAGGCCGGCCAGCGCGCGGCCGCTCAGCATGTTTCGAGCCTCAAAAGCTCCCACACCTCGACCGCCTCGTCCCGGCCCTTGACGTTGAAGCGCCCGAGCGGCCGGGCCCGCACGGCGCCGTCGAGACGCGCGTGCATCTCCGCGGACACCAGGATCTGTCCGGGACCCGCGCACGACTCGAGCCGGGCGGCGAGGTTCACGCTGTCGCCCACGACCGTATACTCCATCCGCGCGTCGGTCCCGATCGTGCCCGCGATGACCACGCCCGCGTTCAGGCCGATGCCGACCTCGAGGGGCGGCTTGCCAGCGGCGACGCGCCGCGCGCTGAGGTCCCGGATGGCGGCCTGCATGGCCAGCGCGGTCCGCGCCGCCATCACGGCGTGGTCGGGCCGATAGAGCGGCGCGCCGAAGACGGCCATCACGCCGTCACCGAGGAACTTGTCGAGGGTGCCGTCATGCTTGAACGTCGTCTCGATCATGAGGTCGTAGAACGCGTTGAGCAGCTCGACGACCGCCTCCGGCGGCTGCGCCTCGGCCGCCGCCGTGAAGCCGCGGATGTCGCAGAAGAGCACCGTCACGTCGCGGCGCTCGCCGGTGAGGGAGATCTGCTCGGGGTCCTTGAGGATCTCGTCCACCACCTCGCGGGCCACGTAGCGGCTGAACGCCCGCTTGATCATCTCCTTCTCGCGGAGGCTGCGGGCCATGTCGTTGAAGGCTGCGGTGAGCGCGCCCAGCTCGTCGCGTGACGTGACCGGCAGCGCGACGGAGAAGTCGCCGTCGGCGACGGTTTGCGTCCCCTGCATCAGGCGGATGATCGGGCGCGCGAGAGCGGCGGCGAGGCCCACGGCGCCGCCGACGCCGACCGCGAGCATGGCCAGCGTGATGATGGAGGCCCGGGTGCGCGCGTCGGCCACCGCCTGGTCGATGCCCCCCCGGCTGAACCCGACGTAGGCGGCGCCGACACGGACCTGGCGGAAGACGAGCGGCATGGAGAAATCGATGATGTCGCCCTGTCCGGACAGTGGCAAGGCCTGCACGAGGACGGCGTCACCGAGGGGCATCGCGCCGGCCGGCCGCTCGAGGGCGCGTCCCAGCAGCCCGAGGTCGGAGTGGGCGATCACCTTCCCGGCCGAGTCGGTGACGGCGACGTAGGCCACGTCGGCGTCGCGCGCCACGTCGCGGACCAGCAGCTGCAGCCCGAGGTCGTCCTCGGTGAGCACGGCCGTTTTCGCGCCGGCGGCGAGGTTCTGGGCGAGGGTGAGGCCGCGCTTGCGCATCTCGTCGCTCAGCGTCCGCTGCTGGGTCCGCAGGAGAAAGCCACTGACGAACAGCACCGTCACGGTGAGCAGCGCGATGATCAGGACGCTCAGCTTGAGCCGGAGCGGCAACCGCAGAAGCGCCTCCTTGATGGTCGCGCGCCCGGCGGGGGTGAGACGGCGCACGAGGAGCCGGTACCTCGTGCCGGTAAGTGCGCCAGAACTGCAACCCGGGGACCAGCGACGGCCGCGGTGAGCAGAAACAGCGATTTACGAGGAATCCGCACCGGACAGATTGGCCCGCAGACCCCTATCGACCAGCACAATTGGCACGCATGGCCGAAGATTGTCCGCCCCCCTCAGCGCCTGTGAACGAATCGCGTCATCGAGGACCGTCCCGGCTGCGCCGGGGCGGTTCGAGCGTCTGGGGGGGGCGTGGGGGGCCATGTCGGG
>DASWJN010000088.1:0-34322 GCA_036397135.1 Candidatus Methylomirabilota bacterium
CGGCTCATCCCCGCCGACCCCGAGGAGCGCCTGATCCTCGCCCGCCGCCTCATCACCGACCGGTGCCTCTGCGGCGTCGATCGCAACCCGCTGGCCGTGGAGATGGCCAAGCTCTCGCTCTGGCTCATCACGCTACGAAAGGACCGGGCCTTCACGTTCCTCGACCACGCCCTGCGCTGCGGCGACTCGCTCCTGGGTGCGACCGACGTCCGTCAGATCGAGTCCTTCCACATGGACGCCGGCTCCGGCCAGCAGGTGCACCTCTGGGCCCAGCGCTGCCGCGACGCGCTCGCCAGCGCCATCGACCGCCGTCGCCGCCTGGAAAGCTTCACGGTGGAGGATCTGCGCGACGCCCAGGAGAAGGCCCGCCTCCTCGCCGAGGCCGACCTCGCCCTGTCCGAGGCCCGGCTCCTCGGCGACCTGTTGATCGGTGCCGCCCTCACGACCGCCGGTAAAAAGGCGAGCGCCCTCGACGACTTTTTAAAGGAGCTGGCCTTCGAGGTCGGCGACGCCCTGGCTAGCGGCAACCACGAGGCCCTCTGGCGCCGCCGCAACGACCTGCTCGGCGTCGAGCGCCACCCCGAGCGTCGCCCCTTCCACTGGGTCCTGGAGTTCCCCGAGGTCACGGGCTTCGACGCCATCCTCGGTAACCCCCGTTCCTGGGCGGCCAGAAGATCACCGGCGTCCTCGGCATCGACTACGGCAACCACCTCGTCCGCCACCTCGCCGCCGGCAAGCGCGGCAGCGCCGACCTCTGCGCCTACTTCTTCCTGCGCGCCGCCCAGCTCCTGCGCGAGGGCGGCAACCTCGCGATGCTGGCGACTAACACCATCGCCCAGGGCGACACGCGCGAGGTGGGTCTGGAGCAGCTCGTCTCCGGGGGCTTCGCCATCCCACGCGCGGTGCCGAGCCGGAAGTGGCCGGGGACGGCCAACTTGGAAGTCGCGCATGTGTGGGTGCACCGGGGCGCGTGGGGTGGCGAACAGGTCCTGGATGACCAGCCGGTGTCTGGGATCGGGCCGTTCCTGACGGTGCCGGGAACCGTGAGCGGCAAGCCGTACCGCCTGGCGGCGAATCGGGACAAGTCCTTCCAGGGGTCGATCGTCCTCGGCATGGGTTTCATTCTGACTCCTGAAGAGGCGCAGGCCCTCATCGCCCGCAATCCGCGCAACCGCGACGTGCTGTTTCCTTATCTGAACGGTGAGGACTTGAACTCCCGCCCTGATCAGTCGCCGAGCCGATGGGTCCGGATGACTATTCTGACCCAGTAGCCGCCGACTATCCGGACTGCTTCGCTCTCGTTGAGCGCGACGTTAGATCAGAACGCAGCAAGCTCGCCAGCGGGGACGCGACGGCGCGTGACCGAGCGCGCCGGTGGTGGCAGTTCGCGCGTCCGACGATGAAGCTTTATGCTGCGATTGCGGGCATGGACCAAGTGCTCGCGATCTCCCGTGTCACGCACCACGTCGCCTTTGCGACCGTTCCAGCAAACCAAGTTTGCGCTGATCGGCTGTTCGTCTTCCCGTTTGGAGTTCGCGGTGAGTTCGCGGTGCTGCAGTCATCGATCCACGAATGCTGGGCCCGAGAGTATAGCGGCACATTCGAGACGAGGCTGAACTATTCGCCGACTGACTGCTTCGAGACGTGCCCATTTCCGCGTGGACTGTCGCAGCTCGCGCTCACAGCTCTAACATACGAGATGCAGCGCCGTCGCCTGTTGCTGCAAATGCGTATTGGTCTCACGGCCTTCTACAATTCCTTCCACGATGCTGAGCAACTCAGCGCCGACGTGGGAGCGTTCCGATCACTTCACGCTGGCATGGACCGCTTGGTGGCGGATGCCTACGGCTGGGTCGATCTGAACCTGGAGCACGGATTCCATGAGACGAAGCAGGGTATCCGATTCACGGTCAGCGAGAAGGCTCGACGAGAAGTCCTTGAGCGAGCACCCTGGCGCCTCGCGAGGAAGAGCGGCGATTGCTTCACGACTTCCGCGCAAAGTACGGGCGACTTCCCTTCGCCAATCTCACGGGCTGACCGGTACGCGAGGTTCTGCCGCGAGGGGATGCAGGACGTCGATCGCATAGCGCACGTCCAGGCGCTCTCCCAGCCACCCGGGCATCGCGGTCCGGGCGTGCAAAGCGAGGCCCGCCGCCTCGTGCCGCGCGCGGATGACCTCCAGCCCGTCGCCGGCTACCCCGGGCGGCGGCGGGACTTCGGGCAGGAGGCGACCGTCCGGGCGGCGGAACTGCAACCCCCCATCGGGTTGGCGATCCACTCGGTAACCCTCCTCGTGCACGGCGCCGTGATGCCGGCGACACAGCAAGGCCAGGTTCGACAGCGTCGTGGGGCCGCCGTGGGCCCAGTGGCGGATATGGTGGCCCTGGCCGAACCGCACTCGGCAGCCGGGGAAGCGACATCCGCGGTCGCGGTGGTGGAGGGCTCGGCGTAGCGCCGGCGGAATCGTCCGCGTCCGGGCGCCCACCTCCAGCAGGTGCCCGTCGGCGTCGTGGCGCATCACCACCCGGCTGGCGTCGCACGCGAGGCGCTGGGACGTTCCCGCGGGAACGCGTGCGCCGTCCTCGAGGACGGACTGTCCCGGCTGATCGGCGTCGGCCAGCACCGCGGCATCCACGTGGACGACCACCTGGTAGCGCTCCCCGGAGGGGCCCGGATCGATGCCGTGATGAAGCGCCGTCTCGGCGAGCAGCGCCAGCGCGTCCGCCTGCTGTTGCTCCATCGTCGGCGGGTCGGGCTCCGGCTCCTGGTCGCGCCTGCGCTGGACAGGGTCTCGCGGCCGGCGGTGAGGGCCTGCACGAGCAGCGCGCCGACCTCCGCGGTCAGCCGCCCCTTGATCCGCACTGTGCCGTCGCTGTCAGGATACACGTGCAGCGGCTCAGTCGTGGTGAGAGAGAAGCTCGCACCCCACGGTCGCGGCCGCCGGTAGAGCTCCAGCGCGGTCCCGACCGCAGCTCGCGTTGCTCGCTCTGGGCGGTGAGCGTCCCAGCATCAATAGCGTTCGGTGCACATGAGTAGGTCAGCCACGCGGATGACCGCACCCAAGGACGGGGTGTATATGAAAATGGACGTTCCCTGAACGTGCTCTGGGTCTTAAGATCTGAAAGCTGTGCCGCCGAAGATCCGAGACCTCGTAGCCGATCTTCAAGCGGCCGGCTTTATTGATCGAGGAGGCAAGGGCAGTCATCGAAACTTCGTCCACCCGAGGGTCGCCAAGCCGGTAACAGTATCGGGGGCGCTCGGTGATGATGCGAAGCACTACCAGGTGCGCGCCGTTCAGCGTGCCATCGAGGAGTCGAAAATATGAAAGACAGTGCGCGGTACGTGAAGATTGTCGAGTGGTCCGATGAGGACCGCTGCTACGTCGGAAGCTCTCCAGGCCTGATTTACGGGGGCTGTCACGGCGAGGACGAGAAGGCCGTCTTCGATGAGTTGTGCAGGATCGTCGAGGACGCCATCGAGCTGTACCGCCGCGAAGGCAGGCCGCTGCCACCGCCGACTTCGGGTCGCGATTTCGCCAACAAAATGCAGGACGTCGCTTGATCCAGACGTGAGGATCATGGGTGGGGGGTGGGCGAAGCGGAACCCGTCGCCCCAAGATTACCGGCAGAAGGCTGCGGCCAGCTGCGCACCCTCGATGGCTTCGTCCAGCATCTCCCGGGTCTCCTCAGTCGTCTTGCCCACCGCGACCAGGACTTCCTCGAGCAGGATTTCCAGGCGGCCGCCCCTGGGATCGTTCCACTCGGGAAGGCCGCGCATCAGCGTGCTCAGGTCCCACTGGTCGCGCTCGTGGAAGCGCTTGGCGACCTCCTCGAGGATCGCCACCTCCGCGGCCGAGAGCGGGCCCAGATCGGGCGGCTTCCGGAGCTTGACCGCCCATAGTCCGGAGCGCTCGATCTGGGCCGCCCAGGGGCCGGTCGACTTGTACTTGCAGAGGTCCAGGACGCGGCTCAGGATCGGTCCTTGGTCCAGGGCAGAGTAGACGTCGCCGGCAATCGGGTGGCTCAGGCGGGCCAGGCTCTCGCGCTCCGCCAGGTAGAGGAGCTTGACGAGGCGCATATAGTCCATCGTGCCGCCCTCGTGGTCCAGCAGGAACGCTGCCGCGGCGGCGGCCTTGCGCTCGTTGAAGGGGAAGCGGACCCGATCGGACTTCGCTCCGGGGTCCATGGGATCCTCCACCTTGTTGGCCGGGCGCTGCTTCTTGCGCTTTCCGGTAGGTTTCATGGTAACAGGACGGAGGCCCGTTGAGGCCAGTTGGTGACTGACCCCGTGCTCGTGCCACCGTCGCCTACCCGGATCCGCGCGGAGCTGGAAGCCGCCGTCATCCGCGACCTGCTCGGCCCGGCCGGCGGACCCGAGGAGGAGCTGGGCGAGGCGCCGCGGGAGCGCTACCTGCTCGGCATGTTGGCGCCGCGAAAGCAGGTCCTCCCGCAGGAAACGTTCGACGAGCTGGCTGTCGCCGGGGAGGGCGCTCCCGAGGACGGCGGCGACGAGGGCACGGCGCCGCCTGCGACGACGATGTTCCCCTCGTCGTTCGGTCTCACGTTCGCGGTGGACGGCGGCACGTCCACGCTCCGCGTGATCGCGCGCTGGGGACGCTACGAGCGTGCGAGGAGCGGCGGTGAGGACAGCAGGGACAGCCCTCTGGTGTGGAAGCGCCGTCAGATCGAGGCGGTCATCGAGCCGTTCGAGCTGCACGCGGGCGCCTTCAAGCGCACCATCACCGCCGACTATCCTGACGTCCACGTCCAGGGCCGTGTTCGCCGCCAGGGCAGCGAGTGGATCATGACTCTGTTCCTGGTGAACGGCCAGGAGGAGCAGAAGCGCCGGAAGGACGAGGCGTGGCTGTTCCAGCCTGAGATCATCGTCGAGGCGCTGGATCGGGCGCCGGTCTTCCGTAAGCGTCTCGATCAGGACGCTGCGCGCATGGAGCCCGAGGACCGCGCGATGGCGATGCTCTATCGCCGTCACGTGGAGTTCGCCGTCGGTCACGGCGTGAGCGTGCATGCCGATCTGCCGCCCGCAGTGAGGGACCGCCCGATCCGCGTGGCTACCCGCGTCGTTCCCGTCGTCGAGATCGGACGGGTGACCTCGACGACCGCGGCCGACGTGCCGGCGCTGGCCGGTCTGCCGCGCAGACCGCGCGAGTCGAGGACGCTGCGGCCGGCCTCTCGGAGCACCGGGAGGCGGCGCAGGCTGCGCTCGCCCGGTGCGCGGAGGCCCGCGACCGCATCCGCGCGGGGCTGGACCTGCTCGCCGAAAGTGTGCCGACCCTCGAGGCCTTCCGCTTCATGAACCGGGCGATGTGGCTGCAGCGTGTGCGCTCGCTCAACGCCGAGCGGGTGCGCCGTGGCGAGGCCCCGGACGTGGCTGCCATCGACGTGCCGGACAATCGCAGCTGGTATCCGTTCCAGTTCGCGTTCATTCTGCTCAACCTGCCGGCGCTCACCGACTTGCGTCATCCCGACCGCTCGGCGGCGCCGACGGCGATGGCCGATCTCCTCTGGTTCCCGACGGGCGGCGGCAAGACGGAGGCCTACCTGGGCTTGACCGCCTACACGCTCGCCATTCGCCGGTTGCAGGGCACGGTGGCCGGGCGGGCTGGCGAGCCGGGGATCACCGTTCTGATGCGCTACACCCTGCGCCTCCTGACCCTCCAGCAGTTCCAGCGGGCGGCGGCATTGCTGTGTGCCTGCGAGCTCATCCGGCGAGAGGACGAGGCCCGCTGGGGCAAGACGCCGTTCCGCATCGGGCTCTGGGTGGGGCAGCGGACGACCCCGAACACGACCGAGCAGAGCGCCGAGGCGCTGCGCCAGGCCCACGGCGCCGGCGGAGCGGGACACTTCCTGCGCGGCGTCGGCTCGCCGGCCCAGCTCACCAACTGTCCGTGGTGCGGCGCGCGGATCGAGGCGGGGCGCGACATCAAAGTGGAGACCTATGGCAGCGGGCGCTCGCGCACGCTGATGTTCTGCGGCGACCCACTCGGCCGCTGCGAGTTCACGGGCGCGCAGGCCCCGGGCGGACGGCCACTGCTCGCGGCACGGGTTCCGGTCGCCAGAGATCGACGACGCCGACCACCATCCACCGCGGGCACCACACCCGTCGGCGCGCACGACGCCGGCGGCGCCCGTGCGCCCGCCCGACCTCATCGTGCAGGACGAGTTGCACCTCATCAGCGGGCCCCTCGGCACCCTGGTGGGACTCTACGAGACCGCGGTCGATCGGCTTGCTTCCTGGGAGGTGGAGGGCGTTACCGTGCGCCCGAAAGTGGTGGCGTCCACCGCCACCATCCGCCGCGCCCCGGACCAGGTCCACGCGCTCTTCGTGCGCCAGGTGCGGGTGTTTCCGCCGCACGGGCTCGATGTCGAGGACAACTTCTTCTCTCGGCAGCGTGAGCCGAGCGAGAGCGAACCGGGGCGGCGCTACCTGGGCCTCTGCGCGCCCGGGCGGCGCCTCAAGGCGGCGCTCATCAGCGTGTACGTGGCGTTCCTCGGCGCGGCCCAGCAGCTCTTCGAGCGGCACGGTCGACACGCCGACCCCTGGATGACGCTGGTCGGCTACTTCAACGCCATGCGCGAGCTGGGGGGAATGCGGCGGCTGGTGGACGACGACGTGCGATCGCGCCTGGCGCACGCCGATCGCCGCGGCCTCGCCGTGCGCCGCATCGACTACGAGTCGGTCGATGAGCTGACCTCCCGCAAGAGCGGAGCGGACATCCCACACATCCTCGACCTGCTGGAGGCGGTCTTCGATCCGGCGATCGAGGCCCGGCGCCGGCAACGCCCCCGCCCCGCTGGCCTGCCGCCGCGGCCCCTGGACGTGCTGCTGGCGACGAGCATGCTCTCGGTCGGCGTCGACGTGAGACGGCTCGGCCTGAGGGTGGTCGGCGGCCAACCAAAGACGAGTGCGGAGTACATCCAGGCGACCAGCCGGGTCGGGCGGCGGTGGCCTGGGCTGGTCGGCACGGTGCTGAACTGGGTGCGCCCGCGCGATCTCTCCCACTACGAGCGGTTCGAGCACTACCATCGCACGTTCTACACGCGCGTGGAGGCCCTGTCGGTCACGCCCTTCGCGCCGCGCGCGATCGACCGGGCGCTGTCGGCGCTCCTGGCCTCCTGCGTCCGGCTGGCCGGCACCGAGTTCAACGCCAACGAGCGCGCCGCCCGGGTCGCGAGCGACCATCCCTACGTCCGCGCAGCCATCGAGCACATCGCGGCTCGCGCCCACCAGGTGGGGCACGGCGCCGCGGTGGCGCAGCTCGTACGGCAGGAGCTCGAGCAGCGGATGGATCTCTGGCAGGCAGAGAGTGGCTGCTCATCTCCAGCGCGAACCTCACGGAGTACGCCTTTACGCTAAACATGGAGCTGGGGCTGCTGATCCGCGGCGGGCCGCTGCCCGGGCGGGTGGACGACTACCTGACCGCCCTGATCGAGAGTCGAGCGCTCCGCTCGATCACAATGTGACCGCGCTACAATCGCCCCGGCCATGCCGGCAACCCTCGACCGCTGGTTCCGGCTTCACGAGCGCGGCACCGACGTCGGCACCGAGGTGCGCGCGGGCCTGACCACCTTCATGGTCATGGCCTACATCATCTTCGTGAACCCCATCGTCCTCGGGTACGTGGGGGTCCCCGGCCTGGAGGGCCAGGGCCTGCCGTTCGGCCCGACCCTCACGGTGACCTGTCTCACCGCCGGCGTCCTCTCCATCGCGATGGGCCTGTTCACGAACTACCCGTTCGCGCTGGCGCCCGGGATGGGGCTCAACGCGGTGGTGGCCTTCGAGCTGGTGGCCGGCCGCGGGCTCACCTGGCCGCAGGCGATGACGATCGTGTTCCTGGAGGGCGTGGTCATCACGGTCCTCGTCCTCACGCGCTTCCGGGAGGCGATGCTGGAGGCGGTGCCGCTGGCCCTCAAGCGGGCCATCAGCGTGGGCATCGGGCTGTTCATCGCGTTCATCGGCTTCTTCACGGCCGGCTTCGTGGTCAAGCCGGCCACCGGGCCGCTGCCGGTCGCGCTCGGACCGATGCACGGGCTGCCTATCGCGGTCTTCGTCGCCGGCTTCGTGCTGACCGCCTGGCTCATGGCCCGCCGCGTGCGGGGCGCGCTGCTGCTCGGCATCGTGCTCACCACCGTGCTCGCCATCGTGCTCAACGGCCTGGCGGCCGACTGGCAGGGATTCGCCACGCCGGGCGCCGCCCAGCTGCCGGCGGCGGTCGTGCAGCTGCCGGACCTGTCGACCTTCGGGCGGCTCGATGTCGGCGTGGTCGCGCGCCTCGGGGTCGTGGCGACCGTCCTGGTGACGTTCTCGATCATGCTGAGCGATTTCTTCGACACGATGGGCACGATCATCGGCGTGGGCGGCAAGGGCGGGTTCCTCGGCCCGGGCGGGCGGCTGCCGGGCGCCCGGGGCGTGCTCCTGGTGGACTCGCTCGGCGCCGTGCTCGGCGGCGTGGCCAACAGCAGCAGCAACACGACCTACATCGAGAGCGCGGCCGGGGTGGCCGAGGGCGGCCGCACGGGATTGGTGGCCGTCGTGACCGGCCTGCTGTTCCTGGTCGCGATGTGGTTCTCGCCGCTGGCCAGCGTCATCCCGGCCCAGGCCACCGCGCCGGCGCTCGTCATCGTCGGCTTCTACATGATGGGCGTGGCCCGGGAGATCGCCTGGGACGACTACGACGACGCGATCCCGGCGTTCGTGATCATGCTCGTCATGCCGTTCACGTGGTCGATCACCAACGGGATCGGGGCCGGCTTCGTGACGTACGTCGCCATCAGGGTGCTGAACGGCCGCGGCCGGCAGGTGCACTGGATGCTCTACCTGGCCGCCGCCGCCTTCGTCGTCTACTTCCTGCTCCCGCTGCTCGAGCCCGGCGGCGGGGTCCGCCAGGCGTACGAGCTCAGCACCTTCATGTAGTTGGCGCGCTCGAAAGCGGCCGGCTCGGCGACCGCCCGGTCGCTCATGCTGCCCTGCATCTGGGCGATGGAGGCGTACTCGTGCGCCTCCATCCACTCGAGCAGGCCGGCGCGCACGCGCGCCAGGTGATCGATGCCGTGCTGGAGCAGCGCCGAGGTCGTCATCGCGACTCGGCCCCCCGCCATCATGACCTTCAGCACGTCCTCGGCGCCGTGCACGCCGCCCGTGACCGCCAGGTCGGCGCGCACGTGGCCGTGGAGGATGGCTGTCCAGTGCAGGCGCACCAGCAATTCGTGGGGGCTCGACAGGGTGAGCGTCGGCACGACGTCCAGCGTCTCCAGGTCGAAGTCCGGCAGGTAGAACCGGTTGAAGAGCACCAGGCCGTCGGCGCCGGCGCCGTCCAGGCGCCGGGCGACGTTGGCGGTCGCGGTGAACGCGTGGCCGAGCTTCACGGCCACCGGGATCGCCACGCTGCGCTTCACGTCGCGCACGAGGTCGACGTACATCTGCTCGACCTCGGCGCCGGTGAGGGCGGGATCGGTCGGGAGGTAGAAGATGTTCAGCTCCAGCGCGTCGGCGCCCGCCTGCTCGATCTTGCGCGCGAAGCGGATCCAGCCGCCGGTGGAGACGCCGTTGAGGCTGCCGATCACCGGGATGTCGACCGCGGCCTTGGCGCGCCGGACGTGCTCCAGGTAGCCGTCGGGGCCGAGGTTGTAGTCGTGGAGATCGGGAAAGTAGGTGATGGACTCCGCGTAGCTGTCGGCGCCGTGCGAGAGATACCGGTCGAGGTGGTGGCTCTCGACGTCGATCTGCTCCTCAAACAGCGAGTGGAGCACCACCGCCGCCGCGCCCGCGTCCTCCATCTTCCGGAGGCTGTCGAGGCTCTCGCACAGGGGCGAGGCCGACGCGACGAGGGGGTTGGCCAGCCGCAAGCCGAGATACCGCGTGGAGAGGTCGATCATCGACGCGCCTCCTCCGCGGCGGGCGGCGCCGGCATCGACGCCCAGTGCTCGTACAGCCGCCAGCGCGCCGCCACGTCGTCCTGGGCCTCGCCGAGCAGCCGCCGGGCCGTCTCGGGATGGCTGTGGGCGAGCATCGTGTAGCGCGTCTCGTTGTACGCGTACGCCCTGAGCGGCAGGCTCGGCGCCTTCGAGTCGAGCTGCAAGGGGTTCTTGCCCTCGCGGGCGAGCGCCGGGTCATAGCGGAACAGCGGCCAATGGCCGGAGAGCACGGCGGCCTTCTGCTGGTCCATGCCGTGGCGCAGGTCGTAGCCGTGGGCGATGCAGTGGCTGTAGGCGATCACCAGCGAGGGCCCCTGGTAGGCCTCGGCCTCGCGCAGGGCCCGGAGCGTCTGGGCGTCGTTGCCGCCCATGGCCACCCGGGCCACGTAGACGTGGCCGTAGGTCATCGCCATGAGCGCGAGGTCCTTCTTGCCGGTGGTCTTGCCGCCCGCGGCGAACTTGGCGACCGCGCCCCGCGGCGTCGCCTTGGACATCTGGCCGCCGGTGTTGGAGTAGACCTCGGTGTCGAGCACGAGCACGTTCACGTCGCGGCCGGAGGCCAGGACGTGGTCGAGGCCGCCGTAGCCGATGTCATAGGCCCAGCCGTCGCCGCCGATGATCCAGACGCTCTTGTCGACGAGGGCGTCGGCGACGCTCAGCAGCTCCCGCGCCGCGGGGGCGTCGATCGCGCGCAGCCGGTCCTCGAGCGCCTCCACGCGCGCGCGCTGGGCCGCGATGCCCGCCTCCGTCGCCTGATCGGCGCCGAGGAGCGCGTTGGCCAGGTCGCCGAGGACGCCGGCGAGGCGCTCGACCAGCGTCCGGGCGAACGCGGCCTGGGCGTCGAGCGCCACCCGCATGCCGAGCCCGAACTCGGCGTTGTCCTCGAAGAGGGAGTTGGCCCAGGCCGGGCCGCGCCCCCGGGCGCCGGTCGTCCACGGCGTCGTCGGCTGGCCGCCCCCGTAGATCGAGGAGCAGCCGGTCGCGTTGGCGATGAGGGCGCGCTCGCCGAAGAGCTGGCTCACCAGCTTCACGTACGGTGTCTCGCCGCACCCGGCGCATGCCCCCGAGAACTCGAACAGCGGCTCGACGAGCTGCACGTCCTTCACGAGCGCGGTGTTGAGCGGCGCCGGCGCGCCGTCCGGCAAGCCGAGGAAGAAATTCCAGCTGGCGACTTCCGCGTCGTGCACGGGGCGCTGGGGGACCATGTCGATGGCCTTGTGGCGCGCCTCGGTCTTGCTCCGGGCGGGGCAGACCTCCACGCACAGGCCGCACCCCGTGCAGTCCTCGGGGGACACCTGGAGCGTGTAGCGCGCGTCGCCGAACTCCCGCCACCGGGCCGGCGCCGACTTGAACCCCGCCGGCGCCACGGCCAGCGCCGCCGGCGCAGAGACCTTGGCCCGGATGACGGCGTGGGGGCAGACGAGGACGCACTTGCCGCAC
This sequence comes from Candidatus Methylomirabilota bacterium, assembly GCA_036397135.1. Taxonomy (GTDB): domain Bacteria; phylum Methylomirabilota; class Methylomirabilia; order Rokubacteriales; family CSP1-6; genus AR5. The sequence goes on from DASWJN010000088.1 coordinate 11,373, forward strand.
TGGATGCACAGCGCCTCGTCCCAGGCCGGAATCTCGGCGGCGATGTTGCGCTTCTCCCAGCGGGCGGTCCCGCTCGGATAGGTGCCGTCGGCGGGGAGCGCGCTGACCGGCACGAGGTCGCCGTCGCCGGCGATGAGCCGGGCGGTGACCTCGCGCACGAACGCCGGCGCCTCGTCCGGGACCGGCGACCGGCGCTCGACCGCCGACGTCACGCGCCCGGGCACCGGCACCTCGTGCAGGTGCGCGAGCGCCGCGTCGACCGCCGCGAAGTTCTTCCGCACCACCGGCTCGCCGCGACGGCCGTAGGTCTTCTCGATCGCGCGCTTGATGGCCGCCACCGCTTCGTCGCGCGGCAGCACGCCGCTGATGGCGAAGAAGCACGTCTGCATGATCGTGTTCACGCGTCCGCCCATCCCGGCGTCCTGGGCCACCCGGGAGCCGTCGATCACGAAGAAGCGCAGGCGCCGGGCGATGAGCTGCTCCTGGACGGCCCGGGGCAGGTGGTCCCAGACCTCCGCCGGCCCGTAGGGGCTGTTCAGCAGGAAGACCGCCCCAGGCTCCGCTGCGGCGAGCACGTCGAGCCGCTCGAGGAAGCCGAACTGATGGCAGGCGACGAAGCTGGCCCGGCTGATCAAATACGGCGCCCGGATCGGGCGCGGCCCGAAGCGCAGGTGGGAGACGGTGACCGAGCCCGACTTCTTCGAGTCGTAGACGAAGTACCCCTGGGCAGACGCGTCGGTGTCCTCGCCGATGATCTTGATCGAGTTCTTGTTGGCGCCCACGGTGCCGTCGGCGCCGAGGCCGTAGAAGACCGCGCGCACGGTGTCCGGCGCCTCGATCGAGAACGCCGGGTCCCAGGCCAGGCTCGTGTGGGTGACGTCGTCGTGGATGCCGATCGTGAAATGGGTGCGCGGCCGCGGCGCACGCAGCTCGTCGAACACGGCCTTCACCATGGCCGGCGTGAACTCCTTCGAGGCCAGCCCGTAGCGGCCCCCGAGGATCCGTGGCGCCCGGTCGAACGGCGCCGTGCCGGCCGCGACCGCCTCGGTCATCGCGGCCACGACGTCGAGGTAGAGCGGCTCGCCGGCGCTGCCGGGCTCCTTGGTCCGGTCCAGCACCGCGACGGCGCGGACGGTCGCGGGCAGCGCGGCCACCAGCGCCTCGGCCGGGAACGGCCGGTACAGGCGGACCTTCAGGACGCCGACCCGCTCGCCCCGCGCGTTCAGGAACGCGGCGGTCTCCTCCGCCGTCTCCGCGCCCGAGCCCATGAGGACGACGACGCGCTCGGCGTCGGGCGCGCCCGCGTAATCCACGAGGTGATACGTCCGCCCCGTCCGTGTCGCCAGGGCGTCCATCGCCGCCTGCACGATCGCGGGGCACGCCAGGTAGTACGGGTTGGCGGCCTCGCGCGCCTGGAAGTGGATGTCGGGGTTCTGGGCGGTGCCCCGGACCACGGGATGCGCGGGCGACAGGGCGCGGGCGCGGTGCGCGTGCACCAGCCGGTCGTCGACCAGCGCGCGTAGGTCGTCGTCGTCGAGCGGCTCGATCTTCGCGACCTCGTGCGAGGTCCGGAAGCCGTCGAAGAAGTGGACGAAGGGCACCCGCGCCTCCAGCGTCGCCGCGTGGGCGACCGCCGCCAGGTCCATCGCCTCCTGCACCGAGTTCGAGGCGAGCATGGCCACGCCGGTCGCCCGCGCCGCCATCACGTCGCCGTGGTCACCGAAGATCGACAGCGCCTGGGTCGCCAGCGAGCGCGCGGCGACGTGGACGACCACCGGCGTCAGCTCGCCCGCGATCTTGTACAGGTTCGGGATCATCAGGAGCAGGCCCTGGGAGGCGGTGAAGGTGGTCGCCAGCGCCCCCGTCTGCAGGGCCCCGTGCAGCGCGCCGGCCGCCCCGCCCTCGCTCTGCATCTCGACCACGGTCGGGACCGCGGACCAGAGGTTGGCCCGGCCTTGCGCCGCCCACTCATCGGCCCACTCGCCCATCGGCGACGACGGCGTGATCGGATAGATCGCGATCACGTCGCTGAGCCGGTAGGCGACGCGGGCGGCCGCCTCGTTGGCGTCGAGGGTGATCCACGACCTCCGGCCGTCAGGCATGCGCGACGGTCGTCGGGCGGGACAGCGGGGTGGCGGTGCCCCTGGCCAGGCACCCCTTCGCGCAGATGACCTCCGAGTATCCATCCAGGGCGGAGCAGCGCGCGACATCGACGAACCGCAGCGCCCACTCGTCCCAGACGAGACGCGCAGCGACCCGCCGCCGCAGGAGCGGGCACTCCACCGACACGTCGGCCAGGCGCGTCGTCCGCGGAGCGGCGAAGCAGACGCCGATGATGAGCAGCGCCACGGTTGCGACCAACCCGAGCCCGAGAAGCGTGGCCTCGATCGCGGTCAGCGTGAGCATGGCGGTGTTCCTCCGCGCTACCGAGGTTCACGGGCGATGCCACTTGCGAACACCCGGCTCGGAAGTCCGGGACCCGGGCGAACGCACCACGCCGCTGAGCCGATTGACTCATGACGGCCTCGGCTGTCTGTCCCGCTCGCGCCCCACTGGGGCCCCGGCGCCTCGAATTGCGGCCTCGAGAAACTCGACCGCCCCATCTCACCGCCGTCTCCGACTGTTCTGATCGCCGGCCTCCAACCCCGCGTCCTGGCGAACCGAGCTGGCCCGGTCCGCACGGCCCGGCGATCACTGCGAGTGTGGCGGAGCGCTTGCAAAGTTGGCGTCGCCGGAACCACGGACGCGAGGAGCTGCGCGATCGAACGAAGGCCAGCGGAGGGCGGTCGACCTCCGGGAGGGACGTATGAGCGTGGAGAGCGAGGCACCCTGTCTTTCCCGCCGGGATCTCGTTCAACGACTCTTGGGCGCCGGCGCGGGCGCACTGGCCACGGCCCTCGGTGCGGGAGCGAGCATGGCGTCACTGGCGACCGCGCCGCCGGCCCGGGCGGCGGTGCCCGAGGGTGGCCTCCCCACGCGGCGGAAGTTCCGCTACGGGATGGTCATCGACACCAGGCGATGCGTGGGCTGCCGGGCCTGCGTCGTGGCGTGCAAGGCCGAGAACAAGACGCCGCCCGGCGTGTCGTACACGGTCGTGGTCGAGGAGGCGGTGGCCAACCGCTTCGACGACAAGCCGATCTTCATGACGAAGCCCTGCTTCCACTGCGAGAACCCGCCGTGCGTGGACGTCTGCCCCGTCTCCGCGACCTTCAAGCGCGAGCGCGACGGCCTCGTGGTCATCGACTACGACCGCTGCATCGGCTGCCGGTACTGCATCACGGGCTGCCCGTACGGCGCCCGCTCCTTCGACTTCGGCGAGAACTACGCGCCGGTGGCAAGCGCCACCGCCTACGCGCAGGTCCCGTCGCCCGAGTACGGTCAGTTCCGCCGACGGACGGATGCGTCCCCGGTCGGCAACGTGAGGAAATGCACGTTCTGCCTGCACCTGCAAGACGCCGAGGGCAGATACGACAAGGCGGCGGGGCGGTGGCCCGCGTGCGCCAAGACGTGCACCGGCCACGCGATCTTCTTCGGTGACTTCAACGATCCGGAGAGCGAGGTCGCCCGGCTCGTGCGTGAGCGCCAGCCGGTCCGACTGAAGGAAGAGCTCGGGACCGAACCGAACGTCCACTACTTGCTGTGAGGTGTGCGATGAACGCCACGGGCTTGAAGCGGATCTTCTGGATCACCGGGGCCGTGCTCTTCGCGGCGGGACTGGCGGGGTGGTACGATCGGTTCGCTCACGGCCACGTCAACGCCAACTACGGCAGCATCGTCACCTGGGGGCTGTGGGTCGCCGCGTACATCTACTTCATCGGGCTGTCGGCCGGCTCCTTCCTGATCTCCTCGCTGGTGTACGTGTTCGACCTGCGCCGGTTCGAGCGCATCGGCCGTCTCGCGGTCTTCACCGCGGTGGTGACGCTGTTCCTCGCGCTGCTCTCCATCTGGGCCGATCTCGGCCACATGGCCCGCGCGTGGCACGTGATCGTCTACGCGAACTTCAAGTCGCCGATGGCCTGGATGATCTGGCTCTACTCGGCGTACTTCCTGCTCCTCGTCGCCGAGCTGTGGTTCCTGCTGCGCGCCGACCTCGTGGCGGGCTCCGGGGCACCGGGGGCGAAAGGCGCCATCTACCGGCTGATCTCGCTCGGCTCGCGCGACCAGTCGCCGGCGGCGCTCGCCCGCGACCGGCGCGTGGTGCGGGTCCTCGCCACGATCGGCGTCCCCGTCGCGATCATGTTCCATGGAGGGGTGGGGGCGCTGTTCGGTGTGGTGGCGGCGCGACCGCACTGGCACAGCGGCCTGTTCCCGATCCTGTTCCTGTTGTCCGCGCTCGTGAGCGGCGGCGCGCTCCTGACCCTCATCACGGCGATCTTCCAGGACGGCTGGCGCCGCAACCGCGACACGGTCCTCACGCTCGGCCGCATGGTGCTCGGGCTGCTGCTGCTCGACGTGCTGTTCCAGGCCTCCGAGATCCTGGTGGCGGTCCGCGGCGGCATCCCGGGTCACGTGGAGGGCCTGAAGCTGGTCATCGCCGGTCCCTTCTGGTGGGTCTTCTGGGGCTGGCAGCTGCTGCTGGGAACGCTGATCCCGATCGTCCTGCTGGCCGCGCCGACACGCCGCAACCCCCGCTGGGTCTCGCTGGCGGGCTTGCTGATCGCTGTCGGGTTCCTCGGGGTGCGGCTCAATATCGTCATCCCGGGCCTGGCGGCCGAGGAGATCCGGGGGCTGTCACGGGCCATCGCCTCGGCGCGGATGACGACCGCCTATTTGCCGAGCGCGAGTGAGTGGCTGCTGACCTTCGGTGTGGTGGGCCTGGGGCTGCTCCTCTTCGGTCTCGGCGAGTGGCTGCTTCCCAAGGAAGAGCTGAGTTGGGCGGGTGACGGGCATCGCGCTGACGTCCATGCGGAGGAGACCAGCCATGTACGTGCTTGACGAAAAGATAGGGCGCCGCCGGTTCCTCAAGGTCGCAGGCGCGACGGCGACCGTCGCCGCCGGAGCGGCGGCGGCGGGCTGCACCACGGTGGGCTCGCGAGAGCACGAGATCGTGGCGAACGCGGCCGGGGCCAGGGCCTGGGGCCGGGAAGCGGGCGAGTGGGTGCCGTCCTGCTGCAACATGTGCGGCGGCCAGTCGGGGATCCTCGTGCACGTGGTGAACGGCGTCGTCGAGAAGATCGAGCCGAACCACTGGAACCCGAACAACTACGGCAACATCTCGACGGACTTCTTCAATGGCTACAGCGAGGAGTACGGCTGCGCCGAGGGGGGCACGCTCTGCCCCAAGGGCAACGCCGGCATCGTGCAGCTCTACGATCCGGACCGGGTGAGGAAGCCTCTGAGGCGGACCAATCCCGACAAGTCGATCGGGGCCGACCCGAAGTGGCAGGAGATTTCCTGGGACCAGGCGCTCGACGAGATCGCCGCGAAGCTCAAGGCGCTGCGTGACGGCGGCGAGGCGCACAAGCTGCTGTGGTTCAGCGAAGACCACTCCTTCACCCACGTCCAGCAGGACTTCTGCAAGCTGTACGGAACGCCGAACTACTCGAACCACTCGAACCTCTGCGACGTGGCACGCAAGGCCAGCTTCGGCACCGTGATGGGGGACGGCCGGCCGCTGGCGGACTTCATCCAGTCGAAGTACATCCTCCTGTTCGGCTGGAACCCGACCTCGGCGATCAAGTGGGTGCACTTGCCGCGCATCATCACGCGCGCCATCGAGAAGGGCGCCCGCCTCGTCGTGGTCGATCCCTATCTCTCGGACACGGCCGTGAAGGCGCACGAGTGGCTCGCGGTCCGGCCGGCCACTGACGGCGCCCTGGCGCTGGCGATGGGGCACGTCATCATCCGCGACGGTCTCTACGACCGTGACTTCGTGGCGAAGTGGACCACCGGCTTCGACGAGTACGCCGCCTATGTGAAGGACAAGACGCCCGAGTGGGCCGAGACGATCACCACCGTCAAGGCGAAGACGATCGAACGCATCGCCCGGGAGCTGGCCACGACGAAGCCGGCGCTGGTGGACGTCTGGAGCGGCCCCGGCCAGCACTCCAACGGTGTGCAGGGCGGCCGGGCCATCGCGCTCCTCAACGCGCTGATCGGGAGCTACGACCGGCCGGGCACGATGATCATGCCCGACAAGCGCGGCAGCAAGCACGGCGAGGTCGAGCCCGACGAGACGGCGGCGGCGACGCTGAAGCAGCCGCGGTTCGACGACCTCAAGAAGTACCCCCTCGGCCATGGCTCCGGGGTCTACACCGAGTCGTTCGCGAAGCTGGCCGGGGGCACCGGCGCATATACGCCCAGGATGGGGATCATCGTCTTCCAGAACGTGATGATGTCGGTGCCGGGCAGTCAAACCGTCGCCAAGGCGCTCGCCAAGCTGGAGACGCTGGTCGTGATCGACACGATGATGAGCGAGACGGCGAGACTCGCCGATTACGTGCTGCCGGGCACCACGTACCTCGAGCGCTACGACCTGAACAGCCACTGGGTGACCTGGCCCGTGCTCGGCCTGCGGCAGCCCGTGGTCAAGCCGCTGTTCGGCCAGCCGGCCGAGTACGAGACGGTGGCGGCCCTGGGTCGCCGGCTCGGCCTCAGGACGCAGGAGGGCAAGGAGTTTTTCACGATCGGGCCGCTGTCGAGCGAGCCGATCGAGAGCCTGACGGCCTGGTACGAGGACTTTCTCGGCAACGAGCTGAAGAACGGCGCGCCCAAGATGACGCTGGCCGAGCTGAAGGCGCTGCCAGGGGCGGTGTGGGTCGACCGCGGCGGCACCAAGTACGAGAAGTACGCCGCGGAGCTCGAGCCCGAGCCGCTGAAGGACGCGTTCTTCGACGGCGGCCCGAAGGCCGACGGCACGGCGATCTACGACAAGCCGAAGGACAAGAAGGGCAGGCGCATCGGCACCGTGCTCGGCGGCAAGCCGGTGAAGGGGTTCATGACCAGGAGCGGCAAGGTCGAGTTCCACTCGAAGTGGCTGGCCGACACGAGTGACGCCCGGGGCAAGCCGGTCGACCCGCTGCCCGTCTACGAGCCGCGCGCGTGGCAGCCGACCGCCGAGTACCCGCTGTACTTCATCAACTGGAAGGAGGCGAGCCACACCCACAGCCGGACCCAGAACAATCCCTGGCTGCTGGAGATCAAGCCGGACAACCCCATGATCGTGCACCCGGCCACCGCGGCCCGGTACGGGATCAAGGACGGCGACGCCGTGTGGGTCGAGTCGCGCCACGGGCGCGTGCGCGCGCACGCGCGGGTGACCACACGGATCCACCCGGAGGTCGTCGGTGTCCAGCATGGCTTCGGCCACACCGCCCTGGGCCGGCTGGCCGCCGGGCGCGGCACCTCGGACTCCGCGCTCCGGCCGACGCTGTCGGACCCGCTGTCGGGCCAGGCGCTCCACAAGGAAGCGTGCGTTCGCATCGTCAAGGCGTGATGCCGGGAGGCGCTATGCAGAAGGACAGCCTGACCGTCGCCGACAATCGCACCGGAAAGTCGTACGAGCTCGCAATCGCCGACGGCGCGATCCGCGCGATCGACCTGCGGCAGATCCGCACCGGGCCCGACGACTTCGGCCTCCTCGCCTACGATCCGGCGTTCACGAACACCGCCTCCACGCGCAGCGCCGTCACCTTCATCGACGGCGACAAGGGGATCCTCTGGTACCGGGGCTACCCGATCGAGCAGCTGGCCGAGCAGGCCACGTTCCTCGAGGTCGCCTACCTGCTGATCTACGGCGAGCTGCCGACCCCGAAGGCGCTGGAGCACTGGACCTGGCAGATCACCCACCACACGTGGGTCCACGAGAACATCAAGAAGTTCATGGACGGCTTCCACCACGACGCCCACACGATGAGCATGCTCATCTCGGCGGTGGCGGCGCTGTCCACGTTCTACCCGGACGCCCGGGAGCGCCACGACCCCGGCCACTGCGAGCTGCAGATCTACCGGCTCATCGCCAAGGTGCCGACGCTGGCCGCCTTCGCCTATCGCCACCGGCTCGGCCAGCCCTACGTCTATCCCGACAACGACCTGAGCTACACCGGCAACTTCCTCAACATGCTGTTCAAGGCCACCGAGCTGAAGTACAAGCCGGCGCCGGCCATCGAGCGCGCGCTGGAGGTGCTGTTCATCCTGCACGCCGACCACGAGCAGAACTGCTCGACGAACGCGATGCGCAGCGTCGCCTCGTCCGGGGTGGACCCGTACTCGGCGACGGCGGCGGCCGCCGCCGCGCTCTACGGCCCGCTGCACGGCGGCGCCAACGAGGCGGTGCTGCGGATGCTGCGCGAGCTGGCCGCCACCTCGCGGATCCCCGACTTCATCCGCAAGGTGAAGGCCGGCGAGGCCAAGCTCATGGGGTTCGGCCACCGGGTCTACAAGAACTACGATCCGCGGGCGCGGATCATCAAGCGCATGGCCGAGGAGGTGTTCGCGGTGACGCGCCCCAGCCCGCTGCTGCCCATCGCGCTGGAGCTGGAGCGCATCGCTTTGCAGGACGACTACTTCGTGTCCCGCAAGCTCTACCCCAACGTCGACTTCTACTCCGGCCTCATCTACGAGGCCCTGGGGCTGCCCGCCGAGATGTTCACGGTGATGTTCGCGATTCCGCGGACAGCCGGGTGGCTGGCCCAGTGGAAGGAGATGCTGGGCGACCCCGAGCAGAAGATCGCCCGGCCCCGCCAGCTCTACGTCGGCCCGGGGCGGCGGGACGTCGTTCCCCTGGGGCGCCGGGAGTGAGCGCCCGCGCGCCGCTGCGGGTCTACTGGGAGCTGACGCGCGCCTGCGACCTGGCCTGCCGGCACTGCCGGGCGGAGGCCCAGCCCGCCCGCGCCGCCGACGAGTTGACGACCGGCGAGTGCCGGGCCGTGCTGGCCGATCTGGCGCTCGCCGGCCCGCCGGCGCCCCATGTGATCTTCACCGGCGGCGACCCCCTGAAGCGGCCCGATCTCCTCGAGCTGATCCGCGAGGCCGTGGCCCTCGGCCTGGGCGTGTCGCTCGCCCCCAGCGCGACGACCGTGCTCACCGGCGAGGCCGTGCGGGCCCTGCGCGACGCGGGCGTCTCCGCCATGTCGCTCAGCCTCGACGGCTCGACCCCGGCCCGCCACGACGCCCTCCGCGGGGTGCTGGGCTGCTACGGCTGGACCCTCGCCGCCGCCGCGCGCATCGTCGCCGCCGGCGTCCCGCTGCAGATCAACACGCTGGTCACCCGCGAGACCGAGCGCGACCTCGAGGCCCTCGCCGAGGTCGTCCAGCGCCTCGGCGCCGCCCGCTGGAGCCTGTTCTTCCTGGTACCGGTCGGCCGGGGCCGCGTGCTCACGCCGCTGACCGCGCGCGAGGCGGAGACGACCCTGGGCTGGGCCGCCCGCCACGCGGGGCGCTGGCGCTTCACCGTGACCACGACCGAGGCGCCCCACTTCCGGCGGATCATGCTCGAGCGCATGCGCGCCGAGGGGCGGAGCGGGGAGGAGATTCGCCAGTCGCCCCTGGGCCGGGGGTTCGGCATCCGGGACGGCAACGGCATCATGTTCATCGCGGCCAACGGCGACGTGACGCCCTCGGGGTTCCTGCCGCTGGTCGTGGGCAACGTCCGGCGGGCCGGCCCGATGAGCCTGTACCGCGACGACGTCATCTTCCAGGCGCTGCGCGCCCCCGACCGTTTCCGCGGTCGCTGCGGCGTCTGCGAGTACCGCGCGCTGTGCGGCGGCTCCCGCGCCCGCGCCTGGGCCGCCAGCGGCGACGTCCTCGGCGAGGACCCGCTCTGCGCCTTCCAGCCCGAGGTTGTATCGTAAGTCCCTGTCATTCCGGCCGAATTGCTTGACAGGTCCAGGGCGCTTGGCTACACTCGCGCCACTCTCGAAGCCCCCCGGAGCCGGGAGTCCTCGACCCGCAACGTAGCGCGGAGGCACACAGGGACGATGAGCAGCGTTGGCTCGGCGTTCGACACTTTTCCCAAGCTGGCCCGCGCCAACGCCGAGCGCCTGGCCCGTCAGGTGGCGATCCGCGAGAAGGACCTCGGCATCTGGCAGGCCTACACGTGGCGGGACTACTTCGAGCGCAGCCGCCGCATCGCGCTGGGCCTGGCCGCGCTCGGCTTCGCCCGCGGCGACAAGACCGCCATCGTCGGCGACAACCGGCCCGAGCTGTACTGGGCCGCCCTCGCCACCCAGGCGCTCGGCGGCGTGCCGGTGCCGCTCTACCAGGACTCGATCGAGAAGGAGCTGGCCTACATCGTCGACCACGCCGAGGCGCGGTTCGCCGTGGCCGAGGACCAGGAGCAGGTCGACAAGCTGCTGCACGTCCGCGCCCAGTGCCCCCGCCTGGAGTTCATCGTCTACGACGACCCGCGCGGCATGCGTGCGTACTCGGAGCCGGGCCTGCTGAGCCTGGCCGAGCTGGAGGAGCGCGGGGAGAAGTTCGCGCTGGGCCATCCCGCGTACTTCGACGACGAGGTGGCGCGCGGGCGGGCCGAGGACACCGCGGTCATCTGTTACACCTCGGGGACGACCGGCACGCCCAAGGGGGCGATGCTGTCCTACCGCAACCTGATCGAGATGGCGCGCATCGCCACCGAGCGGGAGGGGCTGCGCCGCGACGACGAGGCGCTGGCCTACCTGCCGATGGCCTGGGTCGGCGACCACATGCTCTCCTACGCGCAGGCCATCGTCACCGGCTTCGCGATCAACTGCCCGGAGAGCGCCGCCACCGTCCTGCACGACCTCAAGGAGATCGGGCCGACCTACTTCTTCGCGCCGCCGCGGATCTGGGAGAACTTGCTGACCAACGTCATGATCCGCGTCGAGGACGCGGCGTGGCCGAAGCGCAAGCTGATCCACTTCTTCCTGGGCCAGGCCCAGGATCTCGAGCGCCGGCGGCTCAACGGCCAGCCGCTGCCGTGGCTGCCGCGGCTGCTGGCGCCGCTGGGCCAGCTGCTCGTCTACGGGCCGCTGCGCGACAACCTGGGGATGCGGCGGATCCGCACCGCCTACACGGCGGGCGAGGCGATCGGCCCCGAGATCTTCGTGTTCTTCCGTGCCCTCGGCATCAACGTCAAGCAGCTCTACGGCATGACCGAGGCCAGCGTGTTCGTGGCCGTCCAGAAGGACGGCGACGTGCGGCTGGACACGGTGGGCACGCCGATGCCCGAGGTGGAGATCAAGATCTCCGAGACGGGCGAGGTGCTCTTCCGCAGCCCCGGCGTGTTCCAGGGCTACTTCAAGAATCCCGAGGCGACCCGGCAGACGGTCGAGGACGGCTGGATCCACTCCGGCGACGCCGGGTTCCTGGACGCCGCCGGGCACCTGAAGATCATCGACCGGGCCAAGGATCTGGGGCGCCTGGCCGACGGCACGATGTTCGCGCCCAAGTATCTCGAGAACAAGCTGAAGTTCTCGCAGTTCGTCAAGGAGGCGGTCACCCTGGGCCCCGGCCGGCCCTACGTGACCGCCCTGATCAACATCGATCTGGGGGCGGTGGGGAACTGGGCGGAGCGGCGGGGGATTGCCTATACGAGCTATACCGACCTCAGCCAGAAGCCGGAGGTGTACGACCTGATCCAGCAGGAGGTCGTGCGGGTGAACCGGAGCCTGGCCGTCGAGGACGAGGTGCTGCGAGGCGCCCGGATCCGCAAGTTCCTCATCCTGCACAAGGAGCTGGACCCCGACGACGAGGAGATCACCCGCACGCGCAAGGTGCGGCGGGGCCACGTCGCCCAGAAGTACGCCGCCCTGATCGAGGCGCTCTACGGCGACCGTGACCGGGTGGCGGTGGAGGCGCAGGTGACCTACGAGGACGGGCGGACCGGCACCATCCGGGCCGACGTGGCCATCCGGGAGGTCGTGTGAGCCCCAGCCGCAGGCGAGGCGAACCTGAGCCGGCCTCGCCAGGGCCGCTGCTCGAGGTCGACAGCGTCAGCGTCCGGTTCGGCGCGCTTCTGGCCCTCAACCGGGTGAGCCTGACGATCCCGCGCGGCGAGATCTGCGCCATCATCGGGCCCAACGGGGCCGGCAAGACCACGCTGCTCAACTGCATCAGCGGCTTCTACCATCCCTACGAGGGGCGCATCGTGTTCGCCGGCGGCGAGCGCACCCGCCTGAGCCCGCCCGACGTGGCCCGGCTGGGCATCGCCCGCACCTTCCAGAACGTCGCGCTGTTCCGCGGCATGAGCGTGCTCGACAACATCATGACCGGGCGCGTGCTCAAGATGCGGGGCAGCTTCCTGCTCGACGCCCTGTGGTGGGGGCCGGCCCGCCGGCAGGAGCTGGCCCACCGGGCCGTCGTCGAGCGCATCATCGACTTCCTGGAGATCCAGGCCATCCGCAAGACGCCGGCCGGCCGGCTGCCCTACGGGCTGCAGAAGCGGGTGGAGCTGGCCCGGGCGCTGGCGGCCGAGCCCCAGCTGCTGCTGCTCGACGAGCCCATGGCCGGCATGAACGTCGAGGAGAAGGAGGACATGTGCCGATTCGTCCTCGACGTCAACAGCGAGTTCGGCACGACCATCGCCCTCATCGAGCACGACATGGGCGTGGTCATGGACATCTCCGACCACGTGGTCGTGCTCGACTACGGGCGCACGATCGCCGACGGCCCCCCCGAGCAGGTGCGCAAGGACGAGGCCGTGCTCGACGCGTACCTGGGAGTCGCGCATGACTGACGTCCTGTGGAGCGTGTTCGTGGGGCCGTTCAAGGACATGGCCGGGTCGCCGACGTTCCTGGCCGAGGTGTTCATCGGCGGGGTGGCGGCCGGGCTCATGTACTCGCTGGTGGCGCTGGGGTTCGTGCTGATCTTCAAGGCCTCGGGCGTGTTCAATTTCGCCCAGGGCGTGATGGTGCTGTTCGCCGCTCTCACGCTGGTCGGCCTCCTGGAGCGCGGGGTGCCGGTGCCGCTCGCGCTGGGCCTCACCACGCTGGTGATGATCGCGCTCGCGTTCGGCATCGAGCGGGTGGTGCTGCGCCCGCTCGTCAACCAGCCGGCCATCATCCTGTTCATGGCCACCATCGGTCTGAACTTCTTCCTGGAGGGATTCGGCGAGATGGTCTGGGGGTCCAACGTCAAGAAGCTGGACATCGGCATCCCCGACGAGTCGTTCCTCATGGGCGGCATCCTGGTCAACAAGCTCGAGATGACGGCGGCCCTCACCGCCGCCGTGCTGGTCGCGATCCTGGCCGTGTTCTTCCAGAGCACGCGCATCGGCCGCGCGCTGCGGGCGGTGGCCGACGACCACGAGGCAGCCCTGTCCATCGGCATCCCCCTCAAGACCATCTGGGTGGTGGTGTGGTCGGTGGCCGGCATCGTCGCCATCGTGGCCGGTGTCATGTGGGGCGCCAAGAGCGGCGTGCAGTTCAGCCTCTCGCTCGTCGCCCTCAAGGCTCTACCGGTGCTCATTCTCGGCGGCTTCGAGTCCGTCCCCGGCGCCATCGTCGGCGGCCTCATCATCGGCGTCGGCGAGAAAATCGGCGAGGTCTACTGGGGCCCCCTGGTCGGCGGCGCCATCGAAAACTGGTTCGCCTACGTCCTGGCCCTCGCCTTCCTCCTGGTGCGCCCCCAAGGTCTCTTCGGCGAGAAGATCATCGAGCGCGTATGACCCTCGAGCACGTCACGCCCTTACGGCGATCAAAACCGTCCAGATGCGAGGCGCGGCCTGAGCGCCCGACTGAGGCGTATGCCGCATACGCCGCAGGGAGGGCCGAAGGCCGCAACGAAGCAGATGGGCGGTTTTCATCGCCGTCGCCGGGCGCCAGATGATTTACCGCGAGGCCGGCCAGTTCAAGACCACGTATGCGGCCGACCAGGCGATCTTTCCAATCGCCCAGGACCGCGTCTTCATCGCCCTCGTCGCCCTGGCGGCCTTCGTGGCGGTGCCGCTGGTGGCCAACGACTACTGGCTGCAGGCCATCCTGATCCCGTTCCTGATCTACAGCCTGGCCGCCCTCGGGCTCAATCTCCTGACCGGCTACGCGGGGCAGCTCTCGCTCGGCACCGGCGGCTTCATGGCGGTCGGCGCCTATTCCGCCTTCAAGCTCACCACGGCGTTCCCGTGGCTCAACATGATCCTGGTCTTCGTCCTCGCCGGGGTGGTGGCGGCGGCAGTGGGGTTGCTCTTCGGCATCCCGAGCCTGCGCATCAAGGGCTTCTATCTCGCGGTGGCCACCCTGGCCGCCCAGTTCTTCCTCATCTGGCTCTTCAACAAGGTGGGCTGGTTCGTGAACTACGCGTCCTCGGGCACCGCCACCGCGCCGCCCCGCACCATGCTGGGCGTGATGGTGACGGGCCCCCAGGCGACGGCGCCGGTGCGCTACCTGATGGCGCTGGGCATGGTGGTGCTGTTCGCCCTGGTGGCGAAGAACCTCGTGCGGGGCCGGGTCGGCCGCTCCTGGATGGCGATCCGTGACCGCGACATCGCCGCCGAGATCATCGGCATCCGGCCGCTGCAGACCAAGCTGCTGGCCTTCGCCATCTCGTCGTTCTACTGCGGGGTGGCCGGCGCCGAGCTGCTGTTCCTCTACCTCGGCAGCGTGGAGACGCTGGCGTTCGACATCAACCTGTCGTTCCTGGTGCTGTTCATGGTGATCATCGGCGGGCTCGGCAGCGTGCTGGGCTCCTTCCTGGGCGCCGCCTTCATCATGCTGGTCCCCATCTTCCTGACCAACGCGCCGCGCTGGCTCGGGCTCGCCATGGCGACCGACACCCAGAAGCACCTCGAGCTGATGATCTTCGGCGGGCTGATCGTCTTCTTCCTCATCGTGGAGCCGCGCGGGCTGGCCCGGCTCTGGCAGATCACGAAAGAGAAGCTCCGGCTGTGGCCGTTCCCACACTGAGACACCCAAGGAGGACACCATGAAGCTGCGCGCGTTCCTGATCGGCGGGTTGATCGCCGCCCTCGTTGCCGGCCCGCTGGCCGGCGCCGTGCTGGCCCAGTCCAACACGCTGTTCCTGCCGCTCCTCGTGTACCGCACCGGACCGTTCGCGCCGAACGGCATCCCGTCGGCCAACGGCTTCAACGATTACTTCAACCTCCTCAACGAGCGCGACGGCGGCATCAACGGGGTCAAGATCGCGTGGGAGGAGTGCGAGACCCAGTACAAGACCGACCTCGGCGTGGAGTGCTACGAGCGGCTCAAGTCCAAGGGCCCGCTGATCGTCAACCCGTTCTCGACGGGGATCACGTACCAGCTGATCCCCAAGGCGCCGGTCGACAAGGTCGTCATCCACTCGGCCGGCTACGGCATGACGGCGTCGGCCGACGGGCGCTGGTTCCCGTGGGTGTTCAACTTCCCGATGACGTACTGGAGCCAGGCCTCCGCCTTCATCAAGTACGTCGGCGCCCAGGAGGGCGGGCTCGACAAGCTCAAGGGCAAGAAGATCATCCACATCTTCCACAACAGCCCCTACGGCAAGGAGGCCAACCCGACGCTGGAGGACCTGGCCCGCAAGCACCAGTTCGAGCTGACGCTGCTGCCGGTGGACTCGCCGGGCCAGGAGCAGAAGGCGACCTGGCTGCAGGTGCGGCGCATCAACCCGGACTGGATCTACATCTCCGGCTGGGGCGTCATGAACCAGGTCGCGGTGAAGGAGGCGGCCGCCCACGGCATGAAGATGGATCACGTCGTCGGCAACTGGTGGACGGGCACCGAGACCGACGTGGTGCCGGCCGGCGACGCGGCCAAGGGCTACAAGTCGATGACCTTTCACGCGCCCGGCAACAACTTCAAGATCCACCAGGACATCCTGAAGCTGGTCCACGGCAAGGGGAAGGGCACCGGGCCGAAGGAAGGCGTGGGCGAGGTGCTCTACAACCGCACCATCATCAACGCCATGCTCGACACCGAGGCCATCCGCCTGGCCATGCAGAAGTTCGGCGCCAAGGGCGCCCCCACGGCCGAGCAGGTGCGGTGGGGCATGGAGAACCTCAACATCACCGAGCAGCGGCTCGAGCAGCTCGGCATGAAGGGGCTCATGCGGCCGCTGCGCGTCACCTGCGACAACCACGAGGGCAACGGCCTGGCCCTGGTCCAGCAGTGGGACGGCAAGAAGTGGACCATCGTCTCCGACTGGATCGAGCCGATGCGCGACGTCGTGCGGCCCAAGCTGGAGGCGGCGGCGGTGGAGGAAGGCAAGAAGCTCGGCTACAGCCCGCGCGACTGCGCCAAGGAGAAGTAGGGCGGCTTCCGTGAGCGGCGACGGGGTGTCCGGACCGCTGCTGGCGGTGAACAACGTCGAGGTGATCTACGACCACGTGATCCTCGTGTTGAAGGGCGTCTCGCTGCGGGTCCCCGAGGGGGGCATCGTCGCCCTCCTCGGGGCCAACGGCGCCGGCAAGTCCACCACCCTGAAGGCCATCTCGGGGCTGCTGCGCACCGAGCGGGGCGAGGTGACCAAGGGGACGATCGAGCTGCGCGGCCGGCCCATCCACCACCGCAACCCCTCGGAGATCGTCAAGCAGGGGGTCGTGCAGGTCATGGAGGGGCGCCACGTCTTCGAGCACCTGACCGTGGAGGAGAACCTCCTCACCGGGGGGTACACCCGGCGCAACGGAGATTCCCTCAAGCGCGACCTGGACCTGGTGTATACGTACTTCCCCCGGCTGACGCAGCGCCGGGGAACGCGGGCCGGCTACATCTCGGGCGGTGAGCAGCAGATGCTGGCCATCGGCCGGGCCCTGATGGCCCACCCCCGGCTCATGCTGCTGGACGAGCCGTCGATGGGCCTGGCCCCCATGCTGGTGGCCGAGATCTTCGAGATCGTCAGCCGCCTCAACCGCGAGGAGAAGGTGGCGGTGCTGCTGGCCGAGCAGAACGCCACGGTGGCGCTCAAGTACGCGCAGCACGGCTACGTGATGGAGACGGGCCGCATCGTGCTGGACGGCGACGCCCGCACGATCGCCGACAACGAGGACATCAAGGAGTTCTACCTGGGACTGACGGGCGTGGGGCAGCGCAAGTCCTATCGGGACGTCAAACACTATCGGCGCCGCAAGCGCTGGCTCTCCTGACGGCTGGAGCCCTATGAGCGCGTTGCTCGAGATCCGGGAGGTATCGAAGGCCTTCGGCGGCGTGCAGGCGGTCAACCGGGTCAGCCTCGACGTCAACACGGGCGACCTGCTGTCGGTCATCGGCCCCAACGGGGCCGGCAAGACCACGCTGCTCAACATGGTGAGCGGCTTCTATCACCCCGACCGCGGCCAGATCCTCCTGGACGGCGCCGACGTCACCCACGCGCCCCCGTTCCGCGTGGCCGAGCGCGGCGTGGCCCGCACGTTCCAGAACATCGCCCTCTTCCGGGGCATGACCGTGCTCGACAACCTCATGCTGGGCCGGCACGTGCACATGAAGACGGGCGTGCTGGGGGCGTTCGTCTACTGGGGGCTGGCCCAGAAGGAGGAGGTCGCCCACCGCAAGCGGGTCGAGGACATCATCGACTTCCTGCGCATCCAGGACCTGCGCCGGCGGCCGTGTGGCTCGCTGGCCTACGGCCTGCAGAAGCGCGTGGAGCTGGGACGGGCGCTGGCGCTCGATCCCAAGGTCCTCCTGCTCGACGAGCCCATGGGCGGGTGCAACCACGAGGAGAAGGAGGACATGGCGCGCTTCATCCTCGACGTCAACGAGGAGTGGGGCACGACCATCATCCTGATCGAGCACGACATGGGCGTCGTGATGGACATCTCCGACCGGGTGGCGGTGCTCGACATGGGCTCCAAGATCGCCGACGGCACGCCCGACGAGGTCCGCGCCAACCCGCAGGTGATCAAGGCCTACCTGGGCGAGACCAAGCCCGCGGCTCCGGGAGGGCGACGTGGCTGAGACCCTGACGCTTCCCCGATACCTCCAGCGCAACGCGCGGCAGCACGCCGGCCGGCCGGCCATCCGCGAGAAGGACCGCGGGATCTGGCAGACCTGCACCTGGGCCGATTACCACGCCCACGTGCGCGAGATCGCGCTCGGCCTGGCCGCGCTCGGATTCGCCCGGGGCGACAAGCTGTCGGTCATCGGCGACAACCGCCCGCGCCTCTACTGGGCGCAGGTGGCGGCGATGTGCCTGGGGGGCGTGTCGGTGCCGGTGTACCAGGACGCGATCGCCAAGGAGCTGGCCTACGTCATGAACCACGCGGAGGTGTCGGTGGTGGTGGCGGAGGACCAGGAGCAGGTCGACAAGATCCTGGCCCTCAAGGACCAGCTGCCCGCCCTGAAGCTGGTGGTGTACGAGGACCCGCGCGGGATGTCGCAGTACCGCTCGTCCGGGCTGCGCTCGCTCGACGAGGTCGAGGAGCTGGGCCGCCGGTTCGGCGCCGAGCATCCCGGCTACTTCGAGGCGGAGATCGACCGGGGACGGCCGGACGACGTCGCGCTCATCGCCTACACGTCGGGGACCACCGGCAATCCCAAGGGCGCCATGCTGAGCCACGCCAACATGGTCGAGACCGGGCAGACGCTCATCAAGTCCGAGGACATCCGGATCGACGACAACTGGCTGGCCTACCTGCCGATGGCGTGGGTGGGCGACTCGCTCTACACGCTCGTCATCAACCTGATGGTCGGCTTCACGGTCAACTGTCCGGAGAGCCCGGAGACCGTCCAGCGCGACCTGCGCGAGCTGGGGCCCTCCTCCGTGCTGGCCCCCCCGCGCATCTGGGAGAACATGCTGACCGGCGTCCAGGTGCGCGCCTCCGACGCGCCGAGGCTGAAGCGGTGGGTCTTCGAGACCTCGCGCGCCGCCGCCGAGCGGGCCGAGATCTTGAAGTCGGAGGGCAAGCCGGTGTCCCTCGGCCTGCGGCTGCGGCTGGCCCTCGGCGAGTTCTTCGTCTACGGCCCCGTGCGCGACCAGCTCGGGCTGCGCCGCGCCCGGTGGGCCTACACGGGCGGCGCCCCGCTCGGCCCCGACACCTTCCGCTTCTTCCGGGCGTTCGGCGTCAACCTCAAGCAGGTGTACGGCTCCACCGAGCTGACCGGGCTGGTGTCGCTGCAGCCCGACGCCGAGGCCAACCCCACCACGGCCGGCCGGCCCTGCCCCGGCATCGACGTCAAGATCGGTGAGCGGGGCGAGGTGCTCGTGAAGAGCGCCGGGATCTTCAAGGGCTACTTCAAGAACGAGGAGGCGACCCGCGAGGTGATGGACCCCGACGGCTGGTTCCGCACCGGCGACGCCGGCTTCGTGGATCCGCGCGGGCACCTGGTCATCATCGACCGCGCCAAGGACGTGGGCGCGCTGGCCGACGGCACCGCCTTCGCGCCGCAGTTCATCGAGAACAAGCTGAAGTTCAGCCCCTACATCCGGGAGGCGGTCGCCTTCGGCCACGACCGTCCGTTCGTGACCGCGATGATCGCCATCGACCCCAACACGGTCGGCAGCTGGGCCGAGCGGCGCGGGGTGGCCTACACCTCCTACAACGACCTGAGCCAGAAGCCGGAGGTGCGGGGGCTGATCCGCGAGGAGATCCGGCGCGGCAACGAGACCCTGCCCGACGCCCAGAAGGTCCGGCGCTTCCTGCTGCTCACGAAGGACCTGGAGGCCGACGATGCCGAGATGACGCGCACCCGCAAGGTGCGGCGCCGGCACGTGGCCGAGAAGTACGCGCCCGTCATCGACGCGTTCTACTCGGGCGAGGGCAGCGTGGACCTGACGACGGCCATCACCTACGAGGACGGCCGCCAGGGCTCGCTGAAGTCGACCGTGCACATCGAGGACGTCGAGGGGGTGGCGGCCCATGTCTGACGAGTTCGGCTTCTTCCTGCTCCTGATGTCCAACGGCATCCTGATCGGGCTCATGTACTCGCTCATCGCGCTCGGCTTCGTACTCGTCTACAAGGCGACCGAGGCCATCAACTTCGCCCAGGGCGAGTTCGTGATGATCGCCGGATTCGTGGTCGTCGCCTCCCTGCTCGCCTACCGCGCCCCGCTGTGGCTGGCCATCGTCCTCGGGCTCGCGGCGATGGTGGCGTTCGGCTTCGGGCTCGAGCGGGTCGTCCTGCGCAAGCTGATCGGCCGGCCCATCATCGCGGTGGTGATGGCGACCATCGGCCTGGCCGCCGTGCTGCGGGGCATCGGGCCACTGACCTGGGGTGCGGAGACCAAGAACCTGGCCCTGCCCATCAGCGACGAGCCGTTCGTGCTGGGGCCGCTGTTCATCCCACCCATCCAGATCCTCGGCGCCGCGGTGAGCCTGGCCTTCCTGGCCGCCTTCGGCTGGTTCTTCCTGAAGTCGCGCAAGGGCATCGCCATGCGGGCCGTCGCCGACAGCCAGCAGGTGGCCATGGCGATGGGGATCAACGTCCAGCGCTACTTCGCGCTGGCCTGGGCCATGACCGGGATCGTGTCGGCCCTCGGCGGGGTGGTGTGGGGAAGCCTCCTGGGCGTGGACGTGCACCTGGCGCTGGTCGGGTTCAAGGTGTTCCCGGTCGTCATCCTGGGCGGGCTCGACTCGATCCCGGGCGCCATCGTCGGCGGTCTCATCGTCGGC
The DNA here is from genome assembly GCA_036397135.1 of Candidatus Methylomirabilota bacterium. GTDB lineage: Bacteria > Methylomirabilota > Methylomirabilia > Rokubacteriales > CSP1-6 > AR5. The sequence continues at coordinate 31,826 of DASWJN010000088.1, forward strand.
CTCGTGGAGAACGTCGCCGCCGGGTACGTCGACCCCTACGTGGGCGGCGGCACCAAGGACTTCGCGCCCTACGTCCTCATGATCCTGGCCCTGATGATCCGGCCCTACGGGATCTTCGGCAAGCGCATCATCGAGCGGGTGTGACCCGGCCATGATCCATCGGGAGTGCGGGGTCCTCAAGACGACCTACGAGGCCGACATGGCCCTCTACCCCCTGCCCATCGCCCGGTGGACGGTGGCGGCCATCGTGGTCCTGATGTTCGGCGTGGTGCCGTTCGTCCTGCACGAGTACTACCTGTCGATCATCAACCTCGTCGCGATCGCCGTCATCGGCGCCCTCGGGCTGAACATCCTGGTCGGCTACACCGGGCAGATCTCGGTCGGCCACGGCGCCTTCATGTCGGTGGGCGCCTACACCGCAGCTAACTTCGCGGTCCGCCTCGAGTCCCCCTGGCCCGTCAACCTGCTGGCCGGCGGGCTGATGGCGGCGCTGGTCGGGGCGATCGTCGGCATTCCCTCGCTGCGCATCAAGGGGCTCTACCTGGCCATCGCCACCCTGGCCGGCCAGCTCATCATCGAGTGGACGATCAACCACGTGACCTTCATCAGCGGCGGCGTGCAGGCGTCCATCGAGGTGCCGCGCCCGGAGGTCTTCGGCTTCCGGATCGCCTCCCAGGGTGAGATGTACTTCTTCCTGCTCGGCTTCGTGGTGCTGGCCATCGTGGGGGCGATGAACCTCATTCGGACGCGGGTGGGCCGGGCCTTCATCGCCATCCGCGACCACGACATCGCGGCCGAGATCATCGGGATCAACATCTTCCGGTACAAGCTGCTGGCCTTCGCCATCTCGTCGTTCTACGCGGGCGTCACCGGGGTCCTCTACACCTACTACCTGGGCGTGGCCAACTACGAGCAGTTCCAGATCAACGTCTCGATCGACTACCTGGCCATGATCATCATCGGGGGCCTGGGCTCGGTCCTCGGCTCCGTCTTCGGGGCGATCTTCGTGACCATGCTCCCGATCGTCATCCGCTGGGTGATGGAGGCGTTCGGGGGACTGTTCTTCTCCGAGCAGGCGGTGCTGAACATCATCCCCAACCTCCGGCTCATTCTCTTCGGCGGGCTGATCATCCTGTTCCTGGTCGTCGAGCCCGAGGGGCTGAACCGGCTGTGGCGGAACATCCGCAGCTATTTCCGCGTCTGGCCGTTCGCGTACTGACCGTGCGCGAGGAAAGGAGACTTCCATGAAGCGGATTCTCGCGATCGTGATCGGACTGGCCCTCGGGGTGGGCGCCGCCGGCCCCGCCGCCGCGGACCACGAAATCGTCATCGGCCTGCAGTGCGACCGGACCGGCGCCACCCAGACGGTGGGCGTCGTCCTCTGCCCCGGCTACCACGACTACATCAGGCTGGTGAACGCCAAGGGCGGGGTGGGTGGCCACAAGATCCGGGCCGTGGAGATCGACCACGAGTACAAGGTGCCCCAGGGCATGGAGGCGTACGAGCGTCACAAGAAGGAGGGCGCGGTGGTGATCGGCGTCTACGGCACGCCGCACATCTACGCGATGGCCCAGAAGCTCACCGAGGATCGCATCCCGGGGACGTCGCCCGGCTTCGGCTCCGCCGCCGCCGCCGACGGCCAGCGCTATCCGTATATCTTCCCGATCGCGGCCACCTACTGGTCGCAGGGCGCGGCGGCGGTCGACTTCGCGAAGAAGCAGCTGGGCGGTAATCTCAAGGGCAAGAAGATCGCCTACATCTTCTACGACAACCCGGCCGGCCGCGAGCCCATCGACGTGCTGGCCGACCTCGCGGAGAAGGAGGGCTTCCAGCTCAGGACCTTCGCGGTGCCGCCGCCCGGCGTGGAGATGGGCGCCCAGGTGCTCGACATCGCCCAGCGCTACCGGGCCGACTTCGTGATCGCGCACCTGTTCGGGCGGTCGCCCTCGGTCTCGATCAAGGAGCTCAAGCGCGTGGGCTATCCGCTCCGCAAGGTGGTGTCGTTCGTGTGGGGCTCGGCCGAGGCGGACATCGTGGCGGCGGGCGGCTGGCCGGTGGCCGAGGGCTACCACGTCATGCAGTTCGCCGGCGTGGGCACCGATTACCCGGTGCTGAACGAGATCCGCGAGCTGTACAAGAAGGAAGGCAAGCCGGCGCCCAAGGAGATGGAATCCACGGTGTACTACAACCGCGGGGTCCTCATCGCCGCCCTCCACGTCGAGGCCATTCGCCACGCCGTCAAGGCCAAGCCCGACGGCAAGCTGACCGGCGAGGACGTGAAGAAGGGGTTCGAGCAGATCAACAACTTCACCCTGGGCGGGCTGGTGCCGCCGCTCAAGGTCACCGCGACCGACCACGAGGGCGGCGGGCTCGTGCAGATCTGGCAGGTGAAGGGTGGGAAGTTCGTGAAGTCGACCGAGTGGTTCGCGGCGTACCAGGACGTCGTCGCGAAGCACATCAAAGAGTCGGGCGCGAAGAAGTAGCGCATGCGGACCGG
>DASWJN010000089.1:0-30722 GCA_036397135.1 Candidatus Methylomirabilota bacterium
CTCCCGCCGCTCGGCGTCGGCGCCGGCCAGGTCGGCCAGCGCGCGCTCGATGCCGGCGGCGGGGGCGGTGGCATGGCCCATCGCTGGAGCGATGAGCCATGCCACGAGCAGGACGGCGGACACGAAACGCATCAGGCCTTCTTCTGGTACGTCCCCTTCTGCTTCACCCAGTCGCAACCCTTGTCGGGGCTGGTGTACTCGCTCCACGGCTCCGCCCTCACCAGCCCCTTCGACTTGGAGACGACCTTGAACTGGCCGTCCTTGAGGATCTCGCCGATGAGCACCGGCTTGTACGTGTGGTGGTTGGCCTCGTCCATCTTGATCTTGCCGCCCGGCGCCAGGAACTCCTGGCCGTAGACGGCCTTGCGGACGCCGTCGACCTCGGTCGACTTCGCTTTCTCGACGGCCTGCTTCCAGACGTACACGCCGAAGTACGCGGCCTCCATCGGGTCGTCGGTGACGCGCTTGGCGCCGCCCGGCAGTTTATGCTTCACCGCGTACTCCTTGAAGGCGTTCACGAACTTCTTGTTCTGCGGCGTGTCGACCGACTGGTAGTAGTTCCAGGCGGCCAGGTGGCCGACCAGGGCCGAAGTGTCCATGCCGCGCAGCTCGTCCTCGGCCACGCTGAAGGCCATGATCGGCGCGTTCTCGCTGCGCGACGTCGTCCTGATGGCGGTGGAGGAGATCAACGCCAAGGGCGGCGTGCTCGGCCGCAAGCTGCAGCCCGTCGTCGTCGACCCCGCCTCGAACTGGGACCTGTTCGCGGAGAAGGCCAAGCAGCTCCTGCTCCAGGACAAGGTCGCGGTCGTCTTCGGCTGCTGGACGTCGGTGAGCCGAAAGTCGGTGCTGCCGGTGTTCGAGAACAACAACGGCCTGCTGGTCTACCCCGTGCAGTACGAGGGCGAGGAGTGCAGCAAGAACGTGTTCTATACCGGCGCCACGCCCAATCAGCAGCTGATTCCCGCCGCGGAATACATGATGTCCAAGGAAGGCGGAAGCTACAAGAAGTTCTACCTGCTCGGCACCGATTACGTATTCCCCCGTACGGCCAACAAGATCCTGCGCGCGTTCCTGCTGGCCAGGGGCGTGCCGAAGGACAGCATCGAGGAGGAGTACACGCCGTTCAACCATCAGGACTACCAGACGATCGTCGGCAAGATCAAGCGCTTCGCCGCCGGCGGCAGCGCCACCGTGCTCTCGACGATCAACGGCGACTCCAACGTGCCCTTCTACAAGGAGTTCGCCAATCAGGGCCTGCGCAGCGAGAACGCCCCGATCATGGCCTTCAGCGTGGCCGAGGACGAGCTGCGCGGCATGGACACCTCCGCCCTGGTCGGCCACCTGGCCGCCTGGAACTACTATCAGTCGGTCGACACGCCGCAGAACAGGAAGTTCGTCAACGCGTTCAAGGAGTACGCCCAGAAGAACAAGCTGCCGGGCGGCGCCAGGCGCGTGACCGACGATCCGATGGAGGCCGCCTACTTCGGCGTGTACGTCTGGAAGCAGGCCGTCGAGAAGGCGAAGTCGACCGAGGTCGACGCCGTTCGCAAGGCCGTCTACGGCCAGGAATTCCTGGCGCCGGGCGGCAAGATCAGGATGGACGAGGCCAACCACCACACCTACAAGCCGGTGCTCATCGGCGAGATCCTCAAGGACGGCCAGTTCAAGGTCGTCTCCCGGTCGAAGGGCCTGGTCAAGGCGGAGCCGTGGAGCGAGTACACCAGCCCCGACAAGGGCTGCGACTGGGTCAAGCAGAAGGGAACGTACCAGAAGAAAGCCTGATGCGTCTCCTCGCTTCCGCCCTGCTGGTGGCGTGGCTCATCGCCCCCGCGATGGGTCACGCCGCCCCCGCCGCCGGCGTCGAGCGCGCGCTGGCCGACCTGGCCGGCTCCGACGCCGATCGGCGGGAGGCAGCGGTCGCCGTGCTCGGCCACACGCGCGAGGCCCGCTGGCTGGCGTTCCTCGCCACGCTGCGGGACGGCCACGTCTACGCCAGGAAGAAGGGCGCCGGGCTCGAGATCGTCGTCGGCGGCCGCAGGTCGACGCAGGGAGACCGGGAGCTCGTCGAGATCCGGACCGCCTACGAGGGCACCCCGCTCGGCATCGTGCCGCTGGCCGACCTGACCGAGGTCGCCGCCGACCGCCGGCTTCGGATCGCCATCAAGCCGTTCCTCGACGCCGACGAGACGCGCGGCCAGCTCGCGGACGGCGATCCCCACGTCCGCAAGGGCGCCGCGGTGAAGCTCGGCCACCAGGCCGACCCCGCGACGGCGGCCACGGTGGAGGCGGCGCTGGCCACCGAACCGGACGCGTGGGTACGCCACGCCCTGGCGGAGGCGCTGGCGCTCATCCGGCTCGCGCACGGCGACGCCGCTGCCCGCACGGCCGCCGCCACCACCCTGGGCGGGCTGCACTCGCTCAGCGCGGTGCCCGCGCTCGAGCGGCTGGAGGCCGACTCCGTCGCCTCGCCGGCGGAACGGGCGGCCGCCGCCGCCGCCATCAAGCGGATCGAGCGGTGGACGGTCCTGACCACCACGCTGGAGACGGCGTTCCAGGGGGCCTCGCTCGCGTCGATCCTCATGCTGATGGCGCTGGGTCTGGCCGTCGTGTTCGGGCTCATGGGCGTCATCAACGTGGCGCACGGCGAGCTGATGGCGCTGGGCGCGTACACGACGTTCGTCGTGCAGAACTGGTTCCGGGCGGCGTGGCCCGAGGCCTTCGACGCTTACTTCCTGGCGGCGCTGCCGCTGTCCTTCCTCGTCGCGGGCGCCGCCGGGCTCGCCCTGGAGCGCGGCGTGATCCGCCTGCTCTATGGCCGGCCGCTGGAGACGCTGCTGCTGACCTGGGGCGCCTCGCTCGTCATCCAGCAGGGGCTGCGCCTGTGGTGATGGTCGGCCTCGTGCTGCCCTACAACCGCGTGTTCATCATCGGGCTGGCCGGGATCTGCGTCGCGGGCATGTACTGGCTGCTGTTCCGGAGCGCGGCCGGCCTGCGCATCCGGGCGGTCACCCAGAACCGGGCGATGAGCGCGTGCCTGGGCGTACGGGCGCCGCTGGTCGACGCCACCACCTTCGGGCTGGGGGCCGGGCTGGCCGGCCTGGCCGGCTGCGCCCTCACCCAGATCGGCAACGTGGGGCCCTCGCTCGGCCAGAACTACATCGTCGACTCGTTCCTGGTGGTCGTCACCGGGGGCGTCGGCAAGCTGGCCGGTACCATCCTGGCGGCGGCCGGCATCGGCGGGCTCAACAAGGGCATCGAGCCCGCGCTCGGCGCCGTCTTCGCCAAGGTGGCGATCCTGATCGCCGTGATCCTGTTCCTCCAGCGCCGGCCGGCCGGCCTGTTCGCGCCGCGGGGGCGCAATGCCGAGGCCTGAACGCGCCGGCCTGCTTGCCGTCGCGCTCATCCTGGTGGTCGGGCTGCCGCTCGCCAACCTGCTGCCGCCGGGTTCGCCGCTGCACGTGTCGAACTTCACGCTCAACCTCTTCGGCAAGTTCCTGGCCTACGCGATCCTGGCCCTCGGCCTCGATCTGCTGTGGGGCTACGCCGGCGTGCTGAGCCTGGGCCACGGCGTCTTCTTCGGCCTGGGGGCGTACGCGATGGGCATGCACCTCATGCTCCAGATCGGCGCCCAGAGCGTGTACCAGAGCGCGCTGCCGGACTTCATGGTCTGGAACCAGGTGACGGAGCTGCCGCTGTTCTGGTGGCCCTTCTACAGCGCGACGTTCACGCTGGCGGCCATCGTCGTGGTGCCCGGGCTGTTCGCGCTCGGCTTCGGGTTCCTGGCGTTTCGCAGCCGGGTGCGGGGCGTCTACCTGTCGATCATCACCCAGGCCCTGGCGCTGTCGGCCTGGCTGGTCTTCAACCGGAACGAGATGAACCTGGGCGGCACCAACGGCCTGGCCGACTTCAAGACGGTCTTCGGGGCGCCGCTCCACCTGGCCTCCACCCAGCGTGGAGGAAAACCTCCGGATGTCCCTGCTCGGCTGCGGGCGGGCCCGCGACCTCGACGACGCGCTGGCGCTGTTCCCGGCGCTGCGCCGCCTCCTCGCGCGCAAGGGCGGCGTCCTCTCGGGCGGCGAGCAGCAGATGCTGGCCATCGGGCGGGCCCTGCTCACCCGGCCCAAGCTCCTGATGCTGGACGAGCCGACCGAGGGGATCCAGCCCTCGATCGTCGTGGAGATCGAGGACGCGATCCGGCGAATCCGGACCGAGCTGGGTCTGGCCGTGCTGCTGGTCGAGCAGTACCTGGAGTTCGCCGAGCGCCTGGCCGACGCCTACGTCATCATGGCCAAGGGCGCCGTCGTGGCCGGCGGCCCCACCGCCCAGCTGCGCCTGGAGACCGTGCGCCACCATCTCGCGGTATGATGGCGCCCCGGAATCATGCACCTCACGCCTCGTGAACAGGAAAAGCTCCTCATCTTCACCGCGGCCGAGGTGGCGCGGCGCCGCCGCGGGCGCGGCCTCAAGCTCAACCACCCCGAGGCGCTGGCGCTCATCACGGCCGAGATCCTGGAGGGTATCCGCGACGGCCGCACGGTCTCCGAGCTGATGGAGGCCGGGCTCGGCATCCTCCGCCGCGACGACGTGATGGAGGGCGTGCCCGAGATGATCGACGACGTGCAGGTCGAGGGCACGTTCCCCGACGGCACCAAGCTCGTCACGATCCACCGGCCCATCCGCTGATGACTCTCGTGAAATCCGGTGACGCCGGGGGTGGGGCGCGGGGGCCGCGGGCGCGCCGGCAGGGCTCGCCTGTCGCCGTAACTCGCTCCGGGCGCGGCTCGCTCGGGCCCCCCATCCCCCAGAGGGGGTTGGGTTGCAGACCAGTCGACTCCGTGGCGGCGCGCTCGCCGCGCCCGGAGCGGCAACGGCGACGACGGCTCGCCCTGACGGCGCGCCCGCGGCCCCCGCGCCCCATCCCCGGCGTCACCACGTTTCATGAGCTCCGCTGAGCCCATGGGCGCCTGCGTCGAGGCGTTGGAGGCGGACGAGGCGCGGGCGGCGGCGCCGGCGCTGGTCGCGCTGCTGCGCGACGTGGTCGACGCGGGCGCGTCGGTCGGGTTCCTGCCGCCGCTGGCGCCCCCGACGGCGTCCGCGTACTGGGAGACCGTGGCGGCGGCGATCGAGGAGGGCTCGCGCGTCCTGCTGGCCGCGCGTCGCGCCGAGGACGGCACCATCGTCGGCAGCGCCCAGCTCGACCTCGCGACGCGGGAGAAGGCCCGCCATCGGGCGGAGGTCGCCAAGGTGATGGTGCTGGGCGCCGCCCGGCGCCAGGGCATCGGCCGCGCCTTGATGCTGGCGGCCGAGGAGCACGCGCGCCGGCTCGGCCGCACGACGCTCGTGCTGGACACCCGGAGCGGCGACCCGTCCGAGCGTCTGTACGCCTCGGTCGGCTGGCAACGGGCGGGCGAGATCCCGCGCTACGCCCTGAGCTCCGGCGGTGCGCTCGACGCGACGGCGTTCTACTACAAGCTGCTGCTCATGAGTCGAGGTGAAACCGCGTGATTCCAGGTGAATTTCTGCTCGGTGACGATGATGTCGTTGCCAACGCCGGCCGCCGCACGGTCGAGCTGACGGTGGCCAACACCGGCGACCGGCCGATCCAGGTCGGTTCGCACTTTCACTTCTTCGAGGCCAACCGCGCCCTGCGCTTCGACCGGGCGCAGGCGTTCGGCATGCGGTTGAACATCCCGGCCGGCACCGCCGTCCGCTTCGAGCCCGGGGACGACAAGCGCGTCACCCTCGTCGAGCTGGCCGGCGCCCGCCGGATGTACGGACTCAACGCGCTGACGCAGGGGGGGACGCGGGAGCAGGCGCTCGACCGGCTCGCCGCGTGGCAGCGGCCGCCGCCCCGGCGGACCCCGCTGCCATGAGCCTGCGCATCCCGCGCCGGCAGTACGCGGATCTCTACGGCCCCACCACCGGCGACCGCGTGCGCCTGGCCGACACCGACCTCCTCGTCCGCATCGAGCGCGACCTCACGGTGGCGGGCGAGGAGGCGAAGTTCGGCGGCGGCAAGGTCATCCGCGACGGCATGGGCCAGTCCCCGCGCGCGACACGCGCCGAGCAGACGCTCGACACCGTCGTCACCAATGCCGTCATCATCGACCACTGGGGGATCGTGAAGGCCGACATCGGCATCCGCGACGGTCGCATCGCCGCCATCGGCAAGGCCGGGAACCCCGACCTCATGGCCGGCGTCACGCCGGGCATGACGGTGGGCGCCGGCACGGAGGTGATCGCGGGCGAGGGCAGGATCGTGACGGCGGGCGGGCTCGACAGTCACGTCCACTTCATCTGCCCGCAGCTCGTGACCGAGGCCATCAGCGCGGGGCTCACGACACTGCTGGGGGGCGGCACCGGCCCGGCCACCGGGACGGCGGCGACGACCTGCACGCCCGGCGAGTGGAACCTCCACCGGATGCTGGAGGCGGCCGAGGAGTTCCCCGTCAACCTCGGCTTCCTCGGCAAGGGCAACGCCTCCGCACCCGACCCGCTGCGCGAGCAGGTGGCCGCCGGCGCCATCGGCCTCAAGCTGCACGAGGACTGGGGGACGACGCCGGCGGCCATCGACTGCGCGCTGGCGGTGGCCGAGGAGTACGACGTCCAGGTGGCCATCCACACCGACACCCTGAACGAGGCCGGGTTCGTCGAGGACTCGATCCGCGCGTTCAAGGGGCGGACGATCCACACGTACCACACCGAGGGCGCCGGCGGCGGCCACGCGCCGGACATCATCCGGGTCTGCGGTGAGCCCAACTGCCTGCCGTCGTCCACCAACCCGACGATGCCGTTCACCGTCAACACGATGGACGAGCACCTCGACATGCTCATGGTCTGCCATCATCTCAACGCGGCCATCCCCGAGGACCTGGCATTCGCCGAGTCGCGCATCCGGGCCGAGACGATCGCGGCCGAGGACGTGTTGCACGATCTCGGCGCCATCAGCATGATGGCCTCCGACTCGCAGGCGATGGGCCGGATCGGCGAGGTCATCATCCGCACGTGGCAGACCGCCGACAAGATGAAACGGCAGCGGGGCCCGCTTCCCGGCGAGACCGCGGGCGACGACAACCGCCGCGTGAAACGCTACGTGGCGAAGTACACGATCAACCCGGCCATCGCCCACGGTCTGGCCGACCACGTGGGCTCGGTGGAGGTGGGCAAGCTCGCCGACCTCGTCGTCTGGAAGCCGGCCTTCTTCGGCGTGAAGCCGGAGCTGGTGATCAAGGGCGGCCTGATCGGGTGGGCCGCCATGGGGGACCCCAACGCCTCGATCCCGACGCCCCAGCCCGTGCTCTACCGGGCGATGTTCGGCGCGCTGGGCCGCGCGCGCGCGTCCACGACGCTGACGTTCGTCTCCGCCGCGGCGCTGGCGGCCGGCGTGCCGGGGCGGCTGGGCCTGACGCGGCAGGCGGTGGCGGTGGGGCGCTGCCGGGGGATCGGCAAGCGGGACATGATCCACAACGACGCGCTGCCGCGCATCGAGGTCGACGCCGAGACGTATGAAGTCCGTGCCGACGGCGAGCGCCTCACCTGCGAGCCCGCCCGGGTGCTGCCGATGGCCCAGCGGTATTTCCTCTTCTGATGCTCGTCCCCATCATCACGGACTCCCGCGTGCACGTGCGCGAGGGCGAGCTGGCCGGCCGGGAGCGCGACGTCCTCGTGCTGACGGCGGAGGAGCGGCGATGGGGGCGGCGGCGGGTCGTCACGCGGGGCGGGCGGGAGCTGGCGCTGGCGTTGCCGACCGGCAGCGCCCTGACGCCGGACGACGTCCTCCACGTCGGACCCGACTGGTACGTCGTGATCGAGGCGGCGCCCGAGCCGGTGCTCGCGGTCACGCCCCGCTCACCCGAGGAGGGGTTGCGGATGGCGTTCGAGGTCGGCAACCGGCACTTCATGCTGGCGCTGGACGGCGAGCGGTTGCTGGTGGCGGACGACCCCGCGATGGAGCAGCTGCTGCGGCGGCTGGGGCTGACCTTCGAGCGCGCCCTGGCGGCGTTCGTGCCGCTGGGCCACGGCCACCGCCATGATTGACGCGTGGCTGGCGCTGCTGCAGTTCGCCGACGGCCTGTTTCCGGCCGGCGGGTTCGCGCACTCGTTCGGGCTGGAGACCTACGCGCAGGACGGCGCGGTGCGGGACCGCGCCGGGCTGGAGGCGTTCGTCGCCGCGCATCTCGAGGGCTCGGCGGGTCCGGCCGACGCGGTGGCGGCCGCCGCGGCCGTGCGCTTCGCGGGCGCGGGCGACCGGGCCGGCTGGGTGGCGCTCGACGAACAGCTGGAGGCGATGAAAGCGGTGCCGGAGACGCGGGCGGCCAGCCGCCAGATGGGGCGGCAGACGCTGCGGGTCGCCGCCGCGCTCGGTGACGACGCTTTCCTGGCGGACCTGGCGCGCGCGGTCGACGAGGGGCTGGCGCCCGGCCATCACGCGGCCGTGTTCGGCGCGGCGCTGGGCCGCGCGGGGGCCGCGCCCGAGGCCGTGGCCGCCGCCTACCTGCACTCGACGGCCGCGCTGCTGGTGGGGGCCGGACTCCGGCTGATCGCCCTCGGCCAGGTCGACGGCCAGCGCGCCCTGGCCGCGATGCGGCCCCGCATCGCCCGCCTGGCGGCGGCCGCCGCGGTGGCGGCTCCGTCCGACATGTGGTCGTTCGCCCCCGGCCTCGAGCTGGCGGGCATCCGGCACGCCACGCTCGACGCGAGGCTCTTCCGCTCATGAGCGACGCGCTCCCGCGTCCCGTGAAGCTCGGGATCGGCGGGCCAGTCGGCTCCGGCAAGACCGCGCTCGCCGAGGCCCTGTGCCTGCGCCTGCGCGAGCGCCTGGACATGGCCGTGATCACCAACGACATCTACACGAAGGAGGACGCCGAGTTCCTGGTGCGGCGGGGGGCCCTGCCGGCGTCGCGCGTCGTCGGGGTCGAGACGGGGGGATGCCCGCACACGGCCATCCGCGAGGACGCGTCGGTCAACCTGGAGGCGGTCCGGGCGCTGACGCAGGCGTTTCCCGCGCTGGACCTGCTCCTGATCGAGAGCGGCGGCGACAACCTGGCGGCGACGTTCAGCCCCGAGCTGGTCGACGCCACCATCTACGTGATCGACGTGGCCGGGGGCGAGAAGATCCCGCGCAAGGGCGGTCCGGGCATCACGCGCTCGGACCTGCTCGTCATCAACAAGATCGACCTGGCGCCCCACGTGGGCGCCGACCTGGCCGTCATGGACCGCGACGCCCGCCGCGTGCGGGCCGGCCGGCCGTTCGTGTTCACGAATCTGAAGACGGGCGAGGGCGTGGACGCGGTCGTCGGGTGGCTCCGCCACGCGCTGCTGCTGACCCCGGCGTGATCGCGCCCGCGCGGGTCGGCCGCGACGGGGCGCTGCGGCTCGGCTTCGAGCGCCGGGGCGCGGCGACCGTCCTGGCCCGTTGCCGCTCGACGCTGCCCCTGCAAGTGCTGGCTCCCGTCGCGCTCGACGACGCGGCGGCCGTCGTCGCGCTCCTGAACCCGACCGGCGGCGTCCTGGGGGGCGATCGGCTCGCCATCGATGTCGATATCGGTCCCGGCGCGCACGCCTGTCTCACCACGCCGTCGGCCACGCGGATCTACCGGGCCGCCGCCGAGCCGGCCGAGCAGCGCGTCCGGCTGACGCTCGGCCCCGGCGCGGTGGCCGAGTGGGTGCCCGACCACACGATTCCCTCGGCGGGCGCGGCCCTGCGGCAGACGCTGGAGATCGAGGCCGGCGACGGCGCCATCCTGGTCGCGATCGACGCCTTCGCGGCGGGGCGGGTGGCGCGCGGCGAGGCCTGGCGGTTCGCGCTGCTCGACAGCACGCTGACCGTCCGTGACGACCGCGGACTCGTGCTCCACGACCGCTTCGTCCTGCGGGGCGGCGAGGGGTGGAGGGGGCTGGGCTTCGCCGAAGGACGGCCGTACTTCGCGACCGTCGTCGTGCTCGCCGACACCGGCCTCGACGACTTCGTCGCCGGCGTGCCGGGAGTCCTGGCGGCCACGGAGGGCGCCACCGCGGCGGCGGCGCGGCTGCCGCGCCGCGGCGCGCTGGTGCGGTGCCTGGCCGCCGGTGCGCCCGCGCTCGCCGGCGCGCTCGATGCGGTGTGGGGGCTGGCCCGGCGCCGGCTGCTGGGGCTTCGGCCGCTCGCGCTCCGCAAGCTCTAGAGCCGGCGTGGCGAGCCGGCGCCGGGTTGTTACACTCGGGGGAGATGACCTTTCCGGTGTGCGGCCTGATCGCCTGGGTCGTGGCGAAGGCCATCGCCGGGCTGCGCTAGCGTTCACCTCCAGGTCGTGGTCTAACTGCGGCTATGGCGGCCGAGGTTCTCGTCGTCGAGGACGAGCCCGACATCCGGGCGCTGATCGTCCACCACCTCACCCGCGACGGCTTCCGCTGCCGCGCCGTGGGCAGCGGCGCCGATGCCCTGAGCCGGGTCAAGGCGGTGCCCCCCGACCTCGTCGTCCTCGACCTCATGCTGCCGGGGATGGACGGGCTCGAGGTGTGTCGCCGGCTGCGCGCCGAGCCGGCGACGGCCGGGGTGCCGATCATCATGCTCACCGCCAAGGCCGACGAGGTGGACCGCGTGGTGGGCCTCGAGATGGGCGCCGACGACTACGTCGTCAAGCCGTTCTCCCCGAAGGAACTGGTGGCGCGCGTGCGGGCGGTGCTGCGCCGCGCGCGGCCGGGAGAGGCCGGCCGTCCGCTCAGCGCCGGCAGCGTCAGTCTCGACACGGCCCGGCACGTGGTCACCGTCGCCGGCCAGCCCGTCGAGCTCACGCCCAAGGAGTTCGACCTGCTCCACGCGCTCCTGGAGGCGGCCGGCCGTGTGCTCTCGCGCGAGCACCTGCTGAACCGCGTGTGGGGGTACGTCCACGCCGACGAGATCGAGTCCCGCACGGTGGACGTCCACATCCGCCGGCTGCGCGCCAAGCTGGGCCCGGAGGAACGGCGGATCGCGACGATCAAGGGTGTGGGGTACCGGTTCGAGACCGAGGAGCGCGCTCCCGGCGATGTACACTGAATCGTGATGGAGCGAGATTTTCGCGCGCTCGTTCGCGGCCTGGGCCGGGGAACGGCCGGCTGCCTGTTGAGCGGCGCCATGCTGGTGCCGCTCGGGCCCACCACCGCCTCCCAGGCGGTGAGCCAGATGAACTCCATGTCGATGCGTCCGCTGCCGTCGGTGGCCCCGCGGCCCGTGGTGCGGGACACCATGGTCTGGGTGCCCACCCGCGTGGTGCCGGTGGCCGGTGAGCCGAGCGGCGCGGTGGTGCCGGGCCACTGGGAGCGCCGCCTGCCCGACACCAATGAGGTGCATGTCCCGCCGCTGACGATCTTCACCCCATCGACGGGCACGTACGAGTCGGTCCCGGCCGGCATCCGCCGGCCCGCCGACGAGCGCTCGGGACCCTGAGCGGTCCGAGGTTCCAGGGGCTATGATGGCCCCTGATGCAGCGCCTGGTCCGCTTCGTCCGGAGCCGGATCGCCGTCAAGCTCACGCTGACGCTGGTGGGCTTCGTGGCGGCGAGCACGCTGGTGGCCGGGCTGTACTTCGGGGCGGCGCTCGACCGCTTCGCCGTCGAGTCGCTGGAGGCTCGCCTGACCATCGCCGGGCGCCTGCTGCACGACGAGGCGCGCGCCCGCTTGGCGCGGAACGATGGCCCGGAGGAACTGAGCGGGTTCGCCCGCCGGGCGGCCCGGCCCACCGAGTCGCGCGTGACGCTGATCGCCTCCGACGGGCGCGTGCTGGCCGATTCCGACGCCGCGCCGACCGACCTCGGCCGCCTGGACGATTCACGCGACCGTCCCGAGGTCCGCGCGGCGCTGGCGGGGCGCGTGGGTCGCGACCAGCGCGCGAGCGGGCCCGTGACGCTGCCGCTCGTCTACGTGGCGCTGCCCGTCACGGACGGTGGCGGGGTGGTCGGCGTGCTACGGCTGGCGCTGCCGCTGTCGGCGGTCACGTCGTCCTACGGCGACTTCCACCGCGTGCTGCTGGCCGGCGGCCTGGTGGCGCTGGCGGTCGCCTTCGGCATCGGCGTCTTCGTGGCCGGGCGGGTGACGCGACCGGTGATCGAGATGCAGGCCATCGCCCGCCAGATGAGCGAGGGCCAGTTCGCGGTCCGGGCGCCGGTGCGCTCGACCGACGAGCTGGGCGCGCTCGGCCGGGCGCTCAACGTCATGGTGCTGCGGCTGCGCGAGCAGATCGCCAACATCGAGGCCGAGCGCGCCAAGGCCACCGCGATCCTCGACGGCATGGTCGAGGGCGTCATCGCCGTCGACGGCCAGGAGGGCATCCTGCTCATGAACGAGCGGGCCCGCGCCATGTTCGGCGTCGGCCGGGGCCGCGGGGAGGGCAAGCCGTTCCTGGAGGTGATCCGCAACGCCGACCTGCACGAGATCTTCCGGTCCGGCCGAACCGCCGGGGACGTCTTCCGCCGGGAGCTGCGCCTCATCCACCCGGTCGACCGCACGCTGCGGGTGACCGCGGTCCCGTTGCGGCTGGTCGGCGAGGAGCCGGGCCTCGTGCTCGTGGTGGACGACGTGACCGAGCTCCGGCGGCTGGAGCAGGTCCGCACCGAGTTCATCGCCAACGTCTCGCACGAGCTGCGCACGCCGCTGACCGCGATCCAGGGCTATCTCGAGACCCTGCTGGGCGGGGCGCTGGAGGAACGCGAGCATGCGCGGCGGTTCGTCGAGATCGCGTTCCGCCACACCGAGCGGCTCGGCCGGCTGCTGAACGACCTGACCGACCTGTCCAACATCGAGCTGGGCAAGGTCTCGCTGCGGCTGGCGGCGACGCCGCTGGGTGCGGTGGTCGACTCGGTGCTGGAGATCGTCGCCGCCAAGGCCCGCGACGGCGACGTCGCCCTGCACGCCGACGTGAATCCGGCGCTGAGCGTGCAGGCCGATCACGATCGCCTCGCCCAGATCCTCATCAACCTGGTCGACAACGCCGTGAAGTACACGCCGGCCGGCGGCGCGGTGACGGTGCGGGCGCGCGCGACCGCCGACGGCCGGGTCGAGACGAGCGTGAACGACACCGGCGTCGGCATCCCGCGCGCGGACCTGCCGCGCATCACCGAGCGCTTCTACCGGGTCGACAAGGCGCGCTCGCGCGAGCTCGGTGGCACCGGGCTGGGCCTGGCCATCGTCCGGCACCTGGTGCTCGCCCACGGCGGCGAGATGACCATCGAGAGCGAGGAGGGGCGGGGAACGACCGTGCGGGTGACGCTGCCGGCCGGCAGCGGGACGGCCGCCGCTCAGATGTCCCTGCCGATGTCGGCCGGGGAGGCGTGAGGGGACTGCCCCGCCCGCCGGCCGACCTCGCCGGCTGCTGGCCGACGGCGTCGCGTCCTCACACGGCCAGCAGGCCGGCGCGGAGCGCGTGCGCCACCGCTTCCGTGCGGCTGACCGCGCCGAGCTTGCCCAGGATCGAGGCGACGTGGAACTTCACCGTGTGCCGTGAGATGCCCAGACGCGACGCGATGAGCCGATTGGTCGCCCCGTCGGCCATCAGCTCGAGGATCTCGCTCTCCCGCGACGTCAGCGGCGCCCCCGCGGCCGCCTCGGCGCGGGCGGCTCGCGGGCGCGTCAATGCCTCGGGGTGCGCAACGAAGAGCCCGGCCTGGACCCCACGAACCGCGGCCGTGAGCTCCTCCGCCGTCGCCTCGAGCGGCAGGGCGGCCCGCAGGCCGGCCGCGCGGGACGCCGGAGTCCAGAGCTCGCTGACCTCACCCGAGAGGCCGATGATGGGGGGCGGGTGGCGCCAGCGGCGGACGTCGCGAAGCATGCGGCGGGTTGCGGAGCCGGCGAGGACGATCACGACGATCGCTCCCGGGTGCTCGGCGAGGACGTCGCGCAACCTCGGCGGCGGGCAGACGCAGACCCGCCACCCGGGGAGGCGCCTGAGCGCCGCCTCCACGAGCGCCGCCCGCGTTCCGTCACCGCCGACGACGATGGCGGTGCCGGCCGGCGGCTCGTGAGTCACCGGAGGGCGGCCAGTGCGGCGGCGACGAAGCGCCGCACGTCGTTGATCGGGATCGCGAACGCCAGGCGGCCGGCGACCAGCGTGTTGATCCCCACGATCCGCCCCGCCGGGTCGGCCAGCGGCCCGCCCGAGTTGCCGGGCGCCAGCCGCAGGTCAGCCTGGATCCAGCGACGGCCGCCCGGCGTCGTCGCGAGGGCGTGCACGACGCCGGCCGTCAGGGTCCGCCGCAGTCCCCGGGGGTGACCGAGGGCGACGACGACGGAACCGACGCGGACCGCGTCGGAGTCACCCGCGGCGGCGGTGAGTACGCCTGCGCGCGGCATGCGGATCAGCGCGAGGTCCGCGCGCGGGTCCGCGGCGACGACGCGGGCGTCGAGGTGGCGGTCGTCGGCGAGCCGGAGGCGCAGGCCCGCGGCGCCGAGCACGTGAGCGTTGGTGACGACGAGGTCGGGCGCCCACAGGATTCCGGCGCCGCCGCCGGTCCCGCTGTCGACCTCGACCGTGACCTGCCGCAGCCCGTCGGCGATCCGGGCCAGGTGCGGGGGCAGGGTCTCAGGCGCGGTGAGGGCGCTCACCGACGATGACCTGCACGTCGCGCGGCTCACCGCCGCGCAGGATACTGACCGTCACGCCCTGCCCGACGCGGTCGGGGTGCAGCACGGTCAGGAGGGCCTCGGGGTCGGCGATCGCATGTCCGCCGATGGAGAGGATCACGTCGCCGATGATGATGCCGGCCGCCGCCGCCGGGCTGTCCACTTTCACGTTGACGACGATGACGGCCGTCCGCTGCCCGAGGTGGAGTCGGTCGCGGGCGGCCTCGGCCAGCTCGACGGTCTGCGTGCCGACACCGAGGTAGGCGCGCGGGATCCGACCGTGGCGGACGACGTGCTCCACCAGGCGGGTGACGGCGGCGGCCCGGACGGCGCAGCGAAAGTGCCGGGACGCGCCGGACGTGGTGACGCCGACGACGCGGCCGAGGACGTCAACCAGTGGCCCTCCCGAGAAGCCGGGATAGAGCTCGAGATCGATCGCCAGGAGGTCCGTCGTCGCCCGGCGGCCGCCCGTCGCGTCGAGTGCGCTGACGATGCCGGCGCTCGCCCGAGGGCCGGCGCCGAGCGCGATCACCAGGTGACCCACGCGAACCGCCTCGTCGGCGGCGACCTCCGCGAGGGGCACGGCATCGACCTCGGCTCTCAGCACCGCGACGTCGAGGCCGGGATCCCGGCCGGCGACCCGTGCGGGAAGCGTGCGACCGTCCGGGGCGGACAGCGTCACCTCCCGGTCAGGCTCGAGGGTGTGACTGGCCGTGACGATGAGCCCCGCGTGCCACTGCACTCCGGTCGAAGGCAGACGGGGACGACCGTGGACCGCGAACACCGATCGGGCCGCGCGCTCCACGGCGCCGGCCAGGGCCTCCGAGAGTTCCATCGCTGTGATCATGGGTTTCCTCTTTCCGCCGGCGACACCGCCGTCGACGTCGCCATCAGGATAGAGACGCCCGGTCGCGGTGACCATCCGCCACCCGGGCAGGATGCCGCGCAGCCCCGGCACCGGACGGGCCGGCGACGCCGTCGCCGCCCGGATGTCGAACTCGACCCCACCCGTTCGACTCTACTGTGGGGACGACAGCGCACGGGCCATGAGGCTGGATCTCCAAGCACTTCCTCGGAGTCACGGCACTGGGCGTCAACGCGCTGGTCACCGGGGTGCGCCGCCGCGGGGCCCGGCCCGGGGCGGCGCGGGCAGCGGGTGTGACGAGACTGCGCTGATCCTGCACGACGTCGAGGGCACGCCGAAATCCGACGTCGCCCAGATCCTCGGCGTCGACGTGCAGGCGGTGAAGTCGCGCGTGCACCGCGCAAGGCTGTTCGTGCGCAGGCGGCTGTCCGAGCACTTCGGTGCCGGGGAGGCGGCCTGAGCGCCAGGCGGCCGCGACGCCCCGGATCCTGGAATCCGTCGCCGGGCTCCCGGCATCCCACCCGCTGAGAGGCGCGGATTCGGGCTCGTCGGGGCGACGCGCCGGTGCGCGTGAGAAATCTGGAACTCCGGACGTTCTAGAGAGACGGCGGTCTGAAGAAGGAGGAGGACTCATGCCGAAGCACGTGAAGCCCGTCCCGGAAGGCCACCGCACGGTCACACCGTACCTGGCCATCAAGAACGCCGCCAGGGCGCTCGAGTTCTACCAGAAGGCGTTCGGAGCGATGAACGCCCGGCACGCGAGGGATCACGCCGACTGCACGAGGGACGAGACGGTCGCGCTGCACAGGAAGGGAGCCGCCGTGGCCGCGGCGACGATCCGCGCGCTCGGCGACGAGGAACTGGCCCACAGGGGGACGCTCGTGCCGGGTGCGCCGCCGATGAGCGCCGAGCAGTTGATCATCCGGGGCCTGCTCAACCACATCGACGAGCACTTCGGCAGCATCCGGAAGACGGTCGGCCACGGAAAGGAGCCACGATGATCACGGGTCTGCGCGGAGCGACGACCTGGAGCGAGGATCTCGACAATCTGCTGCCCTTCTATCGTGACCTGCTCGGCCTGCCGGTGGCGATCCAGGTCCCGGGCTTCGTCGTGCTCGGCGACCCCGCCGCGCCGACGCTGGCGCTGGGCACCCACAGCGAGGTGCGCGGCCGCAACGCCGACCCCGCCCGGCACATGGTCGGCCTCGCCAGCGACGACCTCGACGCCGACTGGAAGCGGCTGACGGCGGCGGGCGTCGAGTTCGTCGAGCAGCCCACGGCCTACGGCCAGCTCCGCATCGCGACGCTGAAGGATCCCGAGGACAACCTGATCCAGCTCCTGCAGCCCATCGCAGGGGGCGGCGATGATCTGTCGGAGTCCACCTCTTGACCACGGCGCCCGCCGACGGGGCGCGCGATCACCAGCCGAAAAAGTCGTGTGCCCAGACGAAGGTCCCGACACCGGCGGCGTGAGCCGCGTCGCGGTCCTTGACGGAGTCGCCGACGTGCGTGGAGGCGGCGAGGTCGCCGTCCCACACCCGGGCGAGTTCCAGGAACATTCCCGGCTGTGGCTTGCGGCAGGCGCAGCCATGCTCGTCGCCGTGAGGGCAGAGGCGCCAGTCGGCGAACGGCCGGCCCAGGCGCTCGTTGGCCCAGGCGAAGCGGCGCACGACCTCGGCCTCGCTGATCTCGCCGCGCGAAACGCGGGCCTGATTGGAGACGATGAAGCACGTCTCGAAGCGCGGCCGCGTCTCGGCCAGGCGGCCGGCGACGTTGGGCATGAGCGTCGGCCGGCCCTCCGCGTCCACGACGGTGCGGTTGTCGCGGGTCAGGACGAGGGTGCCGGTGGGACTCAAGCGCGGCAAGGTGAGCCTGGAGTCGGGTGAACGGGCGCTCCGGCTCAGTCCGGTGGCGAACGTCAAGCTCGAGATCAAGGTGCGCCAGAAAGAGGCGAAGGGGAAGATCGCGATCGAGATCGGCTGGAAGCGGTCCGACGGCGCGCGGACGAGCGAGTTGCGTGTCGCCGCCGGTCCCCGTCCCGGCCGCTAGCGCCCCCGGGCTCCACGCAGGCGATCCGGTCTCACCGCGAGGTCCATGATTGCCATTCTGCTCGAAGACCTGGGCGCCGACCTCGTCATGATGGCGCGGCTGGTCCAGTCGCAGCTGACGTCCGCCATGACGGCATTCTTCCGCCAGGAGGTCGCCCTCGCCCGGAAGGTCACCGAAAAGGACGACCAGGTCGACAATCTCCTGGGCTTCATCGAGGAGAAGTGCTTCGAGCGCATCGTCGGCGAGCCCGCCGGCAGCCCCCGCTCCCGGCGCCTGCGCGGCGTGTTCCGCGTCGCGCTCAACCTGGAAAAGCTCGGCGACGACGCGGTGAACGTCGCCGAGCAGGCGGTGCACCTCTCGCGGCTGCCGGCGCGGCCGATGCCCTTCGACCTCGCCGGCCCGGCCCGGGCCGCGCTGGACGCCCTCGACGAGGTCATCACGGCCTTCCGTCGGGCCAGCGTCGAGAAGGCCAAGAACGCCTGCCGCTGCGAGACGGAGCTGGACCAGCAATACCGCGAGGCGCTGGCCGACACGTTCCGGCGCCTCCGGCAGCCCGACCAGGACCCGGCTTTTCTCATCACCAACCTGTTCGTGGCCAAGTTCCTGGAGCGGATCGGCGACTCCATCCTCAACATCGGCGAGACGACCCTCTTCATCCTCACCGGCCAGCGACTCAAGCTCCACCAGTACCTGCACCTCGAACAGCTGGTGGGAACCGTGGCGCCGGCGCCCGGTGGGAAGGCCACCGTCGACGTGCGCCAGATCTGGGGCGGCATCAGCGGCGCCCGGGTCGGACGGATCGACGTCGGCGCCGGCCGGCGCCTCATCTGGAAGGAGGGCGACCGCGGCAAGATCGAGGCGGAGATCCGGCAGATGGAGGAGTGGAACCGCATCATCCCCGGCCTGGTGCCCGGTGTCGAGGGGCGGGTCGAGGCCGACGGCCGCGAGTCGTTCCTGGGCCGGTTCCTCGACGGCACGCTGCTCCGGGACATCTACCTGACGGCGAGCTGGGACGAGAAGCTGCGCGCCACGTGGCGGGTGCTGGAGGCTGTGCGCGAGGTGTGGCTGGCCACCATGGTCAAGGCGACGCCGGCGGTGACCTGCGTCCAGCAGACCCGCGACCGGTTGCCGGACCTCTACGCGATGCATCCGCGCCTGGCCGGTTTGCGGGGCGGCCACACCACGGTGTTCGGCATCAGCCACCGGTCGCTCGAGGAGCTGCTGATGGCGGCGGCCGGGCTGGAGCCGCTGCTCGCGCCGCCGGTGTCGGTCCGGCTCCACGGCGACTTCAACACGAACAACATCGTCATCGACGCCGCGACCGATCGCGTGCACTTCATCGACGTGCACCGGAGCGGGCCGGGCGACTACGCGCAGGACATCGGCGTCCTGCTCGTGTCGAACCTCCGCCACCCGATCCAGGATGCGGGGCTCCGTGCCGAGCTGACCCGCCTCAACCGGGTCATCGGGGGGTTTTGCCGCGGAGTTCGCCCGTCTCGTCGGCGACGAGCACTTCGAGGCGCGTCTGAGGCTGTCGATGGCGCGCTCGCTCATCACGTCGGGCCGCCTGGTGACCCGCGTGGTCGATCTCGCCGCCTGCGGTGTTCGCCTGCCGGAAGCGGCGGTCTACCACGCGGGCCGGCCGCTGGCGGTCGACGCCGCGGTCGTGAAGAAGATCGGTGACGCGGCGGGCGGCTGGGCGGTGCGCGAGCGGCTGCACGTCTTGCGGCACCTGGAGGCGGGCGGCGTGCCGGTGTGGAGCGCGCCCGCCGCGATCGAGGCGGCGGTCGACCGGGCCCGGATGACGGTCGAGCTCGTCCGGGCCGGCCTCCCGGTGCCGGAGACCGTGATCACCGAGGACGTCGCCGGGGCTTCGGCGGCGGTGGAGCGGTTCCCCAGCGCGGTCCTCAAGCCGCTGTTCACCTCGAAGGGACGCGGCATGCGGCGCCTCGACTCCTCGCTCGATCTGCCGAAGCTGCTGGCCCGCCACGCGCGCGAGACGCCGGGGCCGTTCTACCTGCAGCGGTTCGTCAAGCACCCCGGCCGCGACCTCGGGGTCGCGGTGCTGGAGGGCGAGTGCCTGGGGGCCTACTGGCGCGTGGCCGACCGTGATCAGTGGATGACGACGATCCTGGCCGGAGGACGCTACGAGCGGGCCGACGTGCCGGCCGAGGTCGTTGCCCTGGCGCTCCGCGCCGCCGCGCACTTCGGCTTGCTGTTCACGGGCGTCGACCTGATCGAGTCGGAGGAGGGCCATCAGGTCCTCGAAGTGAGCGCCTTCGGAGGCTTTCGCGGCCTGCTGGACGGCTGCGGGATCGACGCGGCGCCGCTGGTGGCCGGGGCGGTGCTTCGGCGGATCGCCCGGCAGTGAGCACCCTGGAGACGCTCGTCGGCGACGTCGTCACCTCCCACGCGCTCGGGCTCTCGATCGCCGGCGTGCCCGTGGAGATCGTGACCAATGATGTCGACGTCTGCGCGGCACTCCGCCGTTATTACGCGCCGTGGGTGACCGGCGCGTCCGCGCCCGCCGCCCGCGTGCGATTGATCCAGGGACGACTCGAGGCACGCGGCCGCTTCACGGACCTGGTTCGGACCGATGGCAAGCGCGTCAAGGAGGCGGTGCAGGAGCTGGCGGGCGGCCGGCTCGTGCTCAAGCGCGCGACCGGCGTCGTCATGGGGATCTGGCCCGGGCAGGTCTTCGCGCCCGCGCCGGGCGCGCGGCGGCGCTGGCGGGGCCGCCCGGCGCCGGCAAGTCGAGCGCGGCCCTGCACCTCGTTGACGCCGCTTCCGGTTCGTATCCAACGATCGCGTGCTCGCGCGCGCACGCGACGGACACGTGGAAGCGCTCGGGTACCCCAAGCAACCGCCGTGTCAATCCGGGAACGCTGCTCGGGCACGCCCGGCTATCGGCGCTGCTCGAGCCGGACGAGCGCGCGACGCTGGAGACGATGGATCCCGCCGCCCTCTGGGCGCTCGAGGCCAAGCGCGACGTCGATCTCGAGCAGATCTACGGGCCGGGCACGGTCGAGCTGAGCGCGGAGACGCGTGCGCTGGTGCTCTTGCGGTGGCGGCGGGACGGTCATGGCCTCCAGGTGGACCGCCTCACGCCTGCGGGCGCGCTCGATCGGCTGGAGATCTTCCGCAAGGACCTCGGCGCCTTCGATCTCGACCGTGTGCCCGGCGGCCCCCCGACCGCCGCCGAGATGACCGGATATCGGGCGCTCGTTGCCGCGGTGCCCGTCCTCGAGGTCACCGGCCGCGTCGATTTCCGCGCGCTCGTCGGCGTCGTCGGAACACTGCTCGCCGGCTGAGCACCTTCTCCGGATCGCGCTCCCGGGCGCGCGGGCGCCGCCGCTGGCGCCTGGAAGTTCCCACCGTCGAGGCCCGGCTTGATTAATCAAGAGGCATTGATATGTTATGAGCCGGGAGGCGAGCCATGACCGAAGACATCAAAACGATCGTCAAGGACAAGTACGGCAAGGCCGCTCTGCGGGTCACGAGCGCGCAGGGAACGTCCTGCTGCGGCACGGCGGCCTCCCGGGGCGAGGCCGACCCCATCACGTCGAACCTCTACGGCTGCGGGGAGACGGCCGAGCTGCCGGCGGAGGCGGTCGCCGCCTCCCTCGGCTGCGGCAACCCGACGGCCCTTGCGCAGCTCGCGCCCGGCGAGGTCGTCCTGGACCTTGGCTCCGGCGGCGGCATCGACGTGCTGCTGTCGGCCCGGCGGGTGGGGCCGACCGGCAAGGCCTACGGGCTGGACATGACCGACGAGATGCTGGCCCTCGCCCGGGAGAACCAGCGCAAGGCGGGCGTCGAGAACGTCGAGTTCCTCAAGGGCGAGATCGAGGAGATCCCGCTGCCCGATGGCGCCGTCGACGTCATCGTCTCGAACTGCGTGATCAACCTGTCCGCCGACAAGGACCGGGTGCTGGCCGAGGCCTTTCGGGTGCTGAAGCCGGGTGGGCGGCTGGCCGTCTCCGACGTGGTCGTCCACGGCGAGGTGCCGGACGCGATCCGCCGCAGCGTCGAGCTGTGGATCGGCTGCGTCGCCGGCGCCCTGCGCGACGACGAGTACCGCGACAAGCTGGCCAAGGCCGGATTCCAGGACGTCGAGCTCGAGCCCACGCGGGTCTACCGGGCCGAGGAGGCGCGTGAGTTCCTGGCTGCCGCCGGGCTCGACAGCGAGGCCATCGCGTCCGAAATCGACGGCAAGTTCATGAGCGCGTTCATCCGGGCCAGGAAACCAGTCGCGCATCCGGGATGAGCGTGCAGCGCGTCCCGGCTTGGCCGGGGCGCCGAGCGTCTGGGGCTCGGGGCCGCGCGGGGGATCGAGGCGCGTCCCGGCTTGGCCGGGGCGCGCCGAGCATCTGGGGGTTTGGGGGCCATCTCGGGGCCCCCATGTAATCAGTCGCCGAAGATTTACTGCGGCGTCATCGTCCCGTAACTCCCCGGGCGGACACTCGCGAGCGATGACAGCCGCAGCGTCCGCCCGTGCTGCCGCCCGCGTGCTCGTGGTCGAGGACGAGCGGGACGTCGCCGAGCTGATCCGCTACAACCTCGGCAAAGAGGGCTACGACGTGCTGGTGACCGCCAGCGGCACCGACGCGGTCAAGCAAGCGCGCGAGATGCGCCCCGACCTCGTGCTGCTCGACATCATGGTGCCCCACCTCAACGGCTGGGAGGTGTGCCGCCGGCTCAAGCAGGACCCCGAGACGCGCGGCATCCCCGTGATCATGGTGACCGGCCGCACCGAGGAAGGCGACAAGGTCCTCGGCTTCGAGATGGGCGCCGACGACTACGTCACCAAGCCGTTCTCCCCGCGCGAGCTGCTGGCCCGGGTGCGGGCGGTGGCCCGCCGGGGCCGCGCCAACGGCGCGGAGCCCAAGCCCCTCGTGAAGGTCGGCGAGCTGGAGATCGACCGGCACCGCTTCGAGGTCCGGCTGAAGGGGCGCGCGGTCGAGCTCACACCCAAGGAGTTCGAGCTGCTGGCCATCCTGGCCGGCTCCCCGGGACGCGTGTTCGGTCGCGAGGACCTGCTGGATGCCGTCTGGGGGCGTGACGGCTTCGTCGAGCCCCGCACGGTGGACGTGCACGTGGCCCGCCTGCGGGCGAAGTTCACGGGGGCGAAGCTGCCGGCCCCGGGGATCGAGACGGTGCGGGGAGTCGGCTACCGCTACCGGGACCCCGGGCGGTCGTAACCGTGCCGTAACACGACGTTGACGTGGGCGAAACATCGATGCAGCACACTCTGACCAGGCAAGGAGACAGACGATGAAGGTACGTGGGCTACTGGTGATCGGCGTGATCGCCCTGACGTCCGTGGCCGTCCACGCGGCCGGCCCGCCGAAGCTCGATCCGGCCCTGCTCCCCTACAAGGCGACCTCGGGGGTCAGCGGAAACGTGTCGAGCATCGGCTCGGACACCCTGAACAATCTCATGACGCTGTGGGCCGAGCAGTTCAACAAGTTCTACCCGAACGTCCGGATCCAGATCGAGGGCAAGGGCTCCTCCACCGCGCCTCCCGCGCTCATCTCGGGCACGGCCCAGCTGGGGCCGATGTCGCGGCCGATGAAGGGCAGCGAGATCGACGCCTTCGAGAAGAAGTTCGGGTACAAGCCGACCGAGGTCAAGGTGGCTGTCGACGCGCTGGCCGTCTACGTGAACAAGGACAACCCGATCAAGTGCATGACGATGCCCCAGGTCGACGCGGTGTTCTCCAAGTCGCGCCGTTACGGCCACAAGGAGAACATCACGACGTGGGGCCAGCTGGGCCTCACGGGTGAGTGGGCCACCCGGCCCGTGAGCATCTACGGCCGCAACTCGGCCTCGGGCACGTACGGCTTCTTCCAGGAGCACGCGCTGAAGAACGGCGACTACAAGGACGAGGTCAAGGAGCAGCCGGGCTCGGCCTCGGTGGTCCAGGGCGTGACGGTGGACCGCTTCGGCATCGGGTACAGCGGGATCGGGTACGCGACCGCCGGCGTCCGGGCCGTGCCGCTGGCCGCCAAGGAAGGCGCCAAGTGCTACGCCGCCTCTCCCGAGGAGGCGTACGCCGGCAACTTCCCGCTCTCCCGGTTCCTCTACGTCTACGTCAATCGGGCGCCCGGCAAGGCGCTCGATCCGATCACGCGCGAGTTCATCCGCATGATCCAGACGAAAGAGGGCCAGGAGGTCGTGATCAAGGACGGGTACTTCCCGATCCCCGCCACGGTCGCCCGACAGGAAGTGGCCAAGGTTCAGTAAGGGTGGCGGTCAGTCCCGACGTTCTGAGAGCGGGCGGGCCGGGTGCTCCGGCCCGCCCGCTCGGGCAGGTACGCCGCCGGCTCGCCCGCCGGCTCGTCCTCGATCGGTGGGCGGCCCGGCTCGTCGTTCTGGGCGGCGTCGTGATCATCGCCTCCATTCTCGCGATCTTCCTCGTCATCGGAGGGGAGGCCTATCCGCTGTTCTTGCCGCCGCGAGCAGAACTCGTCGGGACCTACGCCGCCCCCCGGGCGGCGGCAACCGTGGCGGCGCCGGTCGGGCAGGTCGGTGTGGACGAATACCAGGAAGTCGCGTACTACGTCGCCGCCGACCGCCGGCTCGAGTTCGTGAATCTCAAGGGGGGGCCGGGGATTCCCGGCGTCGACATCCCCGGCCTGGGGGGCGCGGCCGTCACGGCCGCCTCGGTGGTGACGGTCCAGGACGGGATCCGCTACGCGATCGGGACCTCGGACGGGCGGGTGGTTCCTCTCGATCTCACCTTCGAGGTCGCCTACCCCGAGAGCGGCCGGACGATCACGCCGCGCGTGCAGGTCGGCGAACCGACCATGGTCGACGCCGAGCGGAGGCGGGCGGTGCGGCGCCTCGGCATGGCGACGCCAGACTCGGGGACGGTCATCGTCGCGCAGGTGGGCCCGCGGGAGCTCGTCCTCCAGACCACCGTGGAGAAGAAAGGGTTGATCGGCGGCGGCACCCGGGAAGTCAGCCTTCATCCGTTCGTGCTGGAGGCCGAGGCCGAGGGCGAGGTGACCGCCGTCGCCATCGACGGCCGCGGCGACGACGCCATCATCGGCACCTCGCGCGGCCAGATCCTGCGGTTCGACCTGCGGGCGGCGCCGGAGATCACGCTGGCCGAGACCATCGACGCGGCCAGCCAGCCCGGCGCGGCGATCACGCATTTCGGTCTGCTGAACGGCGACCGCACGCTGGTGGTGGGGGACCGCGCCGGCGGTGTGTCGAGCTGGCAGGTCGTGGGCTTGCCGGGTGAGGGCCGGCTCCGGCTGACCCGGGTGCACACCTACGACGCCCATGCGAGCGCGGTGATCGCCGTGACGCCCTCGCGGCGGGACAAGGGGTTCGCCACCGCGGACGCCTCCGGGCAGGTGCTGGTCCACTACGCGACGTCCGGGCAGACGCTGATCTCGATCCGGAGCCCCGGCGGCGATCTGCATTCGGTGGCGATCGCGCCCAAGGCCGACGGCCTCGTGGTGGTCGGCGGGGACGGCCGCACGGCGCTGTGGGGCCTGCACAACCCGCACCCGGAGATCAACCTGAGGACCCTGTTCGGCAAGGTCTGGTACGAGGGATACGGGGCGCCGGAATACGTCTGGCAGTCGCACGGCGGCACGGACGACTTCGAGGCGAAGTTCAGCCTGACGCCGCTGATCTTCGGCACGATCAAGGGCACGTTCTACGCGCTCCTCCTTGCCGTGCCGATCGCGCTGCTGGCCGCCCTCTACGTCAGCGAGTTCATGCACCCGACGATCAAGGGTTACGTGAAACCGGTGGTCGAGGTGATGGCCGCCCTGCCGAGTGTCGTGCTCGGATTCATCGCGGGGCTCTGGCTGGCCCCGATGCTGGAGCGGGTCGTGCCCGGACTCTTCGTCCTGCCGGTCGTGATGACGGTGAGCATTCTGGGGGCGGCGGCGGCCTGGCGCAGCCTCCCGGCGACCGTGCGCGGCCGTGTTCGCCCCGGCGGCGAGGTCTTTCTCGTGACCCCGGTTGTCGTGGTGGCGATCTGGGCGTCCTTCTGGCTCGGCGGCGTGGCCGAGGCGTTCTTCCTGGGCGGCGACTATCGCGGCTGGCTGCTGGAGTCGCTCGGGCTGACGTTCGATCAGCGCAATTCGCTGGTGGTGGGCATCGCCATGGGCTTCGCCGTCATCCCGATCATCTTCACGATCGCCGAGGATTCGCTGGCCAACGTCCCCCAGCACCTGCGGGCGGGCTCGCTCGCCCTCGGCGCCACCCGCTGGCAGACGGCGATCCGCATCGTGCTGCCCACGGCCAGCCCCGGCATCTTCTCGGCCGTCATGATCGGCTTCGGCCGCGCGGTGGGCGAGACGATGATCGTGCTGATGGCGACGGGGAATACCCCGGTGATGGACTGGTCGATCTTCAACGGGTTCCGGGCGCTCTCGGCCAACATCGCCGTCGAGCTTCCCGAGGCCCCCGACGGCTCGACGCACTTCCGCGTGCTGTTCCTGGCGGCCCTGCTGCTCTTCTGCCTCACGTTCGCCCTCAACACGGTGGCCGAGGTGGTCAGACTGAAACTGCGCGGGCGGTACCGGTACCTATGAGCCGGTCGCGCGAGTTCTGGCGCAGCGGCGACCCGTTCATCTGGCTCACCGGCGGTGCGGTCGCCCTGGCGCTGCTCATGGTGGCCGGCCTGATCGTCCTCATCCTGGTGGGCGGGCTGGGCCACTTCTGGCCGGGTGCCGTGCTCCGGGCCCATCTGGCCGACGGCCGGACCATGACCGGGCAGGTGGTGCAGCGCGAGATGGTGCCGGGCAGGCCGGGAGAGTACCGCATCAAGCTGAAGGTCGCCAACCGTGACGTGTATGGGGCCGACTTTCAGTGGGTGGACGAGGCACGCCTCGTGAATCGTGAATACCCGACCGAGGTCGTCGTCATCGAACGGACGGAGTGGGGTCCCTTCATCGGGACGATCAAGGAGGTTCGCGAAGGTGGGCGGGCGATCGCCACGGGTCCCGAGGCGGGCTGGGTGGAGCTCAAGCAGAGGCTGCCGGCGGCCCAGCGGGCGCGAGCGGACCTCAGGCGCCTGGAGAAGGGTGAGATCGGCCGCATCAACCACGAGCAGGAGCAGGTCCGCCTCCAGCTGCGCCGGCTGGAACTGAGGGGGATCGTGTCGGGCCCCGGAGTCGAGGCGGTGCGGACGCGGCTCGGGGAGCTCCAGGCCCGGTACCAGGAGCTGGCGGCCCGCGCGGCCGAACTCCGGGACCGGCATACCGCCAGCGTGGTGGTGGCGGCGGATGACGGGAAGGAGAAGGATCTCGCGCTGGCCCTGGTGGTCGACGCCTATCGACCGAACACGATGGGCCTCGCCGCCAAGAGCCGGCACTATGCCGGCAAGGTGTGGGACTTCGTGTCTGACGATCCGCGGGAAGCCAACACGGAAGGCGGCGTGCTTCCGGCCATCTTCGGGACCGTGATGATGGTGTTCATCATGAGCATCGTGATCACGCCGCTCGGCGTGCTGGCCGCCTTCTACCTCCGCGAGTACGCCCGCCAGGGATCGTTCGTCAGCGCGGTCCGCATCGCGGTCAACAACCTGGCCGGGGTCCCCTCGATCGTCTTCGGCGTCTTCGGCGTGGGCTTCTTCATCTATTTCGTGGGGCACTGGATCGATCGCTGGTTCTTCCCGGAAGCCCTGCCCACGCCGACCTTCGGAACGGGGGGCATCCTGTGGGCGTCGTTGACGCTGGCGCTGCTCACGGTGCCGGTCGTGATCGTCGCGACCGAGGAAGGGCTGGCCGCGATCCCCCGCGGGCTCCGGGAGGCGTCGCTGTCGCTCGGCGCGACGAAGCTCGAGACCACGCTGCGGGTGGTCTTGCCGGCGGTGATGCCCTCGATCCTGACCGGATTGATCCTGGCCATGGCGCGGGCCGCCGGCGAGGTGGCGCCGCTGATGCTCACCGGGGTGGTGAAGCTGGCCCCCTCGCTGCCCATCGACGGGTTCTGGCCGTTCGTCCACCTGGACCGGAAGTTCATGCACCTGGGCTTTCACATCTACGACGTCGGGTTTCAGTCCCCGAACGTCGACGCCGCCCGGCCGGGGGTCTTCGCGACCGCGCTCTTGCTTCTGCTCATCGTCGTGGTGTTGAATCTGTTTGCCATCGGGTTGCGTAACCGACTGCGCCGCAAATACGCGGGCGCGGCGATCTAGGAGGCTGTCGATGACGGGTCCGATCCAGCTCCGGGTCCCGGCCAACCAGAGCGCAACTCCGGAGCCCGTTCTGGAGGCGCCGATGGTCGAGATCGAGCGGCTGTGCCTCTGGTACGGCACGAAGCAGGCGCTCAAGGACGTCTCGATGTCCGTCCCCAAGCACCGGGTCACCGCCTACATCGGGCCGTCCGGGTGTGGCAAGACCACGTTGCTGCGGTGCCTGAACCGCATGAACGACCTCGTGGACGGCGTGCGCATCACCGGCACGATCCGCATCGGCGGCAGCGACATCTACGAGCCGTCCCAGGACGTGACCGAGCTGCGCAAGCGGGTGGGGATGGTCTTCCAGAAGTCCAATCCGTTCCCGAAGTCGATCTTCGAGAACGTGGCCTTCGGGCCCCGGATCCTCGGCGTCGGCAGCCGGGCCGACCTGGACGGTGTCGTGGAGCGGAGCCTGCGCGGAGCCGCGCTCTGGGACGAGGTGCAGGACCGGTTGCACGACAGCGCGCTGGGGCTCTCCGGCGGCCAGCAGCAGCGCCTGTGCATCGCCCGGGCGATCGCGGTGGAGCCCGACGTCCTGCTGATGGACGAGCCGTGCTCGGCCCTCGACCCGATCGCGACCGCCAAGATCGAGGAGCTGATGCTGGAGCTGAAGAACAGCTATACGATCGTGATCGTCACCCACAACATGCAGCAGGCGGCCCGGGTGTCCGACTACACGGGATTCATGCTGCTGGGCGAGCTGGTCGAGTTCGGGATCACGCGCGAGCTGTTCACCAACCCGCGTGACAAGCGGACCGAGGACTACATCACCGGCCGCTTCGGTTGACCGTCCGTCCGGGCATCGAGCGCGTCCTGGAGGCGCCGCAGCGCGAGGAGTGCCGGAAGGCTCGCATGG
This sequence comes from Candidatus Methylomirabilota bacterium, assembly GCA_036397135.1. GTDB lineage: Bacteria > Methylomirabilota > Methylomirabilia > Rokubacteriales > CSP1-6 > AR5. The sequence continues at coordinate 28,549 of DASWJN010000089.1, forward strand.
GGGGGGGCTCGGGTATGGGGCCATCTCGAGGCCCGCGCGGGTGATCGAGGAGCGTCCCGGCGGTGCCGGGGCGCGACGAGCATCGGGGGGTTTGGGGGCCATGTCGAGGCCCCCATGTAAAACAGGAGGCGCCGTCATGCAGCGGCATTTCCACGAGGAGCTCGAGGCGCTCAAGCAGACGCTGCTGGCCATGGGCGGGCTGGTCGAGGACCAGATCCGGCGGGTCATGGCTGCCCTGCTCGGGCGCGACGGTGCCGTCGCCCAGGAAGTCATCGACCGTGACCGGCAGGTGAACGCCTACGACGTCGAGGTCGACGAGAAGTGCGTGGAGCTGCTCGCCCTTCACCAGCCGGCGGCCGGCGACCTGCGCTTCATCACCACCGCGATGAAGATCGTGACCGACCTCGAGCGCATCGGCGACCAGGCCGTGAACATCGCCCAGCGGGCGCTGGAGCTGAACCGCGAGCCGCAGCTCAAGCCCTACATCGACCTGCCGAGGATGGCCGAGCTCGCCCAGCGCATGGTGAAGGAGAGTCTCGACGCCTTCGTCGCGCGCGACACCGAGCTGGCCCGCCGGGTCTGCGCCGAGGACGAGGCGGTCGACGCCCTCAAGGAGCAGATCTTCCGCGAGCTGCTGACCTTCATGATGGAGGACGCTCGCACCATCCCGCGGGCGATCCGGCTGATCCTCATCTCCCGCTTCCTGGAGCGGGTGGCCGACCACGCGACCAACATCGCCGAGATGGTCATCTACATGGTCGACAGCAAGATGGTGCGGCACACCTTGGCCTGATCCCCCATCCTGCGAGGGCGTGCGCCGGGCCTACGCCGCCCGCCCTGCTCGTTGCCAACCCTCGCTCACCGCGAGGGCCGGAGCCGGCGCGCTGTACTGGCGCTGGTGAGTACCGCGCCGGGTATCTGCCCCGGAACATGGCGCGGGCGCGGTTGGGCGCCGCGCGGGTGGCCTCTTCATCACCGTGCCGCCGATCGGCCCGCGCCCTCCTCGGGGCCCTCTGCTTGGGCGGCCGCCGAGCGCGTTCCAGTGGCCGGGGCTGCTGATCGTGGCCGGACTGTGGTTGGCGGTCACCGGCGGAAGGTGACGGTATACTCGAATCGTGCCTGAGTCCCGGCGGTACCAGCTCCAGAACGACGAAGCCAACCGGTTGATCGCCCAGCTGATCGACGTCGCCGGCGTGGCGCCCGAGCGGCGCGGCTACGTCCAGCAGCTGCTGACCACCGTCCTGAAGCTGCACGAGGACGGCGCGCTCCCCGGCGATCTCAAGATCACCAACGCCGCGCTCAAGGAGCTGCGCTACGCGTACAAGGTCTTCGCGCCCTATCGGGCGGTCCGGAAAGTCACCGTGTTCGGTTCGGCCCGCACGGCGGGGGGCGAAGGCGCCGCGCTGGCCGCGCGCGACTTCGGGCAGCGCATGGTGCAGGAGGGCTGGATGGTGGTGACCGGCGCCGGCGCCGGCATCATGGGCGCGGCCCAGGAGGGCGCCGGCGGCGAGCAAAGCTTCGGCCTCAACATCCGGCTGCCGTTCGAGCAGGAGGCCAATCCCTGGATCGCCGCCGACCCCAAGCTCATCACCTTCAAGTACTTCTTCACGCGCAAGCTCTTTCTGGTCAAGGAGGCGAGCGCGGTCGCGCTGTTCCCCGGCGGGTTCGGGACGATGGACGAGGTCTTCGAGCTGCTGACGCTCATGCAGACCGGCAAGTCGGAGATCGTGCCGGTCGTGCTGGTGGAGACCGGCCCCAAGCCGTACTGGCGCCTCTGGGACCGCTTCGTGCAGGGCACGCTGGTGGAGCGCAAGCTCATCGATGGCGGCGACACCGCCTTCTACCGGATCGTCGACGACGTCGAGGCGGCCGTCCGGGAGATCACCGGCTTCTACCGCGTGTACCACTCCTCGCGCATTGTCGGCGACCACCTCGTCTTCCGCCTCAAGCGCACGCTGTCCGACGTCCAGCTCGCCGAGATCCAGCAGAAGTTCGAGGACATCCTGAAGGGCCCGCTCGATCAGGCGCCGGGCCCGGTGCCGCAGGAGGCCAACGAGTTCTCCGAGCTGCCGCGGCTGATCATCCCGTTCAACCGCTCGTCCTACTCGCGCCTGCGCCGGCTGATCGACCATATCAATGAACATGGGGGCCCCGAGATGGCCCCCAAGCCCCCA
>DASWJN010000090.1:0-6921 GCA_036397135.1 Candidatus Methylomirabilota bacterium
CGTCGCCCGCGCGGCGGCCGACGACGCCGGGCTGCCGCTCTACGCCTATCTGGGCGGGGTCGGCGCGCGGCTGTTGCCGGTGCCGATGCTGAACGTCATCAACGGCGGCGCCCACGCCGACAACGGCATCGACTTCCAGGAATTCATGCTGGTGCCGGCCGGCGCCGACTCGTACTCGAACGCGCTGCGGATGGGCGTGGAGGTGTTCCACGCGCTCAAGGAGCTGCTGCGGAGCAAGAAGCTCGGCACCGGCGTCGGCGACGAGGGCGGCTTCGCGCCCGCGCTCGGCTCCAACACGGCCGCTCTCGACCTGCTGATGGACGCCATCGAGGCCGCGGGGTACCGGCCCGGCGACGACGTCTCGCTGGCGCTGGACATCGCGGCCAGCGAGTTCGCCGAGGACGGCGGGCGCTACCGCCTGCGCCGCGAGAACGTCGTGCTGGACAGCGAGGAGCTGGTGACCCGGTACGAATCGCTGGTGGAGCGCTACCCGATCGTGTCGATCGAGGATGGGCTGGGGGAGGACGACTGGAACGGCTGGGCCCTGCTGACCCGGCGCCTGGGCGGCCGCGTGCAGCTCGTGGGCGACGACCTGTTCGTCACCAACCCGGCCGTCATCCAGCAGGGGATCCAGAAGTCGATCGCCAACGCCGTGCTGGTCAAGGTCAACCAGGTCGGCACCCTGACCGAGACCATGCAGGCCATCGAGCTGGCCAAGCGGGCGGCCTACGGCACCGTCATCTCGCACCGCTCGGGCGAGACGGAGGACACGTTCGTGGCCGACCTGGCGGTGGCGGTCAACGCCGGGCAGATCAAGACGGGGTCGGTGGCCCGCAGCGAGCGCACCGCCAAGTACAACCAGCTGCTGCGCATCGAGGAAGAGCTGGGCCACGCCGCCTCGTGGCCGGGCCGCAGCCTCTACTCCCGCTCGGCGCGGTGACCCCCCGCCTGCTCGGCGGCGCCGCCGTGGCTCTGCTCACGCTGGCCCTCGCCGTCTACGGCGGCAACCAGGTCGTGCGCGTCACCCACCTGCGCCAGGAGATGGAGGGGGTGGAGCGCGACCTCGCCACGCTCCGCGCGCGCGCCGACGAGCTGGCCCGCACCGTCGAGCGGCTGCGCAACGACCCCGCCTACATCGAGCAGCTCGCCCGGGAGGAGCTGGGGTACGTCCGTCCCGGCGAGACCGTGCTGAAGTTTCCCTCGGCCCGGCGCCGCGACGCCCCGAAGTAGCCGCGTGGAGTGGCTCGAGTCCACGGGGCCGTTCTGGTTCGCACTGTTCCTCGTCACGCTCTTCTTCAACGGCCGCGCCGCCTTCAAGCTGCTGGTGGACTGGAAGGGCATGCTCACCACCTGCCGCTTCGTCGAGGAGGCGCATGCCTCCCTCGACGCGCTGCCCGACGAGGCGGCGCTGGAGCACGCCCCGGCGGCGCCGGTGTTCGTGCACCTGGTGCCGGCCTACTACGAGCCGGCGATCGCCGCCACGCTGGCCGCCCTGCTCGGCTCGCGCTACCCGCACGGCCGCCTGCACGTGATCGTGGCCACGCGCGAGGAGGAGGACCGGATTCCCCACCCGCGGATGGCGGCGAGCACCGCCGAGCTGGTCCGGCGCTTCCGCGACGCGCTGCCGCCCTGGCAGCAGAAGATGCTGACGCTGGTGGTAGCCCCCGCGGCCGAGGGCCGCAAGGCCCATCAGCTCAACTGGGCCCTGCGCCCCCAGACGCTGCGCGCCGTGCTGGGCGACGGGTGCGACCCGGCCGGCGTCTACGTCGGCGTCAGCGACGCCGACTCGGTGCCCGACCGCAACGTCTATCGCTGGATCGCCGCCGACGTCCTGGCCGGCCGCGGCCGGCTCGCCTACCAGGGCGTGACGCTGTCGCTGGCCAACTTCGACCATCTCGACCACCGCGGCCGCGTGTGCGCCATCCAGCAGTCGTCGATCTTCATCCGCGTGTCGATCGCCCGCCTGATCAACGAGGCGCGGCGGGTGGCGTGGTTCGGCCGGCTGTCGGCGCGGGCGCCCGCGCTGGCGCGCCTGGTGCGCCCCGTCTTCGAGCTGGGCTTCCGCCGCGCGCAGATCTGCCTGGGCCACAACCAGTTCGTGCGGCTGGACACGCTGCAGGCGCTCGGCGGCTTCCCGACCTCGGGGGCGACGGAGGACTCGACGCTGGGCTACGCGCTGGGCGCCCGCGGTGTGCTCATCGGGGCGCTGCCGATGCTGGAGCTGGTGGATCTGCCGGAGACGGCCGACAAGATGGTCCACCAGAACGCGCGCTGGTACAAGGGCGTGCTCGACGACGTCGGCTTCCTGGTCGGCGCGTGGCGGTCGGCGCCGACCGCGTTCAACCTGGCCCAGCTCGCCCGTCACGTCGCCAACAAGGTGGTCGAGTGGCCGATCGCCGCCCTCGTCTACCCGGTCGTCGGCTTCCTCGGCTGGCACCTCGCGTACCGCTTCGCCGACTACCCGGTGATGTTCGTGCTCGGCGTCGCGTTCCCGTCGATCTCGCTGGGCCTCACCATCTGGGTGGGCGGCATCGTCACCCAGGACCTGATCGAGAGCCTGACACCGTACTTGCCGCGGCCGGTGAGCGTCGCCCGGACCACGCTGGCCGCGAAGTTCTGGGGCACGTTCCGCTGCCAGACCTACTGGCTGCTGGCCACCCGGGGCGCCTGGCGGGTGCTGCTGGCGCTGGCGCGCACCGGACGATTCGAGCCCGCCAAGACCGACCGCGTGGCGTGACGCTCAGCTCGAGGCTGCCGCCCGGCCCGCGATCACGGCCTGACCGAGGCTGATCCCGCCGTCGTTCGGCGGCACCTGCCGGTGGCGCAGCACGCGGAAGCCGCGCGCGTCCAGCCGGTCGGCCGCCCGCTCCAGGAGCACCACGTTCTGGAAGACGCCGCCGGAGAGCGCGACGGTGTCCAGCCCCGACCGCGCGCGCACAACCTCGCACCCGCGCTGGATCGCCTCCGCCACGCCGTTGTGGAAGCGCGCGGCGATCGTCTCCCGGGGCACGCCCGCCGCGAGGTCCTCGGCGGCCGCCCTCACCAGGTCGGCGCCGCGGATCTCGAACACGGCCTCGCCGTCGACGACCGCGGCGCCGTAGGCGCCAAGCTCGGCCAGGTCGACGAGCTGCTCCAGCTCGATGGCCGCCTGACCCTCGTAGGAGATCCGGTCACGCACCCCGAGGAGCGCCGCGACGGCATCGAAGAGGCGCCCCGCGCTCGAGGTGAGGGGCGCGTGGGCGCGCACGCCCGCGAGGGCGAGGATGCGGTTCCACTCCGCCCCGTGGCGCCGCGCGACGTCGAGCGCGGGCGGCGCCGCGCCGAACGCCTCGGCCAGGTAGACTGCCGCCATCCGCCAGGGCTCCCGGATCGCGCCGGCCCCCCCGGGCATCGGGACCATGGCCAGGTGCCCGGTGCGCTCGAACCCGGCGAGATCGGCGACCATGAACTCGCCGCCCCACAGCGTGCCGTCGGTTCCGTAGCCGAGGCCGTCGAAGGCCACGCCGATCACGGGGCCCGCCTCGCCGTTGTCGGCCAGACACGAGGCGATGTGCGCGTGGTGGTGCTGGACCCCGACCAGCGCGGGCCCCTCCTGCTCGAGCGCCCACTTGGTCGACAGGTACTCGGGATGCAGGTCGTGGGCGATCGCCGCCGGTCGCACGTCGAAGAGCCGCTGGAAGTGGGCGATCGCCTCGGTGAAGGCCCGGAAGGCCTCGTAGTGCTCGAGGTCGCCGACGTGGTGGGAGACGAAGGCGTGGCGGCCGCGGGCGACGCAGATCGTGTTCTTCAGCTCGGCGCCGCAGGCCAGAACTGGCCGCTCGAGCGGCCGGGCGAGGACGACCGGCTGGGGGGCGTAGCCGCGCGCGCGCCGGAGCACCAGCGGCGCGCCCCGGAGCGAGCGGACCACGCTGTCGTCGGTCCGGACGTGGATCGGGCGATCGTGGGCGAGGAACGCGTCGGCGATGCCGCCGAGCCGGGCGAGGGCCTCCTCGTCGCGATAGGCGATGGGCTCGTCCGACACGTTGCCGCTCGTCAGGACGATGGGCGCGGCCAGCGCGCGCGCCAGCAGGTGATGCAGCGGCGTGTAGGGCAGCATCACGCCCAGGTCGCGGTTGCCGGGCGCCGTCGCCGTCGCGACGGCGGCATCCGGGCGGCGGCGCAGCAGCACGATGGGGCGGCGGGCGCTCGCCAGGAGGCGCTCGTCCTCCGGCGACAGTTCGACGAGCCTCGTCACCGCCGCCAGGTCCGGGGCCATCACGGCGAACGGCTTGTCCTCGCGACGCTTGCGGCGCCGCAGGGCCGAGACGGCCGCCTCGCCGGCGGCGTCGGCGGCCAGGTGGTATCCGCCCAGCCCCTTGACCGCCACGATGCCGCCCTCGCGGATCAGCCGCGCCGCGCCCAGGATCGGGTCGCCGGGCCTGGGCGCGCCGGCGCCGTCGAGCAGGACCGGGCGGGGCCCGCACGCCGGGCAGGCGACCGGCTGGGCATGGAACCGGCGGTCGGCGGGATCCTCGTACTCCCGGCGGCAGGCGTCGCACATGGGAAACGCCGCCATCGTCGTCGTCGCGCGGTCGTACGGCACGTCGCGCAGGATGGTGAAGCGCGGGCCGCAGTTCGTGCAGTTGGTGAACGCGTAGCCGTGGCGCCGGTCGGCGGGATCGAAGACCTCGCGCAGGCAGTCCTCGCACGCGGCCACGTCGGGCGAGACCAGGGTGTCCCGCGCCGGGCCCACCGTGCTCGGCGCGATCACGAACGCCGTCTCGCCGCGCGGGGGGATCTCGCGGGGGATCAGGCGCTCGATCAGCGCGAGCGGCGGCGCCTCCCGCTCGAGGGCGCCCACGAAGCCCTGCACGCCGTCCGGCTCGCCCTCGATCTCCACCAGGGCGCCCCGACTGTCGTTGGATACCGAGCCGCCGAGCCCCAGGCGGGTGGCCAGGGCGTGGACGAACGGGCGGAATCCGACGCCCTGGACGATCCCCTCCACCTGCAGCGCGAGCCTCACGCGGGCCATCTGACGGAGACATCGTAAGACGGCCGCAAGGCCGGGGGGAGTGGCCGGGGCGGCGGGCGTATATAATCCAGCGATTCCAGCTTCGGGAGGGACACGATGGCGGTCGCCGGCGGCAAGCGCGTGCTGCGGGTCTCGAGGGAAACCCAGCCGTACCGGACGGAGCTCACCCCGGTGTCCTTCCTGCGGCGCAGCGCGTACGTGTTCCCCGACAAGACCGCGGTGGTGCACGGGGAGCGGCGGTACAGCTACCGGCAGTTCGAGGAGCGGGCGAACCGGCTGGCCAGCGGGTTGCGGGCGCTGGGGCTGCGGCACCTCGACCGCGTGGCCGCGATCCTGCCCAACATTCCGGCGATGCTCGACATCCACTTCGGAGTGCCGGCCGCCGGCCTCGTGATCGTGCCGATCAACACGCGGCTCGGGAGCGACGAGATCGGCTACATCCTCCGGCACTCGGGCGCGCGGGCGCTCTTCGTCGACCAGGAGCTCGAGGGGCTCGTGAAGCCCCTCGACCTGAGCGGGCTGACGGTGATCCGCGTCGACGACACCGGCACCGCCGGCGACCCCTACGAGGACTTCCTGGCGGCGCAGTCGCCGGCGCCGGGCGAGCCCGCGCTCGAGGACGAGATGGAGACCATCTCCATCAACTACACGTCCGGCACGACCGGCCGGCCGAAGGGCGTGATGCTCCACCACCGGGGCGCCTATCTCAACGCCGTCGGCGAGATCGTCGAGACCGGCATGACGTTCGAGTCGACCTACCTGTGGACGCTGCCGATGTTCCACTGCAACGGCTGGTGCTTCACCTGGGGCGTGACGGCGATGGCGGCCACCCACGTGTGCCTGCGCCGGGTGGACCCGGGCCGCATCTGGGACCTCATCGACGGCGAGGGGATCACGCACTACTGCGGCGCGCCGACCGTGCAGATCGGCATCGTCAACGACCCCCGGGCGCACGCGCTGACCCGTCCGGTGACCTGCGCGGTGGCCGGCGCGCCGCCCTCGCCGACGCTGCTCGGCCGGCTCAAGGCCCTGGGCTTCCGGCCCGTGCACGTGTACGGCCTCACCGAGACCTACGGGCCGCACACCGTCTGCGCCTGGCACGCCGAGTGGGACCGGCTGCCGGCCGAGGAGATGGCCCGGCACGCCGCCCGCCAGGGCCAGGGCTACGTGCTGTTCGATCTCGTCCGCGTGGTGGACGACGCGATGAACGACGTGCCGATGGACGGCGAGACGCTCGGCGAGGTCGTCATGCGCGGCAACAACGTCATGAAGGGCTACTTCGAGCAGCCGGAGGCGAGCGCCGAGGCGTTTCGGGGCGGGTGGTTTCACTCCGGTGATCTCGCGGTGTGGCACCCGGACGGGTACATCGAGCTGCGGGACCGCAAGAAGGACATCATCATTTCGGGCGGCGAGAACATCTCGACCATCGAGGTCGAGCAGACCGTGGCCCGGCATCCCGCGGTGCTGGAGTGCGCGGTCGTCGCGGTCCCCGACGCCAGGTGGGGCGAGCGGCCCAAGGCGTTCGTGACGCTCAAGCCCGGGACGACGGCCACCGAGGCGGAGGTCATCGAGTTCTGCCGGGGGCACATCGCCCACTTCAAGTGCCCGGCGGCGGTCGAGTTCGGCGACCTGCCCAAGACGTCGACCGGCAAGGTGCAGAAGTTCGTCCTGCGCGACCGGGAATGGCAGGGGCACGCCCGGCGGATCAACTGACGCATGAGCCTCGAGCAGACCCTCACCGAGACGCTGACCAGGGCGATTCGCGACAAGGACGCGCGCACCGCCGACGTGGTGCGCATGCTCAAGAGCCGGCTCACCGAGCGGCGCACGGCCCGCGGCTTCACCGGCCAGGTCGACGACGCCCTCGTGCTCGACGTCATCGGGGCCTACCGCAAGTCGCTGCAGAAGGC
>DASWJN010000091.1:0-4833 GCA_036397135.1 Candidatus Methylomirabilota bacterium
ACGAGTGGCAGGCGTGGCGCCAGTGGCGGCAAGCTGTCGAGAGCGCCGGCGTGCTGGTCGGTCAGTTCCCCAAGGTGCCGCTCACCCAGGTACGGGGCGTCTCCCTGCTTCACGGGCCTCTGCCTGCCATCGGCATCAACAGCAAGGAGACCTCTCCTGGCGCGCGTTCGTTCACGTTGATCCATGAACTGGCGCACATCGCGCTCGCGCGGGGCAACGAGGAACAGGTCGCACTGAGGGAAGGGCGGGATGAGGCCGCGTGGCGACAGGTCGAGGGCTTCGGCGAGGAAGTGGCCAGCGCGGTACTCATTCCGGAGGAGGCCCTGTCGGGGTTCCTGAGCCGCATGGCCGTGCCGCGCGACGGCTGGGACATCCCGCTCGTGCGGCGCCTGGCGAGCACCTTCCGCGTGACACCGCTCGCGATGGCCACGCGTTTGCGGGCGTCGGGCGCGTTGTCATGGGATAGCTACCGGCAGTGGAGGGAGGACTGGGACCGCCACGTCGCGGCCATCAAGCCGCGCGCCGGCGGGTTCGCATCGCCTGTCGACAAAGCGCTCAGCCGTGGTGGACGCCCCTTCGCCCAGCTCGTCCTGGAGGCGTTGGACGCAAACCGAATCACTTCCGTGGATGCCAGCCACTATCTCGGCTTGCGCTACGACCACATCGAGACACTCCGGCGAGAGTTGGGTCGCGAAGCCAGCGGTGGCGGTGCTGACGACGACGGCGAGTAGCGGGACACATCTCACCTCGTGTATTCGGTCGACACCAGCTTCTTCATGGACTGGCAGGCGCGCTACCACCCGCTGGACCTGTTTCCCACGCTCAACGCCAGGATCGAAGCCCTCATCTCGGCAGGCGATTGCGAGGCGGTATCGCTGGTGCGGGAGGAAATCAACTCCGTTGGTACCCCCGACTTGAAAACCTGGGCGAGCGCGCATGCCGCCATCTTCGTCCCGCTCGAACCGGCAGTCCAGTTGGAAGCCGCCTCGATCGAGGCACGCTATCCCGCCAGGGCGACTTCTGGCGCCATGCGGCACTGTGACGACCGGGCGGGGCCTCAGCGCCACACCTACCGGGCTTGAGACTGCTCCCAGGACTCCACGCGACCCGAACGGAGCGTGACGACAACGATCACATTGGGTGGCGTCTCAGCGTCACGGAGCTCCACCTTCTCGATGTCGGCGTCGGTGATGCCGCGGTGGTCGAGCTCCGCGCGGAAGGTGGGCCAGTGCTCGGGGCGGAAGCCGTAAGTCATGGCGTGCCTCCCTGTATCCCTACATCTCGGAGTATCCGGTACCGCGTGTATCGGCGCCGCGGCCGCGCGCCTCGGTGATCCAGCCGAACTCCTTCAGGATCTGCTGGCTGTACGTCACCCGACCGGTCACCCGGTCGAGCGGCTCGCTGGCCAGGAGCAGCACCGCGCGCGCCATTAGCTCCGGCCGCTCGCCGCGCGGGTCGTCCATGCCCTTGACGAGCTTGTGGTAGACCGTGCCCGGCGTCGGCACGACCTGCGAGGGCGACACGCACGTCACCGAGACGCCGTACGGGTACACCTCGGCCGCCAGCCCCTGGGTGAACCGCTCCAGCGCGGCCTTCTGGGCGCCGTAGCAGGTGCCCCCGCGCGCGCCGGCGGCCGGATCGGGGTAGGGACCGCGGCCGGGACCGATCGCCGCACCGGAGCCGATGTTGACGATGGCGCCCTGCTTGCGCGGGATCATGTCGCGCAGGGCGAGCTGGCTCAGCACGAACGGGGCGTGCACGTTCACCGCCCACGACGCCAGCCACCGGCCGACCACGTAGTCCTTGATCGGCACGAAGTAGGTGAGGGCGGCGTTGTTGACGAGGACGTCCACGGGCCCGTAGACCTTCCGGGCCGCCTCGACCAGCTTCTCGCACTCGGCCGGGTCGGCGATGTTGGCGGTGACCGCGTGGGCCTCGCCGCCCCGGGCGCGGATCGCCTCCACCGTGGTCTCCAGCGAGCCGGAGAGCTGGTGGTCGCCCTCGCGCAGCGTGCGGGCGGCGCACACCACACGCCCGCCCTCGGCGGCCAGCAGCGTGGCGATCTCCGCGCCGATGCCGCGGCTGGCGCCGGTGACGACGACGACCTTGCCGTCCAGGCGTCCCACGTCAGTCGATCGGGATGAAGATGCAGTTGCGCAGCTTGCCCTCGATGGCCTTGGACAGGTGCCCCTTGCCCCACGTGTCCTCGACCAGCAGCACCTCGCCGGCGCCGATGCGGCGCGACTCGCCGTCGCTCGCCGTGATCTGCACCCCGGCGTCGAGGTTGATGATGTACTGTCTGCGCGGGGCCGGGTGCCAGTCCAAATCGTAGTCGGGCTGGACCTCCCGGAAGATGATGCCGGTGGCGGGCAGCCGGGCCGACAGCCGGCCCGAGCGCGAGGACTCGACGTACTGGATCTCGACGTCCTCGAAATGTGACTCACCCTTTTGGTCGACGTAGAGCCTGTGTATCTTCATGGCTGCCGATCATAGCCTGGAGGCGCGATGGTACGCTACGGCAAGCCCGCTCCCGACTTCTCGCTGCCGTCCACCGAGGACCGCCCGATCACGCTGGCCGAGTACCGGGGCAAGGACGTCGTCCTCGTCTTCTACTGCTACGACTGGGGCAGCATCTGAACGCCCGAGCTGAGCGGCCTCGGTGAGGCCGTGACGGAGATCTGGACGCGCGAGGCGGTGCTGCTCGGCATCAGCGCCGACAGCCCGTTCAGCCACGCCGCCTTCGCCAAGGCGCGCGGGTTCAGCTTCCCGCTGCTCAGTGACATCAAGCGTGACGTGATCAAGACCTACGACGTGCTCGACGAGGAACGGAACGTGGCCTGGCGCTCGACGTTCGTGATCGACCGCGACGGCGTGCTGCGCTGGGGCCAGCAGGGCGACCGCCACATGATCCGCGACGGCCGCGAGGTCCTGCGCGTCCTCGACCTCGTCGCCTCCCTCCGCCAGCGCGGCTAATCCGCCGGCGCGTACAGCCACTCGATGCGCTGCACGTGGCCGCCGCGGAAATAGAACTCGACCGTGTCGGGGTAGGCGTCGGAGTAGAGGTAGAGGGCGCTGGCGTCGGTGACCGCCTGCGGCTCGCCGAGGAGCTGCTCGACGCGGCTGCGCGGCACGCCGACGTTGAGCCCGCGCGGCAGGGCCCAGCTCGCCTCGGTGATCACCACGCGGCGCAGGGCGGCCGACCGGCGCGAGACGCCGATGACGACGCCGGGGTAGGCCAGCTCGTCCACGGCCTCGGTGGGCGCGCGGCGGCCGCCCGGCAGAGTGCGCGCGCGCAGCCCCGACGGCGCGCCCAGCGTGCGCTCGACCCCGGCCCGGGTGCGGCCGAACAGGGCGCGCGGCGCGTCGATGAACTCGTCCACTGCCACGATGTCCGTGGCCGGGATTCCCTGCGCGGCTGCCCCCACGCCGAGCGAAAGCGCCGCCAGCACGAGCACCCAGGCTGGTCGCATACGGCATCCTAGCGCAGACCTGGTGGCCGCCGGGGAACCCGCCTCCGCGTTGATGCTCGGAGCGATCCGTGCTACCCAGGGGCTACCGGCTCGCGCGGAGGAGTTTCTGCCGCTTCTTCCTTCTTGCGATCCCCGAAGTAGAGCGGCGTCAGGGGGTCGGGCGAGCCGGCCTTCCCCTGGCTGTTGACGCGTCCCGCGAGTCCGCATAGCCTCGCCGGATGAGCCACCCCATCCGCCTCGACGACCTGCTGACCACCGACCCGGCCGTGTGGGAGGTCGCGACCTCCGGCGCCGGGCCCCAGGGCGCGCTGCCCCTCACCGCCGAGATGCTCCTGGAGCGTCCGAGCGGCGACGTCTTCGGCCTCACGCAGAACGCCGGCATGGGCTGGGCCCCGCACGAGCTGGGCCGGCCGCAGTTCCTCATGCTCGGCACCAACGGCGGCATCCGCGCCGCCGACGGCACGCCGATCGCGCTCGGCTATCACACCGGCCACTGGGAGATCGGCCTGCTCATGCAGGCGGCGGCCGAGGAGCTGCGCGGGCTCGAATGCCTGCCCTTCGCCGCGTTCTGTTCGGACCCGTGCGACGGGCGCACCCAGGGCACGGTCGGCATGATGGACAGCCTCGCCTACCGCAACGACGCCGCCCAGGTCTTCCGCCGGCTCATCCGCTCGCTGCCGACGCGCCGGGGCGTGCTGGGCGTCGCCACCTGCGACAAGGGGCTGCCGGCCACCATGATGGCGCTGGCCGCCATGCGCGACCTGCCGTGCGTGCTGGTGCCCGGGGGCGTCACGCTGCCGCCGCGCGACGGCGAGGACGCCGGCAAGGTCCAGTCGATCGGCGCCCGCTTCGCCCACGGCGAGCTGACGCTCGAGCAGGCGGCCGACCTCGGCTGTCGCGCGTGCGGCTCGCCGGGCGGCGGCTGCCAGTTCCTCGGCACCGCCGCGACCTCCCAGGTCGTGGGGGAAGCGCTCGGCCTGTCGCTGCCGCACTCAGCGCTGGCGCCGTCGGGGCAGCCGATCTGGCTGGACATGGCCCGCCGCTCGGCCCGCGCCCTGGTGAGCCTCTCGCGCCGCGGGCTCACCGGGCGCGACATCGTCACCGATGCCGCCGTTCGCAACGCGATGGCCGTGCACGCCGCCTTCGGCGGCTCGACCAACCTGCTGCTGCATGTGCCCGCCATCGCCCACGCGGCCGGCCTGCGCCGGCCGGGCGTGGACGACTGGATAGAGGTCAATCGCCGGGTCCCCCGCCTGGTCGACACGCTGCCCAACGGGCCGCATCCCACCGTGCGCGCGTTCCTGGCCGGCGGCGTGCCGGAGGTCATGCTCCACCTGCGCCGGCTCGGCCTCCTCGACGTCTC
>DASWJN010000092.1:0-7744 GCA_036397135.1 Candidatus Methylomirabilota bacterium
CCGACATCCCGTAGGCGTCGGCGTAGTGGCGGGCGAGCGCCTCGCCCCAGATCTTGCTGGCGCCGTAGAGACCGCTGGGCCGCAGCGGTGATTCGTGGGTGAGCGGCTTCCACTCGCCGAGCTGGTCGTAGCGGCCGGCCACGAGGTGGCTCAGCGGCGGCTCGCGCTCCCAGCCGCTGACGGTGGCGCCGCTGCTGGCGAAGATCACGCGCGTGACGCCGGCCAGGCGCGCGGCCTCGAAGACATTGTAGGCGCCGGCCACGTTGGACCGCATGATGTCGGCGGGGAGCTGGTTGTCGCCGGCGGCCGCGGCCAGGTGCACCACCGTGTGGACGCCGGCAAACGCGGGCGTGATCGCGTCGAGGTCGCCGAGGTCGGCCTGGTGGGTTTCCACGCCGGGCACGGGGCGCCGGTTCAGCGCGCGCAGCGCGTACGTGCCCTCGACGTGCGTGCGCAGCGCCGTGCCGATCAGGCCGCTCATCCCCGTGACGAGCACGCGGCGGGCGGCCACGGGCGCGCTCAGCCCTCCACTTCCCGGTTGAGGCCGAAGTCCTCCGGCACCGGCGGGCCCCAGCGGTACAGCGCATCGCCCTCGGGGAAATCGCGGGGCTGCCACGCGCACTGCTCCGGGATGTAATCAAGGTCGTGGAAGTACTCCGCGAACGACCCCCACGGATCGCGGATGTAGTAGAAGAAGTTCGAGCCGATCACGTGACGGCCCAGGCCCCAGCCCGGCTCGCAGCCCGACTGCTGCATCCGCAGCGCGCCCATGGCGATCTCGTCCACGCTGCCGACCTCGAACGAGCCGTGGTGGAAGCCCGGTCCCCTGGAGGTCAGGAAGGCCACGTTGTGATGGTCGGTCGTGCAGCGCAGGAACGCGATGATCGTCTGGCAGCGGTCGGAGAGCTTCATGCCGAGCACGCGCGTGTAGAAGTCGAGCTGGCGGTCGACGTCGGGCGTGAAGAGCAGCACGTGGCCGAGCCGGCGCGGGCTGGCCGTCACGGTCGATTCCGGAGCGCCGCGCTCGGCCTGCCGGGCCGCGTGGCCGGGGCTGTTGAGCCTGAGCGGCGGATCAGGCGGCGGCGCCTGCGGCCCCTCGTCACGGATCGTCACGAGATTGCCGTCGGGATCGCGCACCCACACGCCACCCTCGGGCGCCCCCCGCGGCGGATCGATCTCGCGCACGCCCGCGCGGCGGACCGACTCGACCGTCGCCTGATACTCCCCGCCCGGCGCGCCGAAGGCCAGGTGATGCAGCCGCTTCTTGGGTCCACCGTAGAGGAGCACGCTCTCGCGCTTCAGCGAAGCCGGCCGCAGGTGGACGGCGCCGTCGCGGGCGGCCTCGTTCACCAGGCCGAAGCTGCGGTAGAACGTCTCGCCGGCTGTCTGATCGGGAACCTCAAGCGCGTAGTGCAAGAGCGCGCGCACCGCCATCTCGGCACCTCCCCGTGATCCTGGCGCGAGTGTACCGCTTATCCTATCGAGTCGAGGGGGGCACGTCGAACGTGCCCCCCTCGAACTCCCCCCGTTCGCGTCGCCAGCCGGCTGCGCCGGCTCGGTCCTGCTGGCCTGTTTGATCGAGGGGGGCACGTCGAACGCGCCCCCCTCGAACTCCCCCTTCGCGTTGCGAGCCGGCTGCGCCGGCTCGGTCCTGCTACACCGTTGACAAATATCTTCAGCGCGGGGGGGCGAGGCGCCCGAGAGCCCGGAGGACGCGTTCGGGGGTGATGGGCTGATCGGAGATCAGGGCGCCGAGGGGTGCCAGCGCGTCGTTCACCGCGTTGAGGATGGCGGCGGGTGCGCCGGTCGTTCCTGCTTCGCCGGCGCCCTTGAAACCGCCGGCGATCGACGGGGCCGGCGTCTCCAGGTGGTGCAGCTCGAAGGCGGGCAGGTCGGCGGCGGTGGGGACGGCGTAGTCCATCAACGTCGCGGTCAAGAGCTGGCCGGAATCGTCGTAGGCGCAGTGCTCGAAGAGCGCGCCGCCGACGCCCTGGGCCACGCCGCCGGCGATCTGGCCCTCGACCAGCGCGGGGTTGACGATCCGGCCGCAGTCGTCGACGGCGACGTAGCGGAGGATGCGCACGCGGCCGGTCTCGACGTCCACCTCGACCACCGCCAGGTGGGCGCCGTTGGTGAACGTCCACGCCTGGGGATTCGTGTAGTGCACCGTCGCCTCCAGGCTCGGCTCCAGGCCCTCGAGCGCGTTCGAGCGGAAGTGCACCGTGCGGGCCAGCTCGCCGTAGGCCAGGCCGCGCGCGGGACTGCCGCGGACGACCGCGCGCGCCTCGGTCAGCTCGACGTCGTCGGGATGCGCCTCCAGCAGGGCGCCAGCCACCGTGCGGATCTTCGCCGCCAGCGCGCGGGCCGCCAGCAGCGTCGCGCTGCCGCCGATCGGCATGCCGCGGCTCGCCCAGGTGCCGCCGCCGTAGGGCGTCATGGCGGTGTCGCCCGACAGCACGGTGACGGACGCCAGCGGGACGGCCAGCTCGTCGGCGATGATCTGCGCCAGGGCGGTCGGCGTGCCCTGGCCCTGGTTGGTGACGCCGACCAGCGCGGTCACCGCGCCGGACGGCTCCATTCGCAGCGTGGCGCCGTCCTGGCCGGAGATCGGGGCGCCGCCGACCCCGTAGAACTGGGCGCCGGGCCCGGTCAGCTCGAGGAAGCAGGCAAGACCGATCCCGAGACACCGGCCGGCTGCGCGCGCCCGGGCCTGCTCCTTGCGGAGATCGTCGTAGCGGGCGACCTCCAGCAGCCGCGCCAGCGCCGCGTGATAGGAGCCGCTGTCGTACACGTTGCCGGCCGGCGAGGTCCACGGCAGCTCGTCGGGGCGCACGAGGTTGCGCCGGCGGACCTCGGCCGGGTCGAAGCCGAGGTCGCGCGCGATCTGGTCGAGCAGGCTCTCGGTGACCGCGGCCGCGATCGGGTGGCCGACGGCACGGTACTGCGAGGTGATGACCTTGTTCTGGGCGACCACGCGCAGCGTGCCCGCGTAGTCACGGAGGCGATAGGGGCCGGGCAGCAGGCGCAGCACCTGGCCGCCTTCCACCACGCTGGAGCGCGGGTAGGCCGAGTACGGCCCCACGGCGGCGGTGATGCGCGCGCGCATGCCGGTCAGGACGCCGTCGGCCGACGCGCCGACCTCGATGTCGATCGTCTGCTCACGGGCGTGGATGTCGGAGAGGAACGACTCGCGGCGGGTGGGAATCCACTTCACGGGGCGGCCCAGCGTGATCGCCAGCGCCACGGCGGCCAGGTCGTCCTGGTAGACGTGGATCTTGATGCCGAACGAGCCGCCCACGTCGGGCGCGATCACGCGCACCCGGTGCTCGGGCAGCCCGAACAGGTCGGCCAGCACCGCCTGCATCATGTGCGGGACCTGGGTGGACATCCACACCGTGAGGCTGCGGGTGGCGGGCTCGAAGTCGGCCACCAGGCCGCGCGGCTCGATCGGCACGCCGGTGTGGCGCCCGGTCGTGAAGCAGCGGCGCCAGACCCGAGGAGACGCGCGCAGGGCCGCGGCGGCGTCGCCGCCGGCCAGCGCCGTCTCGTAGATGACGTTGTCGCCGAGCTCGGGATGGATCACCGGCGCGCCCGGCGCGACCGCCTGCTGGGGCGAGAGGACGGCCGGCAGCGGCTCGTAGCGCACCCGCACCCGGGCCAGCGCGTCCTCGGCGGCGGCGCGCGATTCGGCCGCCACCGCGGCCACCGGCTCGCCCACGTACCGGACGCGCTCGACGGCCAGCGGCAGGATCGCGCCCGTCTTCATGCCCCGGTAGTGATTGAGGATCCCGCGGCAAGGCCGGCAGAGGCACGCGGTGTCCTCGCCGGTGAGCACGGCGACGACCGCGGGGGCGCGGCGCGCGCCGGCGAGCTCGAGAACGGCCAGGCGCGCGTGGGCGTGGACGCTACGGACGAAGGCGACATGGACGATGCGGGGGAGCAGGAGATCGTCGACGTAACGGCCGCGGCCGGTGAGGAGGCGTGGATCGTCCGGGCGCGGCGGCGACGAGCCGACGTATGTCACAGCGCCATCGGACTCTACCATGATTGACACCCACGGGACCGGCGCCTAGAATTCCCGCACTCGCGGCCAGGAGAGATTTTGCGCTAGGAGGGCATCCCTATGAATCGCCGGACGTTCCTGAGCTCGACCACCGCCACCGTCGCCGTCCTCGGGTTCCCCGCGATCCTGAGGGCCCAGGGCGGACCCCTGCGGATCGGCTTTCCACTGCCCCTCACCGGGCCGTTCGCGGCCATCGCCGCCGACCAGCAGCGCGGCGCCCAGCTGGCCGTGGAGGAGCTGAACACCAAGGGCGGCATCCTCGGCCGCAAGGTCGAAGTGCTGTTCCGCGACGACGAGCTCAAGCCGGCCACGGGTGCCCAGCGCACCAAGGAGCTGATCGAGAACCAGAACGTCGATTTCGTGGTCGGCGGCCTGGCCGCGCACGTGCAGATGGCCATCAACGAGCAGACCAAGAAGGCGGGCAGGCTCTTCATCTCGATCAGCCAGTCCGACGAGATCTCGGCCAAGCCCGACACCAGCCCCATCACGTTCCACGAGGCGCTGAACCCGACCATCACCGGCCGGGCGGTGGGCGGCTGGGGCGTGCAGAACCTCGGCAAGAGGTGGTGGATCGTCTACGCCGACTACGCGTGGGGCAAGCAGAACAACGCCGTGTTCAGCGACGTGGTGAAGAAGGCCGGCGGCACGGTCCTCGGCAACACACCCTACCCGCTCGGCAAGCCCGAGTTCTCCGCCCACATCCCGAGGATCCAGGCGGCCAAGCCCGAGGTGCTGCTGGCCGCCACCCCCGGCGCGGACGGGGTGGCGTTCATGAAACAGGCCATCAGCTTCGGGATGAAGAAGGAGATGAAGATCATCGTCCCGCTCCACTTCCTCTTCGCGGCCAAGGAGGGTGGGGCCGACCTGTTCGCCGACGTCTACGGCGGCACCAACTTCTACTGGGAGCTGGCCGAGACCATCCCCCAGGCCAAGCGGTTCGTGGACGCCTTCACGAAGAAGTTCGGAGCGCCCCCCGACGGCTACGCCGGCTACGGCTACAGCGGCATCCTCGAGGTCGCCCGCGGCGTCACCCTGGCCAAGTCGACTGACTCCGCCAAGGTGGCCGACACCCTGCGCAAGAACCCGACCTACGACCATTACAAGGGCAAGCAGTACTGGCGCGCCTGCGACAACAAGTCCTTCCAGGACCTGTGGCTCACCAAGGGCCGCCCGCAGGCCAAGGGCGAGTGGGGGTACTTCGAGGTCGCCGGCAAGGTACCGGCCGACGAGAAGCTCGAGCGCACGTGCGCCGAGAAGGGGCACGCGTAGCGCGTGCCCGACGTCACCCTGTCCGCCCTGGCGGCCCAGCTCTTCACCGGGCTCGTCCTCGGCGGGATCCTGGTACTGCTCGCCATCGGGCTCAGCCTGATCTTCGGGCTGATGACGGTGGTGAACTTCGCCCACGGGTCGTTTTACATGCTGGGCGCCTACGTGGGGTTCTTCCTGCTGGCCTACACGAAGAACTTCTGGGTCGCCCTCGTGGTGGCGCCGCTCGTGGTCGGCACCCTCGGCCTGGTCGTCGAGCGGCTGCTCATCCGCCCTCTCTATGGGCGGAGCCCGAACGACCCGCTGCTTCTCACCTTCGGGCTGTCGCTCGTCCTGGTCGAGGCCGTCAAGCTGGTGGCGGGCAAGGTCGGGCTCACCCTCGACCCGCCCGCGGCGCTGGCGGGCGCCATCGACCTCGGCTTCATGATGTTCCCGGCCTACCGGATCTTCGTCGTCCTGGTGACGGCGGTCGTGCTCGTCGCCCTCTGGCTGTTCCTGGAGAAGACCAACGTGGGCCTCGTGGTCCGCGCCGGCTCCCGGGATGCCTTGATGGTCCGCGCGCTCGGCATCGACCTGGGGCGGGTGTGGCTCGTGGTCTTCGGCCTCGGCATCGCGATGGCCGGGCTGGCCGGAATCCTGGCCGGGCCGCTGCGCGGCGTCTATGCCGAGATGGGCTTCGAGATCATCATCGAGGCCTTCGTGGTCGTCGTGGTCGGCGGCATGGGCAGCCTGCTCGGGGCGGTGGTGGCCGGCCTGCTCATCGGCGAGGTGGTCAGCCTCACCACGTATTTCGCCCCGAAGCTGGCCGAGATCGTCGTCTTCATCGTGATGGCCGTGGTTCTCCTCACCCGGCCCAGCGGGCTGTTCGGCGAGGCGGGGCGGGCTGAATGATCCGGGGGCTGCTCGCCCGGGTGGCCGCGTGGGTGGCCGCGCATCCGGTACTCTCGATCGTGGCGTTCTTCGCCGCGCTCCCGTTCGTGGTGCCCTACCCCTCGCTGGCCACCCAGATGCTCGTGTACGGGCTGTTCGCCCTGGGCTTCAACCTGCTCTACGGCTACACGGGCCTGCTGTCGTTCGGCCACGCCGCCTACTGGGGGCTCGGGGCCTACGGCGCCGGGATCGCCCTGGCCAGGCTGGGGTGGACCTCGCTCTGGGCGGCGCTGGCGCTCGGCGTGCTGTCGGCGGGCATCGGCGGCGCCATCGTGGGGTTCTTCGCGCTGCGGCGGCGCGGCATCTACTTCGCGATGCTGACGCTGGCCTTCGCCCAGCTTCTCTACTTCGTCGCCTTTCACCTCGCCGACCTCACCGGCGGCGACGATGGCCTGCGGGGCATCCCTCAGCTTCCCCTGGGGCTCTTCGGCCTGTCGATCCCGCTGAGCAGCCCTCTGGCCTTCCACTACTTCGCCCTGGCGTTGGCGGCCCTGGCCGTGGCCGGGCTGCAGCGGGTGCTCCACTCCCCGTTCGGTCGCGTGCTGGCCGCCATCCGGGAGAACGACGACCGGGCCACCGCGTGCGGCTACGACGTCACCCGGGCCAAGCTGCTGTCGTTCGTGTTCTCCGCGCTGATCACCGGCCTGGCCGGCTCCCTCGACGCGCTGCGGCTCAACGTCGTCCCCGTCGAGGCGCTGTTCTGGTCGACCTCGGGCCAGGTCGTGATCATGACCTTGCTCGGCGGGTCGGGGACCTTCTTCGGGCCCTTCGTGGGCGCGGGCACGGTCCTCCTGCTCGGCGACCGGCTGAGCCTGGTGCTGGTGGACTCCTGGCCGATCGTGATCGGCACCGTCTTCGTGATGTTCGTCCTCTTCCTCCCCAGGGGCATCTGGGGCACCCTCACAGGAGGCTTCCATGGCCATTAAGGTGCTCGAGCTGCATCACCACGGCATCCGCGTCGGGCCCACGCAGGAGGACGTCGCGAAAGCCCGCACGTTCTACGGCGACGTGCTCGGCCTCGACCACGACCCCGGGCGCCCGCAGATCCCGACGATCGACGGCTACTGGATGGACGTGGGCGGCACCGCCCAGATCCACCTCATGGGCGTGGCCGGGCAGTCGAAGTTCGCCAGGGGGCCGGGGCAAGACCCCTCGCTGCCGCACGTGGCGCTGGCCGTCGCCGACATCCAGGAGACGCGCCGGGAGCTGGACCGTCTGGGCGCCGCCTACTGGCTCGCCGAGAGCGTCGTCGGCCCGCAGTCGCTGCAGATCTTCCTCAAGGACCCCTTCGACAACATCATCGAGCTGCACCAGATCGACACCTGCCGGTGCGTCACGGCGCGGCGGCCGGCGGCGGGAGGCCGGATGGCGTGACCGCCCGGATCGTCGAGATCGCCGAGCGACTGGCGCGGGAGAAGCTCGCCCCGCGCGCGGCCCGCTACGACCGCGAGGCCGCCAACCCGATCGACAGCTGGCGCGATCTCC
>DASWJN010000093.1:0-5871 GCA_036397135.1 Candidatus Methylomirabilota bacterium
CGCTCGTGATTCCGATAGGTCAAGAATCCGAGCGACGCGAGAGCGCCCAGCGAGACCAGAAGCCCACTCGCGCTGCTCAGAAAGTCCGCGGCCGCCTCGATGCCGACGCCGAGACTGTCACCCGAGGCCCAGGTAGGCCGAAGTCCAGATCAGTCGACCTACCAGATCCAGCGGCAGGAAACGCGGCAGCGGATAGCTGGTTCCCGTCGGCAGAGCAATGTGCATCACGCGAGCCAAAGCCTTCGGCCGGTTAAGGACCGAAATTCACGGCGTTACGGAGAGCGTCGAGCACGGCACGCCGGGTGTGCGCGCCCCACTGGGACAGCGATGCCGCAAGGAGGCCGGCCGGCCATGCGAATCGATTGCGATCGACCGGGAGGGCATCGGCGCCTCTCAGCGAGGCCAGTGCATGATCACCGCGACACCGACGAGGCAGAGAAGGCCGCCGGCGATGTCGTGAGGGTCGGGCCTGACGCGATCCACCGCCCAACCCCAAGCGAGGGAGAGCACGACGAACCAGCCGCCGTAGGCCGCGTACACACGGCCGAAGTGTGCCGGCTGATAGGTCGGCACCACGCCGTAGAGAAACAGCACGAGGCCACCGATGACGCCGATCCACCACGGCCCTCCAGCTCGCCACCAGCGCCATACCAGATAGCCGCCCCCGATCTCCAACAACCCGGCGAGCAAGAACAGCAGCGACGACTTGGCCACGAGCAGCATGGTTCCTCCTGAAGGCTCGGGAATACACGGACTGACGCTCCTTCTACCATGTGATCAGGTTCGTCGCCCTGTTCGGTCGCACGCATCATCGGAGGACGACCGCCTGTCAGCGCGACGCCGCCGTCGGCGAGCAAGACCGCCGCGTTCGCGACGCCATCGTTGCGGGAGCAGAGCCAGGCCGAGCGCATGTTGATGTCGTCGGACCGGCGGCGCCAGAGAACACGAGCACCGAGGCGTTCGCCGCCAGCGCGAGGACGCCGACCACGCTCATCCGCTGCGGTTCAAGAGTCACCGCAAGGGCGGTGGCCCACGCGGCGGCTCATGACCCCGGTCAGGTTCGCCGCCACGGCGGCCAGCGCGATCCAGGCCAGCACGCCGGAGAGCGCGACGGCGGGGCCGAGCCCGGGCCAGGCGTCGATGGCGAGCCCCTGGGCCGTCCGCAAGATCACCGCGCCCAGCAGCGCCGCGAACGCGACGGTGCGCAGCCCCGGCCACGGCAGCGGGGCACCCTCCAGCACGGGGATCAGCCGGAAGGTCATGGCCACCACCACCGATGTCAGGAACCCGACGGTCATCAGATGCCGGAGGGCGTCAGCAAGCGCGTGGTGCGGGAGCGCGGTCCCGGCGCCGAGCACCAGGGCGGCCGCGCCGAGCGCCCCGGCCAGCGCCGACACCACGCCGAGCCGGAAGATGCGCGCCTCCGCGCGGCTGCGCGACAGCATCGGCAGGGCACGGCCGGAGCGACGAAGCGCGCCGGCCGAGACGGCAAGCGCCGCCACCGTACCGAGCGCGGCGAGGTCGGCGAGCCGCGCCAGCACGATCGCCGCGACGGGGCCGGCCAGGGGGGCCGCCGCGGCGAACGCGACGGCCAGCGCCGGACCCCACGGCACGAGCACGGCGAGCGCTGGCGGGACATGCCAGTCCGAGACGAACATCGGCCCGGCCCGCAGCAGGACGCCGCTCACCCAGCCGATGACGCCCCCGAGCAGCGCGATCGAGTGCACGGCGCGCATGGCGGCGAGGTCAGGGACCGGACGGCCGTCGGCGAGCGCCACGAGCCTGATCACGACCTCCAGGGCGCAGGCGGCGGCCAGCCACGCGCTGCTGGCCGTGAGGTGTCGGCGCAGCTGCGCCAGCGGCGGCGGGTCGAGGATACGCCAGACCCAGCGGGCGAAGAGCGCGAACGCGGCGCCCTGCGCGAGCGCGCCGGCCGGCCCCAGCGTCGCCGCGCCGGAGACGATGGCGGCCGCGCGGAGCGCCAGCGCGGCGGCCAGCAGGACCGCCAGCCAGGGCGTCAGCGCGGATGCGGCGACGGGACGGCCGGTGAAGCGGGGCAGCAGGTGATGGGCGACGCCGACGATGAGGGTGCCGAAGAACCCGAAGACCTGAACGCTGGCGTGCAAGAGCAGCCAATCCACCGAGAGCGCCGGGGCGCCGAGATGCAGCCAGGCGAGGAGCCACACGCCGAGCGGCGCGCCGACGAGCACCGCCGCCCCGAAGGCGAGCAGCGCGAACGGCCGATAGACCGGAGCCTCCGGGGGCGCTCCGAGTGTCGGGGGGGCTTGGGGGGCCCGTTCGAGACCCCCCAGGTTGCTCAATGCCCGCTGTGACGCCTGGCGATCTCGGGGGAGAGCGACCGGAAGATGTCCGGCCGCTCGTCACCGCTCACCACCAGACTGCCGAGCGCGCCCTTGTCCATCGCTCGCGAGATGCTGTGGTCCACCAGCAGGAACCGACCGGGCACGTCCACCTTGAATTCCACGATGGCGGCGCCGCCGGCCGGCACGAGCGTCGTCTGCACGTTGCGCTTGAGATCGCCGCCCATCGCCGCCTCGGAGTACACGCGGTCGAAGATCTCGCCGATGACGTGGAACGACGACACGAGATTGGGGCCCCCGTTGCCGACGTAGAGCCGCACCGTCTCGCCGGTCGTCGCCGTCAGCGCGCCCGCGTCGAGCAGGGCGCCCATGCGGCCGTTGAAGAGCACGTACTCGGGCCGCTCGTCGCGCGCCTTGTCGGCGTCGAACGGCTGCAGCCCCGGCGCCATGGTGCGCCCCTTCGTGTAGAACTCGCCCTGCATGACGTAGTACTCGCGGTCCACGCGGGGCAGGCCCTTGGCCGGCTCCACCAGGATCAGGCCGTACATGCCGTTGGCGATGTGGATCGGCACGTGCGGCGTCGCGCAGTGATAGACGTAGAGGCCGGGGTTGAGCGCCTTCCACTCGAACACGCCCGCCTCGCCCGGCATCACCTGGGTGACGGCGGCGCCGCCCCCGGGCCCCGTCACGGCATGCAGGTCGATCGAGTGCATGTTGTGCGCGGTCTTCTGGTTCGTGAGCGTGATCTGCACCGTGTCGCCCTCGCGCACGCGCAGGAACGGGCCGGGCACGCTGCCGCCGAACGTCCAGAACGTGTACTCCACGTCGCCGGCCAGCGCGCCCTTCTCCTCGGTCGTCTCCAGCTCGATCACGACCTTCGCCGGTCGCGAGCGCTGGATCGGCGGAGGCACCTGCGGCGGCGCCAGCAGCACCGCCTTCACCTCGCCAGGCGCCGGCTCGCCCCGGCGCTGCGCCGCCACCGTCCCGGCGGCGAGCGCCAGGACCACCGCCGTCGTCACCACGATCGCTCTCTTCATCACCGATCCTCCTCGTCATCCCCACTCTCACGCCCGCCGGCGTGGTCGCGTTATGACCCGGCTCATAGGCACCAGAAAAGCAGTGCGATCCTTCTACGAACGCCCGACGGCCCGGAGGGACTTCAAGGGCGATGCCACACCTCGCGTCGGCCGAAGTGCCTGATCTTGTGGGAGCGCACGGCGGGCGCCGCCCTGCCGATCGTGATGGTCGGTGGGGCGGGCCTGGGACAGGTGGGGAGCGCGGGCCCTGACCGGCCCGGTCAGGCCTCGAGCGCCGCGGTGAAGCGGGCGGCGGCATCCTGCGCGCGGGCGAGACAGGCGCCCTCGCCGAGCTGGACCTCGGTGCCCCCGAACTCGCGGGAGACTCCGGCCTGGTCGCGCTCGTCGAGGACCGCGTCGGCGAGCGGGAAGAGGATCCCGTTCTCCTTGTCGATGTGGTCGCGGAGCAGGCGAACGTAGCGATGCGCGGCCCCGGCCCGCTCGCCCGGCTCGCCCGTCGCCATCAGGCGCAGGAGCGCGCGGCCCTCGGCGTGCTCCTCGAGCATGACATCGATCGGACCGCCGCGAGCCGGGACGCCGGCCTTGATCATCGCCGGGAAGAGCGCCTCTTCCTCCTTGGCGTGGTGGTTGCGGTCGGCGAAGTCGCGAAGCCAGCCGATCAGACCGGCCCACAGACCCTCGGGCAGCGCGCCGCCGCCGCCCACGCGCTCGGCGGCGGCCTCCAGGCTGAGCAGCACGCGCAGGATGAGGCGGTGTTCATCGCGCAGGATCTCGGTGGCCGAGCGTGTCATCTCCGACTCCTCGCCTCAGCCGCCGCCCGCTCTCGGGACGGCACGATGAGCAGCGGAATCGTCGTCGCCTGCTGGAGCCGGCGGGCCAGGCCGCTCCCGAGCACGCGGGCGAGGCCGCGGCGCCGCTGGACGGCCAGGGCGATCAGGTCGGCGCCGGCCGCCTCCGCTTCCTCGACGATCCCGGTGGCGACGTCGCCGATGCGGACCGCGTGCTCGACCGCGACGCCCCCGAGCCCGGCCGCCAGGCGCTTGAGGTAGCCGAGCGCCTCGCCTTCCACGCGCGTGCTCTCCTGATGGACCCAGACGACCACGCGATCGTCGTCGTCGCGGACCTCCTTGACCGGCGCCACGACGCGCAGCAGGCGCACGGTCGCGCCGGTGCGCCTGGCAATCTCGGAGACGGCCGGCAGCACCTCCTCGCTGTCGGAGGTGCCGTCGAGCGGGACGACGATCGATCGTACGCCGTTCACCCGCTCCCGCGGCGGAGCCTCCCCGCGGCGCATCTGCACGCGCGCCCCGCCGGGCAGGCCGAGGCACTCCTGCCGGCACCCGAGGAGCGCGGGCCACAGCGAGCAGCGGTCGATCTCCGGCGACCGCCCGAAGACCTCGGCGAGCGCGGCGCCGGCGGCGTCGACCTGGATCTGGGCGACCGTTCCGGCACGCGGGCACGTGAGCCGCCAGGGACGGCGCCACTGGCGGAAGACCGAGACGGCGACCGGAATGGCCACGTAGACGAGCGCGATCGCGACGAGCGCGGACAGCACCAGCCAGGGATTCATGGGTCCCTCCTCTCCCGTCTTCCTAGCGGTCCTTCCAGACGGGTGTACGCCGCTCGAGGAATGCGCGCAGCCCCTCGGCGGCGTCCTCGGTGGCCATTAGCTCGTAGCGGTAGAGATCCTCCAGCGCGGCCAGCGCGACGTCGAACGGCGCGCCGGCGGCCTCGAGGACCGCCCGCCGGGTCAGGCGCAGCACCGGCACGCTCTGGGCGCGGAACCGGGCCAGCTGGCTCTCGACGGCTTCGGCCAGCCGGTCGGCCGGCACGACGCGGTCGACGAGGCCGATGCGCTGGGCCTCGGCGGCGCCGAGGACCTCGCCGGAGAGCAGCAGCGCCAGCGTGCGGGCGACGCCGATCCGCCGCGGGTAATGCAGCGCGGCGATGGGCGGGAAGACGCCGAGCGTGATCTCGGGCTGGCCGATGGTGGCGTCGTCCGCCGCGATCACCACGTCGCAGAACGTCGCGAGCTCGGCGCCGCCTCCAATGGCGGCGCCCCGCACGGCGGCCACGGTCACGCATTCCAGGGCGCGCAGCCGGCGGAAGAGATCATGAAAGGTCTCGAGCATCTCCTTGACCCGGTCCCCCAGGTGCGCCTCGACCGCCACGCCGGTCGAGAAGACCTTGCCGTCGCCACTCAGCACGAGCGCCTTCAGCCCGGGACGGCCGGCCGCCTCGTCCAGGGCCGCCGCCATCTCGCGCATCATCTCGACGGTCATGACGTTGAGCGGCGGCCGCGACAGCACCAGCCGCGCCACGTCGTAGTCGGCCAGGTAGCGGATGAGGCGGAAGCCGCTCATGGCGGCCGCCCGTTCTCGAGCGCGGCCTCGCCGAGGCCGTAACCCTCGACGAGGGCGGCGACGTGCGCATCGCTCGCGCCCTGGTGGCTGGCTGCGACGGCGGCGATGACCCCGTTCGCCAGCACGCCGGAGGCACCGGCGAAGATCCCG
>DASWJN010000094.1:0-3415 GCA_036397135.1 Candidatus Methylomirabilota bacterium
ACCTGGCGCCAGGCATCGGCACTGGCCTCCGCGTACTCGGTCGCCCTGCGATCGAAGAACGAGTGCGGCGCGCCCTCGTACACCACCGTCCGGTGCTCTACCCCGGCTGCGTCCAGGGCGGCGTCGAACGCCTCTCGCACCTCGGGCGGGATACCCGCGTCGGCGCCTCCGTAGAGCGCAAGGACGGGACACCGGAAGCGCGGCGCCTCGTCGGCGGGAGCCGGGAGGGTGCTGCGGTGCGGGCCGACCGGCCACCCGTAGAAGCCGATGACCCCGGCCAGCCCGATGTCGCTCGCGGCCTGCAGGAGGCTGATCCGCCCGCCCAGGCAGAACCCGACGGTGTAGAGGCGTTCCGCGCCGCCTCCCTCGGGGCTCCGCAGGAATTCGACGGCCGCCGCGACGTCGGCGCTGGTCGACTCGTGCCGCAGCAGGCCGACGTGCGGCTCGTACTCGAATCCCTCACCTCGCTTCGATGTGCCCGCGGTGCGCGCGTACGGGTCGAGCGCCACGGCGTGCACCCCCGCCTCCGCGAAGCGGAGCGCGAGCTCCTCGTAGTACGGGTGCAGGCCGCGTACGTCCGGGATGACCGCCATCCCCGCGCCTGACGGCTGCTCGGCGAGCGCCGCGTAGGCGGCGAACCGGGTGCGGTCGACGCTCGTGAGCGTCAGGTCGCGCGCGTCGAGCGCCGAACCACGGATCGGCGGCAGCGGCGGGCGCGCGTCCGCGTCGAAGCACATCAGCCCACGAACCTCCCGATCGCCACGTAGGAGCCGATCACCAGCAACACGGCCACGCCGGCGTAGACCGCCGTTCGGAGTGCCACGGACATCGGCCGAGCAAGTTGTTCGCCGGACGATGTTCGCCACAGACCCGCCATCGTGGCGACTCCGGTCGGCGGGAGCAGCAGGCCCAGGAGCGCGCCGACCGCGAGCCCGCCCAGGTGGCCCGTCCAACTGATCCCCGGGACCAGGAACGTGAAGATCAGGAGGAAGACGAGGTAGCTGCCGACGCCGGCCACCATCGTGCGTGCCTCGCGGCCGAGCACGGCATGGTGCCGGCGCGAAACGACGAACAGCATGCCCACCAGGCCGAAGATCGCGCCGGATGCCCCTGCCGCCGACTGGGTGGGATCGACGAGGATCGTCAGCACGCTGCCGCCGGCCGCGCAGAGGAGGTAGGTGGCGGCGTACTCGATCGGCCCGTACATCCGCTCGACGAGCTGGCCGTAGAGGTAGAGGACGTACATGTTGAACGCCAGGTGAACCGGGCTCAGGTGGAAGAACGCGCTGCTGAGGATGCGCCACCATTCCCCACCGGCCACGGCGCCGGCGTTGATGAGGTTCTCCGCGCCCAGCGGGCCCACCGCGCCGCCGAAGAGGCCGCCACGGAGCGTGGCACCCTCGCTGAGCACGGCGTCGATGGCGAACAGCGCGGCGCAGACTGCGATGATCGCCCACGTCACCACCGGCGTGCTGGTGGCGTATGCGCCGCGGGCGCGGTTGAACTGGCGGCGCGCGGCGAAGTCGTGCCCGGTCTCCTTGAGGAGCCAGGCGATCCGATTCGCGATGGCTCCACGCTCCGCGGGAGGGGCCCGGCGGTCCGCCTCGCGGTACGACTCGACGGCGGCGTCCAGCTCGCCGTCGCGCACCTCCTGCTCGGCGAGGCTGCGCCAGCCCAGCCACGCGCTCGCTCCGCCACCGGCCGCGGCGGCCTTCCACGCGGCCTGCGCGCCCGGCTCGTCATCGGTTCGATACCGCGCCGCCCCGACGAGAAGCCACGCCTCGCCGGCGATGTCAGCGTCGGGGTGGCCGGTCAGCTGGCCGAGGATGCTGAGCGCGGCGTCGGGATCGCCTGCGTCAAGCAGGCGTCGCCCCTCGGCCAGGCGCAGCGTGGGTTCGTCGCTCACGGCGAGTGGGATTATGCGGCCTTCGGGGGCCGCACAACGAATGACCGCCGAGAGGTGGCACCTCGGCGGTCATTTCGTGAGCCTCCCTTGCAGGAGGCGTGCCCGGCAGATGAGCCGGGGCAGGTATTCGGCGTCCTACTTGCTCCGGCGCAGGAAGTCGACCACGTCGTCGTAGCGGAAGCGGCGATCGCCGCGCTTGCATACGCGGAAGAAGGGCAGCTCGCCACGGTCGCCAAGGCGCTTGACGGTGTTGACGTGCAGGTGCAGGAGCTCGGCGACCTCCGCGGCCGTCATGAGCTTGCCTACCTCGTTCGTCATCATCGGTTTCGTGAGTCCTCGTGTGTGGGCACACCGGGTCGCGCCCGTTGCACCGAGCGGTGCGGTGGGTGCGGCTCGTGATCGGATAGTAAGGTTGGGGTGCCCTCCGCCCTACCGGTACTTCCTGCGCGCCCTAGGAGTACTTCGGCCGTGTCCATGCCCTCGATCCCGCCCCACGTGCGCGAGCTCCTCCGCCAGCGGACCGACGCACGGAACGAACGCGACTGGGCCCAGGCCGATGCGCTTCGCGAGCGCCTGGCCGGGCTCGGATGGCAGGTCGAGGACGGCCCGTCGGGCTCCAACGTCAGGCCGATCCTGTCGGCCGCAGCGTCGCGGGATGACAGCGGGCTGCCGTCGCGCCTCGACGAGGCCGCGACGGTCGCCGCGTCGATCCAGGTCCTGGCCGAGGACCATCCCGCGGATCTCGAACGCTTTCTGACGGGCCTGCGGTCACACCCGCCCGGCGTGACGTGGGAGCTGGTGATCGTCGCGAACGCGCCGTCATTCGACGTCGACGGGCTCGTCGCCGAGCCGCTCCCCGCGGCCGAGACGGTCGTCCTCCGCACCGAGCCGCGACTGGGCTGGGCCGACGCGCGCACGCTCGGCCTCCGGCGCTCGTCCGGCGAGGTGACCATCCTGGTCGACACATCCGTTGAGCCGGTGGGCGACTTCGTGACGCCGCTGCTCGCCGCATTCGAGGACGCGACCGTCGGCATCGCGGGGCCTTTCGGCGTGCGGAGCGTGGACGGGCGGCATTTTGACGACGCGCCGCCGGGCGAGGTGGACGCGGTGGAGGCGTACTGCCTGGCGGTGCGCCGCGGCGCCCTCCGCGCGGTCGGCGGCTTCGACCCGCGGTTCCGCTTCTACCGCAACGCGGACCTCGACCTGAGCTTCGCCGTGCGCGATGCGGGGTGGCG
Organism: Candidatus Methylomirabilota bacterium; assembly: GCA_036397135.1. Taxonomy (GTDB): domain Bacteria; phylum Methylomirabilota; class Methylomirabilia; order Rokubacteriales; family CSP1-6; genus AR5. The sequence continues at coordinate 3,142 of DASWJN010000094.1, forward strand.
AGCGGTGCGCACCTCCGAGCTGCCGCTCGCGCGCCATGAGCATCGCGACTACGAGTCGGTGACGCCGGAGGAGCGCGACCGGCTCAGTCGGCGGAACTTCTACCGCTTCCTCGAGCACTGGGGCGATCGTCGCGACCTGCTGCTCGATCGCCGGGACTGATACTCAGGGCCGATGGCCCTCGACGCAGGTGCAGCCGTCCGGCCCGACGACCGCGGCATGGAGCGTCCGCGGCGGCAGCACGAACCCCGTCCCGGGCGTCAGCTCGACCGGCGT
>DASWJN010000095.1:0-25461 GCA_036397135.1 Candidatus Methylomirabilota bacterium
CGAGGTCGAACAGCACCTCAAACTTGTGCTCTTGAATGGCTGTGACCGTTTCATGGCCGCGGCGACAGCTGACGGTGTACAGACCATCGTCGCGAAGTTCCACCGAAATGGCTTCGTCCGGAGGGTGACCGTCCTCCGCGAAGCACTTCATGCACACGATCGGAAGCCGCATGTCAGTCTCGTCTGGTTGTCCGTTTCGGCCTAACGCCAAGTCGGTGGAACAACGTAGCACGGGCAGCCTCGCAGGGTAGCGCGGTTGGCAGGATCGGCGAGCTTTCGGCGAGGCGAGATGGGACGCGAACTTCGGGCACGCGCGGAGGATGCGACCCACGCTACGCGGACCGTGGATAAAAAATACCCTCGGTCGCGGATACGCGATAGCTGGGGCCTGGGTAGCTGGTCGGCGTGCGTGTACCCGACGAGGACTATCAGACAGAGGTCCATCAGCCGACCCGTCGGGCCCTCCTCGGCATTGGAAAGTCGATTGGTGCAGGCAGTAGTGGCGGATCCAGAAGCAGCAGCCCCGCAGACGCCTTCCCTCCGGGCGTTGCGCCATGTTCTGTCGCCGTGATCCGGCACTGTAGCCCGCCTGGCGGCACGCCGGCAAGCGCGCCCCCTCCTGCAAGAGCGTACTTCCTGGCGGGCGCCCCATCTGACACCGCGCGGGATGCTAGCCCGCATTATTCACGAACGCAATGGTGCGCCTCGCGCGGGCCCTGGTGGGGCGTGGGCCCCGGCCGCGCCCTCATGGCGAGCCGTCGTCGCGTGCGCGAGCGTAGGACGGGGCGAGCGCGCGATCGGCGACTCGACTGGCCGCGGCCCAGCCCCCTTTCGGGGGATGGGGGGCTCGCGCTCGCCCCGTCCGGAGCGAGCATGCCGCGACCGGCGAGCCATGCGGGCGCGGCCGGGGCCCACGCACCCGCCCCACCAGGGCCGGCTCGGCGGTGTATCGCTTTTCACGAATAATGCGCGCCTAGCAGACCGGGAACTCGCCCCGGCCGAGGCGGACCCGGAACTCCGCGAAGCCCTCGGCCTCGGCTTCCACCGTCGCCCTGATGGACGCCTCGACGTCGGGCAGAATCACGCCCTCGTGGAGGACCACCTGAACGTCGATCCACGGGTGATCGACCGGCTCCCCGATCCGCGCCGCCAGGTGCACGTAGACCTCGGCGAGGCCGGGGGTCGCCGTGTGGATGCGGCGCGCGAGGCGATGGCTGAGCACGCTGTACACCTTGCCGGCGTGCGCCAGCGCGTTCTTGCCCGCCGTGGCCTCGCCGCCGGTCGGTCGCGCGAACGCGATGAGGCCGTTGGCGCGATTGCCGCGTCCGACCTGGCCGGAGTCGGCATCCTCGGCCGAGGTGCCGGTGAGGGTCAGGTAGACGCCGTCGCTGCCGCGGCCGGCGGCGTCGAGATTGTTGAGCCGCCACTCCAGTCGGAACGGCGCGTCGCGAAAGTGCTCCGCCAGCGCCGCCAGGATCTCCTCCTTGCGGCGGAAGTACGCGGGCTCGGACGGGGTGGCGGCGGCCAGCAGTGGCATCGCCACGGTCAGGCTCAGCCGGTCGTCCTCGCGCCGACCGAACACCTTCACGTCCTGGCCGGTGTCGGGGAAGCCGGCCTTGAACGCGGCGCCGTTCAGGAAGCGCTCGACGGCGAGGACGATCGCCTCGGTCTCGCTCAGCGGCGCGTACCCGCTGGCGCCGGAGGTGTCGTTGGAGACGACGTCCGGCACCCCGGGCGCGAAGATCCTCGTGAGCTCGGCCGAGCCGGGCGCGAGGGCGACACGCGTCCGCAGGTGGGGCAGGGCGAGCGGCAGGTGGCCGGCGAGCCAGGCGGCGACGGCGGTGACCGCCGTGTCTTCCACGGGCAGCTTGTGCCCGTCGACCTCGAAGGTCGCCCGGTCGCCGACGACGAACTCCATCGGCTGCGTCACCTCGCCGCCGCCGAAGCCCTTGCGGCACTGGCCGGCGATCAGCAGCGCCTTGTCGACGTTGTAGTGGACGACCGTCCCCAGCCGTTCCAGGTACATCCGGTTCAGCGCCAGCGCGATGGCCTCGACGAGCGAGTCGCAGATCGTGTCGGGATGCCCGAGGCCCTTGCGCTCGACGATCTCCACGCGGCGCCGGCCGACCGGAGGCCCGGGGAGCGCCTCGACGACGACGGCGGCCCGGCGCCTCACGGCCATCCCTCGTCGGTCGGCCAGCCCTCCGCCCCGATGAGGGGCACGAAGGCGACCTGCTCGAGGGCCTCGCGGTCGTACGTCCCCTCGCCGGTCCGGACGACGCGCACCAGCCGCTGAAAGCGCGGCGCCGACCCGACCGGCATGACCAGCCGGCCGCCGAGGGCCAGCTGCCCCAGGAGCGAGCGGGGCACGTCAGGACCCCCGGCTGTCACGACGATGGCGTCGTACGGAGCATGCTCCGGCCAGCCGAGCGAGCCGTCGCCATGGCGGACGTGGACGTTGGCGTACCCGAGCTGGGCGAGCCGCCGCCGGGCCCGGTCGGCGAGGCTCTCGATGCGCTCGATCGTGTAGACCTCGGCCACGATGACGGCGAGGACGGCGGCGGCGTAGCCGGAGCCCGTCCCGATCTCCAGCACCCGATCTCCGGGCCGGAGCCGGAGCGCCTCGGTCATGACGGCGACGATGTACGGCTGCGAGATCGTCTGTCCCTCGCCGATCGGCAGCGGCCCGTCGTCGTACGCGGCGTCCGCCTGGGTGGTGGAGACGAAGCATTCGCGGGGGATCTTTCGCATGGCGGCGAGGACCGCCGGGTCCCGGATGCCGCGCCCGGCGATCTGGAGCTCGACCATCCGTTCGCGCTCCTCGGCGAAGCTTCCCGGCCCCTGGCGCCTGCGCGCGATGGCCTCGCGCCGCAGGCGGGCGGCGTGGGCGCGGGCCCGGCGGCCGATCGCCACCTGTTCCTCGGGTCCCTCCTGGAGCAGGAGGCGCTCGTCCAGCGCCCCGGCGCCGGCGGGCGCGGACGCCGCGCCCCGGAGGCGTCGACGGATCAACGCCACGACGGCGTCCGCCGCCGCGGCCACGTCGGAGGCCACCGTATCGACCGTCAGCTCGGGCGAGCTGGCGAACTCGTACTCGACGTTGACGCCGGGGACGCGGGCGCCCGGCTGCGTCGCGCCCGCGTAGATGCCCGCCGGCGCCGCCCCCCGCGGGCGCGCCGCCTCCCGCTGCCGGCACACGTCGAGCGGACAGCGCAGCTGGACCTCGGCGAAGTTCGCGATCGTCGCCCGCGCGAGGTCGCGCCAGGCCCGCCGGTGGGCGGTGGCGTCGAAGATGACGGGGAAGCCTGCCTCGACGAGGGTGGCGCCGATGTAGACGAGCGCCTGGTAGACCGCCTCGCGCTCGGCGTCGCCGTAGGTGGGCGCCGGCGTGAGCACGCGACGGATCACGTCGAGCTCGAGCACCGTCACGTCCTCGCCGTCGGCGTGCAGCCGTGCCGCCACGGCCCGGGCGATCACGGACTTGCCGCTGCCAGGCAGGCCGGTGATCCAGACCGCCCAGCTCATCGTGCACCGGCCGGCCGGACGCCACTCATGCGCCGAGGAGTCTTGCAACCGGAGTGCCAGCATCGTTCTCCGCGAAACCAGCGGGTTAGGCCGACGGCGTTCCGCCGCGCTGGGGTGGGCCTGCCCCGCCAGGTCCGGGGGCGCCTCGCCGCCCCCGACGGCGGCGAGGCAGGGGCCCGATGATGTCAGGCGCTGAGCCGGACCTTCAGCTCGTCCTGGAAGTGGTACCCCAGGTGGTCGACGACGCGCTTGAGCTCTTCCTCGTCACGGTTCTTCATGTACGTCCAGATCTCCTGGCACTGGGCGCAATGCGCGGCATCCTTCATGAACGTGTCGTAACGGTGGAGCCCCTTCGAGAGAACGCTGGCAGTCTCCATCAGGTCGTACGTCTGGTTCTTCAGCATGTCGGCGCTCCTTTCTACGAGCGATGGGCGTCGTCGCTCCTGCTGCTCACGCGCCATGCATCGACTCTGCCACCCGGTGACGTCCCGAGGTTGTCGCGCTCACGCCGCCTCTGCCGAGTGCCGCGCGAAGTCGTCGACACGATCGATCACAGTCAAGCGCGGCGGCGGGATGCCGCGGTGGAAGAAATCGCACATGATGCGGTTGCCGGCGGCCCAGCCGCTTACGGGTCCACCGGTGTGCTGCGGGCACAGCACCGTGTTCTCCGACAGCTGCTGATTGCACACGGGGCACACGCTCATGGCCTCCTCCTCCGTCTTCGCCCACGTCGGCGGCCCAGGGCGGTGATGATCTCGTCCCGGGCGATCCAGGGAAACGGCACGCGGCGGCCGTGCCGGAGGGCGCGCACGCCTCGCCCCGACTCGATGGCACCGATGACCCGCCCCTCGATGCCCGTGCGCGCCCAGGCCGCGAGCAGTGTCGGGGCGCGCGCCGCCGGTACGGAGACGAGGAGCGCGCCGGAGCCGATCAGCCCGAGCGGGTCGATGGCGTAGTGACCGCAGATCGCGGCAGTCGGCGGCAGGACGGGGATCCGGTCGAGGTCGACGTCGATTCGCACGCGCGAGGCGAACGCGATCTCGTGAAGACCGGCCCGGACGCCGCCCTCGGTCGGATCGTGCATCGCGGAGGCGCTGTGCCGGGCCGCGATGAGGGCCTCGGGCACCACGGAGATCCCGGGGCGCCGCCGCAGCCGGCGCGCCGAGCGCAGCAGCGGGGCCGGCAGCGCCCGGGCCAGTTCCGCGGCGCGCTCGAGGGCGAGGATCGTGGTCCCTTCGATGCCGGCAGCCTTCGTGAGAAGCAGTCGATCGCCGGGGACCGCGCCACCGGCCGTGATGATCCGTGGGGCGATGAGCGGCCCCTGCATATCGCCGGCGACGACCGGGCGCGTCACCGCGTCCGTCACCTCGGTGTGGCCGCCGGTGACGGCCACTCCCAGCATCCGGCAGGCGCGATCGATCTCCCGGGCGATCGTCATGACGACCGAGGCACGGGTGCCGGGTGGCACGAGGATCGTCGGCTGGAACCAGGCGGGTCGCCCGCCCATGACGGCGACGTCGTTGGCGTTGACCTGGACGGCGTACCAGCCGATCCGCTGCGTGGTGAACGTCACCGGATCGCTCTTCAGAATCAGGCGCTGCCGGCCCAGAGCGATCACGGCCGCGTCGACGCCACAGCCGGGTCCGACGAGCACCCGGCGGTCCGGCGCCCCCCGCCAGCGCAGGAGCCGCTCGAGCAGTCGCGGCGGTAGCTTTCCGGCGGCAAGCGCGGCGGTGTCCACGATGACTCGCGCCTTCTGCACGCGTGATGCCTCGTTCCGCGATGTCGGGCATGCTCGGGCTGGCTCGGAAGAATCAGCCGCTTGCGCGCCGGGCGATGCCGACCTCGTCGGCGCCGGGCGAGAACACTTCGCCCCACGTGGGGTATCACTGTCCCAGCCGTTCGGAACCGGCGGCCTTGGTGGCCGCGGGTTTCAGGCGTGGCATCGGCGATGCAAGCTCTCGCGGGCGAACGCCATCGCAACCGCAGGAGGACCGCCACGTGACTGCTTCCCTGGACGACATTGCCAAGCGCCTCGCGGAGCTGCAGCAGCGACCGGCCGCCCATCCCGGGGTCGTGAGCGTCTACCTGAACACGCGCTGGTCCGACGAGCACCAACGCGATCGGACCCGGGTCTTCTTGACCCGCGAGCTTCAGCGAGCCCGAGCGGCCGGCATGGCAGCGCGCGAGGATCTCGACTGGGTCGAGCGGGAAGGGCACGCGCTCGTCGAGCAGGTCGAATCTCCGGATGCCAAGGGTGTCGCGCTGTTCGCGTGCCAGGCTTTGGGGCTCCGCGAGACGATTGCGGTCCGCGTCCCCTTTCGCGAGCGGTTCGTCGTCGGCGAGCGGCCCGATCTCGGCGCCCTCGCCGAGCTGCTCGACGAGCACGCCTCGGCGATGATCGTCTTCGTCGACGGCGAGAGCGCCCGGCTCATTCCACTCCACCCGAGCGGGCCCGGTGACGAGCTGCTGCTCGAGGGCGAGGTTCCGGGTCGTCACGCGCGCGGCGGCTGGGCGCAGCTGGCCCAGTCACGCTACGCCCGGCACATCGAGACCCACCGCCATCAGCACTTCGAGGCGGTGGCCGACGCCGTGACCGGGGTCGTCGATGCGCAGGCCATCCGGCGAATCCTCCTGGCCGGTCACGAGGACCGTCTCGCCGCCTTCGAGGACCACCTGCCCGCGCGATTGCGGCCGCTGGTGGTGGGGCGGATCCACGCCACCCGCCGGGAGTCGACGAGCGCCATCCTCGACCGCGCCGCCCGGCGGCTCGATCTGCAGGAGCACAGCGACGAGGTGGTCGAGGTCGACGATGTGCTCACCGAGGCCGCGAAGGGCGGCCTGGCCGTCGCCGGTCCCGGCACGCTGGAGGCCGGCCGCCGTGGCGCGATCCACCGGCTCTACATCCTGGCGGATCTTCACCGGCCCGGACGCGAGTGCGAGCGCTGTCGCGCGCTCCAGGAGACCGGCCCGGGCTGCTGGCTGTGCGGCGGACCGACGCGCGAGGTCGACCTGGCCGCCGCCGTCGTGGATCGAGTCCAGATGGCGGGTGGCACCGTCGAGATCGTCGTGCACCACGCGGGCCTGACCGCGATGGGAGGACTCGCGGCTCGCCTCCGATACCGCCTCCGATGACGCTCGTGGAAGCGGGCGCCCGGGCACGTCACACCTCGGCCTGCGCCTCGTCCCACAGCTCTTTCAGGTCCTTCGGGAGCTGCGCCATCACGTCCCGGGCCTCGCCCGGTGAGATCTGCTCCTTGAGCGCGGCGAACACCGCGAGGATCATCCAGCGCGCCTCCCGCTTCGACGGCAGCCCGGCGTCCCGGAGGACGCGCTCGCAGAACTCCTCGCGATTCATCTTGATGGGCTCCCGCTCGGCCTCTTCGCCTTCGCCCCAGATCCGCTTGAGCGGCTCGGGAAGCTGGGCGAAGACCTGATCGGCCTCGTTGGGCGTCAGGCGGTCCCGCAACGCGTGAAAGACGGCCGCGGTCGCACGCTGGACGATCGTCCGATCCTCCTGGTGACCCGTCCTGGCCACGGTGCGATAGAACGTCTGCGTCGTCATCTCGGTCCTCCCGACTGCGACCCTGATGCTTTCGGGACCACGGGGTTCGATTGCACGCCCCATGCCTGGGCGAACCAGAGGTGGTACAGACCCTGCCACTCGGTGGGCCGATGGCTGGGCGGATATGGGCGGTTGCGGCGCGTGAAAGGCACGATGCGCCCGCCCGCCCTCGCGTTGGTCGCCGGGCGATGCCTGGCATCGGCGCCGGCCCGGCACGAAGGCCTGGCGGTCCGTCGCAAATTCGCCGACGGCAGGCCGGAGCCCCCGGTCGAGCGCTCGCAGGGTCGGACGGCCGATGTGAGCGAAGACGAGCCGTCTGACCCCGTGGCGCCTCGCCGCCCGCGCCACCGCCTGCACGTCGAGATGGCCACCGACACCGCCGGCGAAGCGGATGGGCCGGTTCCATGCGGCCGCCTCCGCGAACATCAGGTCCGCGCCTCGCGCCCACCGCGGGAACTCGTAGAACTCGGGGGCCCACACGACCGTCAGGCCGGGGACCTCGATCCGGTAGCCCCACGTCGGGTGACTGGTGTGGACGACCTTGCGCGGCGTGATGCGCACACCACGGGCGCTGAAGGGCCCCGCGTAGGGCACGAGACCCCGGGCCTCGGCGAGCCGACGGATGGCGGCGATGAGCTCGCCCCGCAGGTCGGTCACGAGCCAGGCGTCGAGCCTGGCCGGGGCCACCGCACGCGGACCCCCGTCGATCATGACCCGGACCCCACCGTGCGCGACCAGCAGCCCGGCCGGGGCGTATCGCGGTGAGTTCTGCGCACCGACGCCGAGGGTGACCAGGCGCACGGGTCACGCGAACGCGGCCTCGATCTCCATCTTCAGCCGTCGCTCGGCCTCGGCCCGATCCGTGGCACGTGCCTCGAAGCGCATGCCCTGTTCGTGGCTCAGTCCGTGCGTGACGATGCCGACCGCCACCCACCCGATGCCCGGCACCTCGCCGACCTCGATGTCGACCAGTCGCCCGTGGATCCGTTCCCCTGTCAGCATGCTCGAGCCTCCCGACCACCGCGCTCGTTCTGGTGCATGCCACACGCGCGCCGGCGTTGATGGGCTCGACCTCCGCCGGCACAGGATCGAGCCCATCTCGTCGCTCACGCAGCCTTGACCTCGATCTTCTGGCCTTTGGCCTCCTTGGCCTTCGGCAGGTGGACCTCCAGCACGCCGTTCTTGAAGGTCGCCTTCACCTTGTCGGCTTCGACGCCCGTCGGCAGCGGCAGCGTGCGCGCGAAGACGCCATAGGTGCGCTCGCTGCAGTAGTAATCCTCCTTCTTCTCCTCGGTCTCCTCTCTCCGCTCCCCGCGGATGATGAGGCTGCCGTCCTGGACGGTCACCTCGATGTCCTTCTCGTCCAGGCCCGGCAGATCGGCCCGGAGGACGATCTCGTCCTTGCGGTCCACCATGTCGACCGCGGGGGCCCACCCGCCCTCCCGCTCGGCCCACGACCATGCGGGAAGCCGCCCGAACATCTCCTCCATGTCGCGCTCGAACCGCGCGAGCTCGCGGAAGGGGCTACGCGCCAAGAGCTTGGGACGCCACAGTTCCAGTGCCATCGCCTGTTCCTCCCATGGGTGGTCATCGCCTGAGGGTTCCGGGATGGAAGTCGGATGGGGCGGCCCCCGGCCGCTCCGCCTCCGTGTCTTCCGAAGACTCCGCGGTGCTGGCATCATGCTGGTTCACGTTCGGCGCCGGCACGTTCCAGGCGCTCGAGCTCGTGTCACTTCTTCTCGACGAGGAACGCGACCTTCACCGTGGCGCGATATTCGGTGATCGCGTTGTCCTTCACCGTGGCCGTCGTGCTGACGACATCGAGGCCGCTGATCCCGTGCAAGGTCTTGGACGCCTCCTCCAGCGCGGCCTCGACGGCCGCGTGCCAGGATTTCGCCGATGTTCCGATGAGCTCGATGATCTTGACCGTCGCCATCACCCGCTCCTTCTCTCGTGACGGACCCGCGCAGCATCTGCTCCAGCCGCCTGAGCACTCGAGGGCCGCGCGTCGAGACGGTCGTCACGGGTGTGCACCCGGCCGCGCGCGTGCTGTGAGCGCCCCGCCCCGCGCGAGACACGTCAGGACGCGTCGGCCATCAGCGGCCTGAGCGCGGGCACCTGCCGGGCGAGCGTCTTCACGGCGTCTCGGTCCGTGATGATGCCGACGAGTGCGTCGTTCTCGATCACCGGCAGGCTGCCGACGTGCCGCTCGAGCATGAGGGCGGCCGCCTGGGTCACCGCCACATCGGGCGTCGTGGTCACCGGGTTGCAGGTCATGGCGTCCTTGACCCGGAGGTTCTCGATGGTGCGCCCGATCGCGCGAAGTCGGCGGCGGGCCGCCGCCGAGAGGTACTCCTCCAGGGCCGGGGCCAGGACGGCGCTCCGGAGATCCCGGTCGGTGATGAGGCCGACGACCGTGCCGCGCTCGTCGACGACGGGAAGATGACGGATCTTGTGCTCGACCATGACATCGATCGCCGCGGCGACCGGTGCATCGGGCTCGATGCTGAGCGGGTTTCTGCTCATGATGTCCCTGACGTCCATGCCGCGCTCCTCTCACCAGGGTCGTGCATCGCCAGTGCCACAGCGATCGGCCGAGGCTATCCCATCGGACCAACGGCAGGAGAACCGAAACACCGGCCAAGTGAGGCGGCATGTCCGCCTCACTGCCCCTCGGCCGCCCCACTGTTCGGCGATGAAGAGACGCCGACATCGACTCTCGCTTGGCAAGGAGCTTGCCTCGCAATCGCTCGGCGCAGGAGGCAGGCCATGGAGACGACATCGGGGTCACGCCGGGCGCTTCCCCTTCCGAATCCCGCAGGGATGGCGGCGCGCCCGGACGGGCGACCGGAGCCGGTCGGCTATTATCTCGACGCGCTGCGGGAGCTCCAGGAGCGTGAGCGTGACGTTCTCCGCATCGTGACGACGATCCGGCAGGCCGCGACGGCTCTGGAGCACTGGCGAGCCGTCTACGTCGAGCACTCCGGCGCCGGCTTCCCGAAGGAGGTCACGATGGCGGGGCGCGCGATCGACGCCTCCACCTGGCCCACCGCCTCGGAACTGGCCAATGCGCTGGCCGCCTGGCAAGAGGCTGCCGAGATCGCGCGGACTGCGTGGGCCCGGCTGCCCGCGCAGCTGCGCTCCGGCGTGCCCCCGCCTCCGTAGTCGACAACGCTGACCACGTCAGGCGAGCGAGATGGGCGCGAGGGTGACGCTGTTCCTGGCCGGCGATGTCATGACCGGCCGGGGCGTCGATCAGATTCTCGGATGCCCGAGCGCGCCGGACCTTCACGAGTCGTACGTCCGCGACGCGCGAGACTACGTCGAGCTGGCGGAGCGGGTGAGTGGACCGATCCCCCGGTCCGTCGATCCCGCGTACGTCTGGGGTGACGCGCTGGTCGAGCTTGCCGCGGCCCCCGAGGTCCGCATCGTCAACCTGGAGGTCAGCCTCACCCGCAGCGCCGAGTTCTGGCCGGACAAGGGCATCAATTACCGCATGCATCCCGCCAACGTGACCTGCCTCACCGCGGCACGGATCGACGTGTGCGCCCTCGCCAACAACCACGTCCTCGACTACGGCTATCGCGGCCTGGAGGAGACGCTGGCGACACTGACGGCGGTCGGCGTGAAGACCGCCGGTGCCGGGCGCAATCTCGCCGAGGCGCAACGCCCCGCGATCGTCGAGCGGCCCGGCGGTCAGCGGGTGATCGTCTTTTCCTTCGGCACCGGGACGAGCGGGATCCCGCTCGCCTGGGCGGCCACCGGGGAGCGGCCCGGCGTCGACGTGCTGGAGGATCTCTCCGACGCGACGGCCGGCCGGGTCGTCGAGCGTGTCGGCCGGGCGAAGCGACCGGGTGACATCGTGGTCGCGTCGATCCACTGGGGTGGCAACTGGGGGTACGAGGTGCCGCGGGCCCACGTGCGGTTCGCCCACCGCCTCATCGACGGTGGCGTCGACGTCGTGCATGGCCACTCCTCGCACCATCCCCGCCCCATCGAGGTCTACCGGAAGAAGCTCGTGCTGCACGGCTGCGGCGATTTCATCGACGACTACGAGGGGATCCCGGGATACGAGGACTTCCGGGACGACCTCGTGCTGATGTACTTCCCGGTCGTGGACTCGGCCACCGGCCAGCTGATCGACCTGCGGATGGCTCCGATGCACATCCGGAAGATGCGGCTGAACCGGGCGTCGCCGGCCGAGGTGGAGTGGCTGGGGGGCCGGCTGAGCAGGATCTCCGGCCCCTTCGGATCCTGGGTGGAGATGGCCGCCGACGGCGACCTCTGCCTGCGCTGGCGGCAACGCGGGGACCGGGAGTGACGCAGCGGCGCCCCAGCCGGGGCGGCGATGCCGCATCGCCGGTGACACGGGTTCGCGCGCGCGCCTCTGTTGGCGCGGACTTCTGAATCGGTCTTGATCTTGCTGGGGCATCCGGGGTTCACGAGGAGGCCGGTCGGGTCCAGAGGAGACAGCAGATGGACAATCTCGCGGCAAGCATGGCAGCGGCAGCCACCGTCGACGTGGCCAGCGTGGGCGCCCCCGCCGGCCTCGAGCACGCGGGGGGAGTCGCCACACTCCTGCGCTATCCGCTGGGCCAAGGAAGTCGCCCATGACGCTGCCGGCGGGCAGCGAGCTGCCGTTCGCGGACGACCTCGGCCCCGCGAAGATCGTTCACGTGCACGAGCCCGGGCTCGGGCTCGAGGCCGTGCTCGTCGTCGACAACGTCGCCCGCGGCCCCTCGATCGGCGGCCTGCGCATGGCGCCGGACGTGAGCACCGAGGAGTGCGTCCGCCTGGCGCGCGCGATGACGCTGAAGAACGCCGGGGCGGGCCTGCCGCACGGCGGCGGCAAATCGGTGCTGCGCGGCGACCCTCGCATGGCGGTCCAGACGAAAGAGCGTCTCATCCGCGCGTTCGCCCACGCGCTTCGCAACGAGAGCGACTACATCTTCGGTCCCGACATGGGGACCGACGAGGCCTGCATGGCGTGGGTGAAGGACGAGATCGGTCGCGCGGTGGGGCTCCCGCTCGCCCTCGGCGGCATCCCGCTGGACGAGATCGGCGCCACCGGGTGGGGTCTGCGGCACGCCGCCGAGGTGGCGGCACCGTACTGTGGTCTGGACCTCCGCGGCGCCCGCGTCGTGATCCAGGGCTTCGGCGCCGTGGGCAAGCACAGCGCCCGCTTTCTCGCCGCGTGCGGCGCGGTGCTGATCGCCGCCTCCGACTCCCAGGGGGCGGTCCACCGCGCGGCCGGCATCGACGTCGCGCGGTTGATCGCCCTGAAGGACGCCGGCCAGAGCGTCGTGGACTACGACGGCGGCCACCGGCTCGACCGGGAGGCGATCCTCGACATCGAGTGCGACATCTGGATTCCCGCCGCCCGTCCGGACGTCGTCCGCGAGGACAACGTGGGGCGGCTGAAGACGCGGCTCATTCTGGAGGGAGCCAACATCCCCTTCACGGATGGCGCCGAGCAGGCGCTACACGAGCGCGGCGTGCTCGTCGTTCCCGACTTCATCGCGAACGCCGGCGGTGTGATCTGCGCGGCGATGGAGTACCAGGGGACGACCCCGGCGGCAGCCTTCGCCGCCATCGAGGAGAAGATCCGCGCCAACACCAGCGCCGTGCTCGAGGCCGTCAGGGCGAAGCGCGTTCCCCCCCGGCAGGCCGCGCTGGATCTGGCGATCGCACAGGTCAAGCAGGCGATGCGCTACCGTCGCTTCTCGATACTCTGAGCAGGGTGCCGGCGATGGCGCGCAGGCCGGTAGCCCTGGTGACGGGAGCGGGCGGAGAGATGGGACACGCGCTCGTCCACCGACTGGCCGAGACCGGTGACATCGACGTCGTCGCCCTCGACGTGCGACCGCTCGATCCCGACCTCGCGCGGCGCTGCGCGGCGGTGCGGGCCGGCGACATTCTCGACCGCCGGCTGCTCGACCGCCTCGCCAGCGAGTTCGAGATCGCCACGATCTTCCACCTCGCCGCGCTGCTGTCGACCCGCGCCGAGTTCGTGCCCGAGACCGCGCACGAGGTGAACGTGGACGGGACGCTCAACCTGCTCCGGCTCGCCGTCGACGAGGCGCGCGCGCTCGGCCGCCCGGTGACGTTCCTCTTCCCGAGCTCGATCGCCGCCTACGGGCTGCCCGACCTGCCCGCCAAGCGCGCGGCGGGCCGGGTCACCGAACGCGAGTGGCTGGCGCCGGTGACGATGTACGGGTGCACCAAGCTCTACGGCGAGCATCTGGGCCGGTACTTCGCGCGGCACTATCGCCAGCTCACGCCCCCGGCGGGGCCGAGCGGCGTCGACTTCCGCGCCCTCCGCTTCCCCGGTCTCATCTCGGCATTCACCGTCCCGGGCGGTGGGACCAGCGACTACGCGCCCGAGATGATCCACGCCGCCGCGCAGGGGCGGCCCTACGCATGCTTCGTCCGCGCCGACACGCGGATCCCGTTCATGGCGATGCCGGACGCGATCGACGCGCTGCTCACCCTGCGGCGGGCCCCCGCGGCGTCGCTGGCGAGCCCGGTCTACAACGTCACCGGATTCAGCGCGACCGCGGGAGAGCTGGCCGGGCTCGTGCGCGGGGCGTTTCCCGACGCGCGGATCACGTTCGCGCCCGATCTGCGTCGTCAGGCCATTGTCGACTCCTGGCCGGAGGACGTGGACGACGCGTGCGCGCGCCGGGACTGGGGCTTCCGGCCGGCGTACGACCTCGCCCGCACGTTCGACGAGTACCTCCTGCCCAACGTCCGGCGCCGCTACGCCATGGCCTGAGGCACGCGGCAAGGGAGCGAGGACCATGTACAGCGAAATCGTCAAGACGCGGCTCGCAGCCGAGCTCGACGAGATGCGCGCGGCGGGACTCCTCAAGAGCGAGCGGATGCTCGAGGGGCCCCAGGGGCCCGAGGTCAGCGTGGGCGGCCGGAAGGTCCTCAATTTCTGCGCCAACAACTATCTGGGGCTCGCCGACGACCCGGCGCTGGTCGGCGCCGCCCAGGACGGGCTCGCGCGCTGGGGCCTCGGGCTCGCCAGCGTCCGCTTCATCTGCGGCACCCAGACCATCCACACGGAGCTGGAGGCGGCCATCGCCGGCTTCCTCGGCACCGCCGACGCCATCCTCTACACGTCCTGCTTCGACGCCAACGGCGGCCTGTTCGAGACACTCCTCGGCGAGGGTGACGTCGTGATCTCCGACGCGCTCAATCACGCCTCGATCATCGACGGCATCCGCCTCTGCCGCGCGGAGCGCCACCGCTACGCCCACGGCGACATGGCGGAGCTGGAGCGGGTGCTCGCGGCGACGCGCAGCGCGGGCACGCGGCTCGTCGTCACCGACGGCATCTTCTCGATGGACGGGGACGTCGCCCCGCTCGCCGAGATCTGCGAGCTCGCCGACCGCCACGACGCGCTGGTCATGGTGGACGACAGCCACGCGACCGGCGTCCTCGGCCCCACCGGGCGCGGGACGCCGGAGCATTGCGGTGTCGGCGACCGGGTGGACATCGTCACCTCGACGTTCGGCAAGGCGCTCGGTGGCGCCAGCGGCGGCTTCACGGCCGCCCGGCCGGAGATCGTCGCGCTCCTGCGCCAACGTTCACGCCCCTACCTCTTCTCGAACACGCTGCCGCCCGCGCTCGTGTGTGCGTCGCTGGCCTGCCTCGAGCTGCTCAGCCGGTCGTCGGTGCGCCGCGACCGGCTCACCGCGAACACCCGCTGGTTTCGCGAGACGATGACGGCGGCCGGCTTCGCGATCCGGCCCGGCGTGCATCCGATCGTCCCGATCATGCTGGGCGATGCCCGGCTCGCCCAGCGGATGGCGGCGGAGCTGTTCGCCGAGGGCATCTACGTCGTCGGCTTCGCCTACCCCGTCGTGCCCAGGGGGGCGGCGCGCATCCGCGTGCAGCTCAGCGCCGCCCACGAGCCCGCCCATCTCGAGCGCGCGGTCGCCGCCTTCATGAAGGTCGGCCGCGCCCACGGCATCGTCTGACGACGGGCCCGGCGGGAGCCCAGCGTGATGAGTGGAAGCGAGACATCATGATCGCACCAGCGGCGGGGTCCGGTTGCCTGTGCGGCGCCTTCGTGTCGGGGCCGGTGATCACGCGCGACGCCGCCCTGTTCACGGATCTCTACGAGCTCACCATGGCGGCATCGTACCTCCGTGAGCGGATGCAGGGCGAGGCGACCTTCAGCCTGTTCGTGCGCCACCTGCCAGCCCACCGTTCCTTCCTGGTCGCGGCCGGGCTGGAGGACGTCCTGGCGTTTCTGGAGAGCTTCGAGTTCTCGGAGGCTGCCGTCAGGTACCTGCGCGCCCTCGGCATGTTCGACGCGGGGTTCCTGGACTTCCTCGGCGACGTGCGCTTCACCGGGACGGTATGGGCGATGCGCGAGGGCACCGTGCTCGTCGCCGACGAGCCGCTCCTCGAGGTGACGGCGCCGATCGTCGAGGCGCAGCTCGTGGAGACGGCCATCATCAACTTCGTCCATCTTCAGACGGTGCTCGCCAGCAAGGCGGTGCGCTCGGTGCTGGCCGCCCGCGGCCGCGCCATCGTGGACTTCGGTCTGCGCCGCACCCACGGCATCGACGCCGGCATGAAGGCGGCGCGGTGCGCCTTCATCGCCGGCGCGACGGCGACGAGCAACGTCCTGGCGGGCTTCTACGAGGGGATCCCGCCGGCCGGGACGATGGCGCATTCCTACGTGATGGCCTTCCCGGGCGAGCTGGAGGCGTTCCGCGCCTTCGCCCGCACCTTTCCGCGCGGCACCACGCTGCTGCTCGACACCTACGACACCGTGGCGGCGGCTCACAAGGCGGTGATCGTGGGCAGGGAGCTGGAGCAGCAGGGGGCCCGGCTCGCCGGCGTTCGCCTGGACAGCGGCGAGCTGGTGCAGCTGAGCCGGGAGGTCCGCCGGATCCTCGACGACGCCGGGCTCCCGTACGTGCGCATCTTCGCCAGCGGTGGACTCGACGAGGAGGAGGTCGCGCGGTGCCTCGACGCCGGCGCGCCCATCGACGCGTTCGGCGTCGGCACCCGCATGAACGTCTCCGCCGATGCGCCGTATCTCGACATCGCCTACAAGCTCGTGAGGTACGGGGCACGCGACGTGCTGAAGCTGAGCCCGGGGAAGGCGACCTGGCCCGGCGAGAAGCAGGTGTACCGGCTGCGCGGATCCGACGGGCGCTTCGAGCGCGACGTGCTCACGCGGCGTGACGAACCGGCGCCGGACGGCAGCGCGGAGCCGCTGCTGCGGGCGGTGATGGCCGGTGGCCGGCGCCTCGATCCCGCGCCTACGCTCGCGGCGATTCGCGAGCGCTGCGCACAGCAGGTGGCGGCGTTGCCCGAAACGCTTCGGCGCCTTGCCACCGACGATCGCTATGTCGTCGAGCCGAGCGCGCGACTGATGGCGCTCCGGAGCGCGCTGGAGGCACAGGCGATGGGGGCAGGCATCCTTCGTGACGCAAGTCTGCTGAGACATCCGGGGAGGACGGCCATGACACAGGCAATGAGCAAGACCGACACCCAGATCCATCACGACGTGCTCGAGGAGCTCAAGTGGGACTCGCGCGTCGACGAGACGGAGGTGGGAGTGGAGGTCGACAACGGCGTCGTCACGCTGACCGGCACGGTGACGAGCTGGGCCAAGCGGATGGCGGCCGAGGAAGCGGCGCACCGCGTGAGCGGCGTGCTCGACGTGGCGAACGACGTCAAGGTCAGGATTCCGGGCGAGCTCACCCGCACGGACACGGAGATCGCCCAGGCGGTGCGGCGCACGCTCGAGTGGGACGTCTTCGTCCCCGACGAGAGGATCACGTCGACGGTCTCCGACGGCTGGGTCACGCTCGACGGCACGGTGGAGCGCTGGAGTGAATGCGACGATACGGAACGGGCTGTCCGGAACCTGACCGGCGTGAAGGGTGTGGCGAACCGGATCACCGTGGAGCCGGCGAGGCCGGTGACCGGGGACGTCCGCAAGGCCATCGAGCGGGCGCTGGAGCGCCGGGCTGAGCGCGTAGCCGGCCGGATCCGCGTCGAGGTGCGGGGCGGCATCGTGACGCTGACGGGATCGGTGCATTCGCGAGCGGAGCGCGAATCGGTCGTCGCGGCCGCCCGCTTCGCGCCGGGGGTCCGGGACGTCGAGGACCATCTGCAGACGGAATCAGCCGGTGAGCGGGGGTCCGAAGCACCATGAGCCCGGTCACCGCTACCTGGGGCATCGCTGCCCCCGATGAGGCATGTGGGCCCCGCCCGTGGTCGCGCCGCCCCGGCAAACCCCGCGATTGTCCAGGGGGCTGACCTGGCACCGGCGTTGCGAAGCATGACGACAAGGGGGAAATCACGGTGAAACAGCTCCGCCACGTCGCGCTGGCGCCCATTCTCGTGGTCCTGCTGGCGCTCGCCGCATCGGCGCATGCCGGAGAGGCCATGAAGCACTCCGGCTCCATCTTCTCCATCGCCGAGGATGCCAGGACCTTCGTGCTCGCCGAGGTCGGTCCCTGGCAGGTGCGGCAGGGCGAGACCGTGATCACGTACCGGACGATCACGCTGGCGCCAGAGACCGAGTTCGCCATCGTCGCCCGTGCGGACGCGGCTCCCACCGGGTTTCCGGGCGACTTCGTCGAGACCAGGCTCGGGCCGGAGGGCGTCTACCTGAACGATCACGTCACGGTCGACTGCCGCCACGAAGGCAAGCGTCTGATGGCGCTGAAGATCGTCGTGATCGAGCCGGTGGGCGTCGAGACCGGCGAGGACGGACTGCGATGATCAGCCCGGTGAAGCGGGCGCTCGTGGGCAGGGCGCGCCGGGCAGGCTCCTGATGACCGTCGTTCCGAGCGATCCCGCGCGGCAGATCCTCGTCGCCACCGACTTTTCGGACGGCGCGGACGCTGCGTTCGGTATCGCCGCGCGGTATGCTCGCGCGCTCCACGCGCGGCTCCACCTGCTGCATGTCTTCACGGGAGGAGAGGTCGACGTCACGCGGCTCCTCGCCGAGGTCGCCGCCCAGGCGGGACCCGACGTTCCGGTGGTGGTGGCCGCGACCGGTGGCGACCCTGCCGAGGAGATTCTGCGCTACGCCGGGCGTCACCCGATCGACCTCATCGTCGTGGGCACGCACGGGCGCACCGGCGTGAGCCGCGTGCTCCTCGGCAGCGTCGCCGAGCGCGTCACCCGCGGCGCCCC
Source organism: Candidatus Methylomirabilota bacterium (assembly GCA_036397135.1). GTDB lineage: Bacteria > Methylomirabilota > Methylomirabilia > Rokubacteriales > CSP1-6 > AR5. Next base: position 18,266 of record DASWJN010000095.1, read on the forward strand.
GTGTCCCGTGCTCGTGGTGCCGGCACGGCGCCAGAGCACGGCGCCGGCGCCGTCCGCCCTGATGCCGTCCGGCGTGCCGCTCGACGACGGAGAGATGGAGCAACCGGCGCCGGCGCGGCCGTGCCTCGTCTGCGCGACGCCCACCCTGGACCTGATCTGCGAGCCATGTCGCGCGCGCATCCGCGGCGAGGCGCTGGAGCGCAAGCGGCGCGAGGAGCGCGCGGGGAGACCATGACGCCATCGCGACCGCCGGCCCGGCGCGTGCGATCCGAGGAGGCGGCCGCGCGGCGAGCGGAGGAGGAGCGACGATGATCGTGAAGCGGGCAGGCAAGTACGTCGTGGTCTCGGAGACGACCGGACGGCGCTTCGGCACGTACGACACGCTCGCCGAGGCCAGGAAGCGGCTGCGGCAGATCGAGTTCTTCAAGCACCTGAGAGCCCGGCCGACGGCGGGCGGCCGGCGGCGCGCGTCGGCCTGACGGGAGGGGGCAGGATGAAGCCGGGGGCCCGGTCGGTCGTCAAGGAGTTCGAGCGCCGGCTCCGCAAGGCGCGCCGTGAGATGTGGCGCACCGTGGTGCGGACGGACGAGGAGCTGGCGACGCTCGAGGCGCACCAGGCCGGCGCGCCGATCGAGGACGCGGGCACCTCCACCGTCGCCGGCGTGCTGTCCCGCCTGGACGGCGCCGAGCGGCGCCTGCTCGACGAGATCGATGCCGCGCAGGCGCGCCTGGCCGCCGGCACGTTCGGCGCTTGCGAGCGGTGCGCCCACGCCATCCCGCTCGCGCGGCTGCGCGCGGTGCCGACCGCGCGCCTGTGTGTCGCCTGCCAGCGCGCCGCCGAGGGCACCGCGGTTCCCTGAGGCGCCCGTGCCCCAATGGGGCAGAGCTGCCGCCCCTTCCGGCCGACGGCGATCGGGCGGCTCACCTGGCCCCAGGCGGGATCGATCCGGGACTTCCAGGACTTAGGCCAGGCCCGCCAGATGGGAGGCGACGTCGTGCGGAACACGGGCCTGGAAATCGGCGATCTCACCGGCCGAGATCGACTCGCGCAGCACGCTCCACACACAGGTGAGGGCGCGCTCGGCCTCGGAGGCGTGCGTCCCCAGCGCCGCGCCGATGCGCTGCAGTAAGCCCTCGTGATCCATGAGCAGGGTCCGCGGTGCCTTGCCGCGAAGGGGCGCCTTGAGGAACCCGGGAAGCTGGGTGATGAACTGGCGCCTGGTTTCCGAGTCCGGCGCCAGGTCGACCAGCGCGGTGAGCACGGCCTCCGACCAACGTTGAGCATCCTTGGCGGAGGAAAGCTCGCCCGCGGCCTGGACGCGCGCGAGGAATTCAGTCTTGTTCATGGGCACCTCGGCGGCCCACGACGCTGCATCGGTCCTGCCAGTCTCGGCGTGGCACTGCTGATGCATCTTGGTGATCCGCCGCCGGCCCTCCCAGCGCATTGTCGCGACGCCCGCCCGGCGCGCCGGCTGATCTCGAGGAGGCCAACAGCATGGGGAACGACACGCTGGCGAGCCTGTTCTGGTGGCGGATCGAGACGGGCGCCGCTCGCGACGCGCAACTGGTCAAGCGCGACGGCGCCTGGCGCCGCCTGACGTGGTCCGAGGTCGGAGACGTGGTCCGGGAGCTGGCGTTCGGACTCCTGGCGCTCGGCCGACGTCCCGGAGACACCGTGGCGATCCTCGCCGCCAGCCGGGCCGAATGGGTCCTGGCCGACTTCGCCATCCTCTCCGCGGGCTGCACGACCGTGCCGATCTATCCCAGCTACACGCCCGGGCAGATCGAAGACATCCTGGACGAGTGCGAGACGCGAACGGTGATCGTCGAGGACCGGGCCCAGCTCTCGCGCGTGCTCGAGGTTCGCGACAAGCTCAGCGTCCTCGAGCAGGTGGTCGTGATCGACGGCCGTGACGCGCATACGCCGTTGGTGCTCACGTGGGAGGAGCTTCGCCGGCGCGGCCGGGAGCACGCCGAGCACCACACGAGTCTCCTCGCCGAGCGGGTGGCATCGATCCAGCCCGGCGACGTCGCCACGATCGTCTATACGTCAGGGACCACCGGGGAGCCCAAGGGCGTCGTGCAGACCCACGCGAACCACATGGCGGCACTGGCCGCCCTCGCGCAGATCCCCGGCGTTCAGCCCGGCGACGTCCATCTGCTCTTTCTCCCGCTCGCCCATTCCTTCGCCCGGCTCGAGGCCTTCATGGCCGTGCATCGGGGGCTCGTGACGGCGTTCGCCGAGCACCTGGACAGCGTGGGCGACGACCTTCGCGAGGTTCGTCCGGACTTCATCTTCGCCGTGCCCCGGGTGTTCGAAAAAGCCCACGCGCGCATCGGGGCCACGGTGGCGGCGGGGCCGCCGCTCCGCCGGTGGTTGTTCGCGCAGGCGATGCGGGTGGGTCGGCAGGTGTCACGGCTCCAGCAGACCAGGCGGCCGATCCCGGCCGGGCTCGCGCTGGCGCGCCGGGTCGCCGACCGCCTGGTCTTCTCCAGTGTGCGTCGCGCGTTCGGTGGTCGGCTGCGCTTCGCCGTCTCGGGGGGCGCGCCGCTGCCGCGGGAGATCGCCGAATTCTTCCACGCGATCGGGATCCTCGTCGTGGAAGGCTACGGGTTGACCGAGGCCTGCCCGGTGCTGACGTTCAATCGCCTCGACCGCTTCAGGTTCGGCTCGGTCGGACAGGCCATCCCGGGGGTCGAGCTTCGGGTGGCGCCCGACGGGGAGATCCTCGCCCGCGGCCCGAACGTCGCGACCCGCGGGTACTTCAAGCGCCCGGAGGCTACCGCGGACGTCTTCGGACCGGATGACTGGTTCCGGACCGGCGACATCGGCCATCTCGACGACGAGGGATTCCTCTATCTCACCGACCGCAAGAAGGATCTGATCGTGACCTCCGGCGGGATCAACATCGCGCCGCAGTCCATCGAGCACCTCCTGCGGCGGGACGCCTTCGTCGCCGACGCGATGCTCTACGGTGACCGTCGCCCCTATCCCACCGCCCTCATCGCGCTCGATCCGGCGGCGGTGGCCCGCTTCGCCCGCGAGCACGGCCTCCTCGTTTCAGACTACGCGCAGCTCACGCAGCATCCCGACGTCATGGCCCGGGTGAAGGCCGCGGTGGAGGCGGCGAACGCGCAGCTTCAGTCGTACGCGCAGATCAAGAAGTTCGCGGTCATCCCGGGCGAGCTGACGGAAGCGGGCGGCGAGCTCACCCCCACCCAGAAGATGAAGCGCCGGGTCGTGGCCGCGAAGTATCAGGCCCTCCTGGAGGCGCTGTACCGCTAGGTTGAGCCGCGGTCGCGATGCGGCACTCCTCCACGAAGTCCTGTGCGGCGGACCGGATGGTCGGGCGTAGCTCGGTGAGGCTCTCGGCCGGCACGGTCCCGACGATCTGGGCCGCGCTCCAGGTGAGGGCCAGGGCGCTCGGGCTCGGCTCCCGGGTGAGCCTGACCCCCTGCCAGAGTTCCAGACGGAGGGAATACGCATAGCGGCCGTCGAGACGCACCGTCATGACATCGACGTGGAGCACCGGGGTTCCGGGCACGTCGGCGAACAGGCGTGACGGGGTATGGACCCCCATTCCGGCCCCGCGCAGCACCGACTCGACATCCGCCCGAACGTCGGCGGAGACGAGGCCGTCCTGCTCGGCGTCGGCGTTGATCGGCTCGACCTCCACGTGCACGCCGGACAGGCCGGCCAGCGTGGCGCGGAAGGCTCGATGCCCCTCGGGTGTTTCACGTGGGCAGCACGAGCTCGAAGCGCTCCCAGGGGATGGCGGTCCACGTCTCGGTGTGGCCGTGTCCGTAGGACCGGATGATCGCTACGACCTTGGACGCCGCGATCTCGTCCGGGGCCTCGAAGATGTCGAGGTAGTCGTAGGGGCCGAGGATCGCGTAGTTCGCCACCCACTTCACCTGCGGACAGTCCTTGCGGACGTGGTCGGCGACGGCGCGTTCCAGGCGCTTGAGCTCGCCGGGCATTTTCACCGCCTCGGGCGTCAGTCGGGTCAGCACCACGAATGTCGGCATGACGTTCCTCCTTCTCCCACTGGCGGGCACAGCATTGCGGTCCGACCGCTGGGTGCAGCAATCCTGCATGCACATGCGATGCCCGTGAAGGTGGTCAGCGGGCGCGTCTCGGTGCGTTGTGGCCCTGGCGTTGCACCCTGGGTGGCCGACCACGACGCCATCCTGGTGGAGTCCGCCTCGAGGAGGATCCGGCATGTTCAGGAACCGCGCAGACGCCGGCGACGCACTGGCCGGGACGGTCGAGATGATGATGACGCGGCCCTACATCATCGCGGCGATCCCACGGGGCGGCGTGATGGTGGCTCTTCCGATCGCCGAGCGTCTGGCGGTGCCGCTCGCGGTGAGCTACGCGCGCAAGCTCACGGCTCCGCGCGCGCCCGAGGTCGCCTTCGGGGCGCTCGACGAGGATGGACGGGTCCTCATCGAGCAGTCCACCGTCGCGGCGCTCGGGCTCGGCCCCGGTGACATCGAGCAGGCGACAGCGCGGGTGGCCGCCGAGATCGAGCGCCGCATGGCGCTCTATCGCGTCCCGCCGCTCGCGCGCTCCCTGCCGGGCCCCGGGGTCGTCCTCGTCGACGACGGTCTTGCCACCGGTCTCACGCTGCAGGCCGCCATCGCCTATGCCCGCCGGCATGGAGCCCGCGAGGTCGGGGTGGCGGTGCCCTGCGCCTCCGCGCACGCGGCGCGACGGATCGGCGAGATGGTGAACCACTTCGCCAGCCTCGTCATCGACAAGGAGTTCACGGCGGTCGGGCACTACTACGCCGACTTCCCCTCGGTGCGGGACGACGAGGTTGTGGCGATGCTCGCCCGGGCCGCCGAACACGTCCCCGATCGGGCTGGCGGTCCTACGAAGGACAGCGCGGCGGAGCCTGCGGGACCGCGCAGCTCCTGAACGGCGCGCAGGACGTCCGTCTCGTGAGGACACGAATGCCCCAGTGGGGCATCACTGCCCCGGCCTGCCCGTCCCGGCATTGGTCAGCGAGCCGAGCGGACGAGCGGCCGGCGTGACCTCGACGCGGGCGGGTCGTTCATCGTACAGGGCGATCCCGACCGCCAGGAACTGCTGCACCACCCAGACGACCGTCCGCAGGTGCTCCGACAGCCGGGGGCAGGTGAACGACGACGGGCCGCCGGCGAGCGCGAGGAAGGGCACGAGCTGATCGGCGAGATGCACGTCCACGGCGCCGCCCCCCGCTCGCCAGTCGAGCAGCGCGTCCACCGCCTCGTCGGCGACCCGCTCGGCGGGCAGGCCGCGCCGGCCCAGCGCCGAGAAGCCGGCACGCCCCGGGACGCCGAGGAACAGCACCGTCCCCGGACCGCGCGCGGCGGCGTCTTCCTCGACGGCGATGTCGGCGCGGAGACCCGCCGCTTCGAGCCTGGCCTCGGCCTGGCGGCGCTGGCGCTCCGCGATCGAGCGCGGCAGCCGGGAGACCGCCGAGACGCCGGTGATGGCGAGCGGCGACGGCGGCTGCGATGCCGTCAGTCCCGCCATCCGCGGCGCCGGCGTGATGCGGGCCTCGATCTCGCCACCCCCGGCCGGGTACCAGCCCCAGCGCCGGAGCTGCACGCCGGCGGTGAGGCCGAGCGAGGCCAGCGCGGGCAGGAACACGGCCGTCAGGTAGTGCACGGTCGGGCTCCACGGCACGTGGGTGCCACCCACCAGCGTCAATCGCGAGGGGGCATCGGCGCGCGCCAGCGGCAGCAGCAGTGACTGGAAGAGCAGCGACACCGAGCCGGCGCTGCCCTTGATGGCGCCGATGTCGAAGCGCCAGTCACCCGCCCGCAGGCCGCGTGGCGTGAAGCTGAGCGCCGTCGATCCGAGCTCGTCGCCGGCGACGCGCGCGCCGGCGATGGCGGCGAGCGCCCGCACCACCGTGAGGTGCTGAGGCTGGAGCCCGGGCTTGGGACGCCTCAGGCGGATGCGCTCCAGCGCGACCGGCCGGCCCAGGGCGACGGCCAGCGCGAGCGCCGTGCGGAGCACCTGGCCACCGCCCTCGCCGTGCGAGGCGTCGAGCATCAGCGGTGTCATCGTATCCGGCGGTCCGTCCGAGGCCCCCGACCGCTCCGTGCGCTCCAGCTGGGCAGCACGCCCTCAACTGGCGATCTGGTACTTGGTGGTCAGCCGGTGAAACGTCTTGCGGTCGATGGCGGCCGCCTTGGCGGCCGCGGAGATGTTGCCCCGATGGTGACCGAGCAGCTCGCGCAGGTAGGAGGCCTCCAGCACCGCCATCCAGCGCTCCCTGGCTTCCCTCAGCCCGACATCGGTGGTCGTGGCGAGCTGCGCCTCGACGGCCAGCGCCGCGGCGGCAGCTGGTGTGACCGCGCTGCCGGTGCCCTTCAGCAGGTGCTCGGGCAGGTCGCGCCGCGTGATCGCGTCGCCCTCGGCCAGCGCGCACGCGCGCTCGACGACGTTCTGCAGCTCGCGCACGTTGCCCGGCCAGGGCCAGGACTCGAGCGCGGCCATGGCGGCGTCGTCGTAGGCCATCAGGCGGCCCTGGCCATAGCGCTTGAGGAACGTGTGAGCGAGCAGGCGCACGTCGCCCGCGCGCTGGCTGAGCGGCGGCAGCCTGATCTCGATGACGTTCACGCGGTAGTAGAGCTCCTCACGGAACGTGCGCCGGGCCACGGCCTCGCGGAGGTCGTGGTTCGTCGCCGACACCACGCGCACGTCCACGTCGATGAGCCCGGTGCCGCCCACCCGGCGGATCTGGCGTTCCGCCAGCGCGCGCAGCAACTTAACTTGAAGATTCACCGGCAGGTCGCCGATCTCGTCGAGGAACAGCGTGCCGCCGCTGGCGACCTTCATGAGACCGGGCTTGGCCCGCACGGCGCCGGTGAAGGCGCCCTTCTCGTGGCCGAAGAGCTCCGATTCCAGGAGGTTCGCCGGCAGCGAGGCGCAATCCACCGGCACGAAGGCGTGCGCCGCCCGCGGGCTGTTGGCGTGCACGGCCCGGGCGATGAGTTCTTTGCCGGTGCCCGACTCGCCCAGCACCAGGATGTTCGCCTCCGAGCGCGCCGCCTTCTTCACCAGCTCGAACACCTGGGCCATGGCCGGGCTGTGGCCGATGACGTTGTCCGGCGCGAACGTCGTCTGCAGCTGCTCGCGGAGGTTGCGGTTCTCCAGCGCCAGCCGCCGCTGGCGCAGCGCCCGCTCCACCACTAGGG
>DASWJN010000096.1:0-6999 GCA_036397135.1 Candidatus Methylomirabilota bacterium
CCGCGCGGGTGATCGAGGCGCGTCCCGGCTGCGCTGGGGCACGACGAGCGCGGGGGGCTTGCTCGGAGATGGGGCCATCTCGGGGCCCGCGCGGGTGATCGAGGCGCGTCCCGGCTGCGCCGGGGCGCGACGAGCACAGGGGGCTTGCTCGGAGATGGGGCCATCTCGGGGCCCGCGCGGGTGATCGAGGCGCGTCCCGGCTGCGCCGGGGCGCGACGAGCACAGGGGGGTTTGGGGGCCATCTCGGGGCCCCCATGTACAACATGAAGGCGTACTGGATCGTGCCCGGTCCCGGCGGCACCAAGGTTGAGCTGCGCGAGACGCCCACACCCGAGCCCAGGCCCGGCGAGATCCTCGTGCGGGTCCGGGCCGCCGCGCTGAACCGCGGCGAGCTGCTGGGGGGCAAGGCGGGCGCGCCGGCGAAGCCCGGGGGCGGCGAGTGTTCGGGTGACGTCGTGAAGCTCGGCGACGGCGTCACCGGCGTCGCGGTGGGCGACCGGGTGATGGGCCGCTGCGGCGGCGGCTTCGCCGAGTACGCCACCATGGACGCGCGCGAGGCCATGCGCGCGCCCGCGTCGCTGTCCTGGGAAGAGGCGGCGGCGACGCCGCTGGTTTCCCTCGTGGTCTACGACATGCTGGTGGCGCAGGGCCGGCTCGCGGCCGGGCAGTGGCTGCTCGTGACAGGTGTGTCGTCGGGGGTCGGGGTCGGCGCGCTCCAGATGGCGAAGGCGCTGGGCGCCCGCGTCATCGGGACGTCCGGCTCGGCCGACAAGCTGGCCCGGCTCGAGAAGCTCGGCCTCGACGTGGGGATCCGGACCCGGGCCGCCGACTTCGGCGACGCGGTGCTGAAGGCCACCGGCGGCACGGGCGTCGACCTCGTGGTCAACAACGTGGGCGGGTCGGTCTTCACCGAGTGCGTGCGCGTGCTCGCGTTCGGAGGCCGGCTGGCCCAGGTGGGCCACCTCGACCGGGTGCTGGCGGCGCCGCTCGACCTGGAGGCGCTGCACGGCAAGCGCCTGACGCTGTTCGGCGTGAGCAACCGGCTGCGCAACGCCGCCCAGCGCTCCGAGACGGTGCGCGGGTTCGTGCGGGACCTCGGGCCTCAGGTCGAGGACGGCCGGCTGCGCCCGCTGATCGACCGGATCTTTTCGTTCGAGGAGCTGCCGGCGGCCATCGCGTTCATGGAGTCCGACGCCCAGGTCGGCAAGGTCGTCGTGGGCGTCCGGGCGGACTGAAACCCTTTCGGGATCGGAGACGAGCATGCCCAAGGCGCTCGAGGGGATCCGCGTTCTCGACCTCACCCAGTACGAGGCGGGGCCGAGCTGCACCCAGATGCTGGCCTGGCTGGGGGCCGACGTCGTCAAGATCGAGCCGCCCGGCGGCGAGGCGGGCCGCGTGGCGCTCTCCGACAAGCGCGGGGAGGACGCCTGGTTCTTCCTGCTGCTGAACTCCTGCAAGAAGGGCGTGACGCTCAATCTGAAGTCGCCCCGCGGCCGCGCGATGTTCGAGGAGCTGGCGAAGACGGCCGACGTGGTCGTCGAGAACCTGGGGCCGGGCGCGATGGACCGGCTCGGCCTCGGCTACGAGGCCCTGCGCACGCTGAATCCGCGCATCATCACCGCCTCCGTGAAGGGCTTCGGCGGCGGCGGGCCGTACGCCGACTACAAGAGCTTCGAGTGGATCGCCCAGGCGATGGCCGGCGCCATGAGCATGACGGGCTCGCCGGACGGCCCGCCCACCAAGGCCATCGGCGGGCTCGCCGACACCGGCGCCGGGCTGCACGCGGCCATCGGGATCCTGGCCGCCATCATCCAGCGGCAGGCCACGGGGGTGGGGCAGCAGCTCGAGGTCACCCAGCAGGAGGCGGTGGTGAACCTGCTGCGCATCCACCTGCGCGACACCTACGCCAGCGGCAACCCGGTGCCCCGCCAGGGCAACCGCTCGGTGAACGCGGCGCCCTCGAACATCTACCGCTGCCGTCCCGGCGGGCCCAACGACTACGTGTTCATCCACGTCGCCACTGTCGAGATGTGGAAGACGCTCACGCGGATCGTGGGCCGCCCCGAGCTGGGCGACGACCCACGCTACGCCGACCGCCGCGACCGCGTGCAGTTCATCGACGACATCGACGCGATGATCGGGGCGTGGACGGCGAAGCGCACCAAGCAGGAGGTGACCGAGATCCTGGCCGGGGCCGGTGTCCCGTGCGGGGCCGTGCTCGACTCGAAAGAAGTGCTGTCCGACCCCCACCTGCGCCAGCGCGGCTTCGTCACCGAGCTGGAGCACCCGCGGCGCGGCGCCTACCCGATGCCCGGCAACCCGGTGCGGTTGTCCGATTCGCCCACCGAGATGGTCCGCCCCCCGCTGCTGGGCGAGCACAACACCGAGATCTACGGCAAGCTGCTGGGCCTCGGCGACGCCGAGCTCGACACGCTCCGGCGCGACGGCGTGATCTGACGGGCGATGCCGACCGCGCTAGTATCGATGGCCGCTGCGCGGGAACAGCGTCCCCACCTCGACGGGGCCCTCCGGGCGCGCGAGCGGAGCAATCGCGGCGCCGGGGTCGAGGGTCGTCACGGTCCCGTAGCGCCAGCCGACCGGGTCGTCGACCGTCCTCGCCGGATGGCGATGCACCTCCAGGACCCGGTCCACGAGATTCACGATCCAGTAGTCGTCGATGCCGCCACGCGCGTAGAGGCTCGCCTTGACCCCGCGGTCGCCGCGGAGCGAGGACTCCGCGACCTCGACCACCAGGACCGGGCGCGAGGGATGCGCCTGCGCGTAGTCGTGCCAGGTGCCCGGCACCACCGCCACGTCCGGCTCGGGCTCCGATTCGTCGTCGAGGGCGATCGACATCTGGACGCGCACCAGCCAGCCCGGCCCGAAGCACGCTCGCAGGGCGTCTTCGACGAGGCCGACGGCGGCGGAGTGGAGGCTGCCCAGCGGCTCAGCGACGACGAGTTGCCCCGCGAGCAGCTCCAGGTGTTCGCCGGGCCGGAAGATCCCCAGCTCGATCAGGCGATCGTACTCGGCTCGGGTCCACCGTCGGGTCTGCGTCGGATACACGGCCATCGGCCGCCACGCTACCGACGGCAGATCGCCAAGTCAACGTCCGTGATCCGATATACCCGTCCGGCCTGAAAGGAGACCGCCATGGCGCGCGCGTATAATGTCATCGACGCCGATGGACACGTGCTGGAGCCGGTCGACCTCTGGGACAAGTACATCGACCCCGCCTACCGCAACCGGGCCCCGCGGATGATCATCGACACCGACGGCAAGGAGCGCCTGCTCGTCGAGGGCCAGGTGCTGGGCAGCAGCAAGGGGTTCAACGTCGTGGGGGCCATCGGGTCCCGGCAAGGGGAGGTCGACGAGGCCACCGTCACCTACGCCGACGGCCGCCCCGGCGGCTTCGATCCGCACGCCCGCATCCCCGACATGGACCTCGACGGCATCGACGCCGCCTTCCTCTATCCGAGCGTCGGGCTCTTCGCCGGCGCCGTGAAGGACCCGGGGCTGGCGGCGGCGATGTGCCGCGCCTACAACCGCTGGCTGGCCGACTACTGCCGGTCGTATCCCGACCGCCTGTTCGGCGTGGCCATGCTGCCGATGCAGTCGATCGACGCCGCCATCGAGGAGATGCGCTTCGCGCGCAGGGATCTCGGCATGCGCGCCGGCTTCCTGCGTCCCAACCCCTACAACGGCCGCATGCTGCACCACCTGGACTACGCGCCGTTCTGGCACGAGGTGGAGGAGCTGGACTTCGCCATCGGCCTGCACGAGGGCGCCAGCGGCGGCATGCCCCAGGTCGGCGTCGACCGCTTCACCACCCGCGGCGCCAAGCACATCGTCTCCCACACGCTGGAGATGATGCTGGCCGCCATGAGCGTGATCTGGGAGGGCGTGTGCGACCGCCATCCGAAGGTCCGCATCGCCTTTCTGGAGTCCGGCGGCGGCTGGATCGCGCCGTGGCTCGACCGGATGGACCGCCACTTCGACGACCAGGGCTTCAACGACTCCGGGCTCTCGATGCGCCCGAGCGAGCTGTTCGAGCGCAACTGCTGGATCTCGTTCGAGCCGGTCGAGGGCAGCCTGACTGTGCTGGCGGACTACATCGGCCCCCACAAGATCCTGTGGGCCACCGACTATCCGCACCCCGACGGCTTCTTCCCCGGGGCGCCGAAGCTGATCGCCGACCGCCCGGGGCTGTCGGCGGCGACGAAGCGCGAGATCCTGGCGGGCGGCGCCCGGCGCTTCTACGGCCTGTAGCGCCGGTTGTCGACGTTCGCCGCGCTGCGGGCGCGGAACTACCGGCTCTACTGGTTCGGACTCGTGTTCTACGTGCTCGGCCACCGGGCCGAGTACGTCACCTTCGCCTGGCTGGTGTGGGAGGTGACGCGCGACCCGCTGTACCTGGGCTATCTCGGCCTCGCCCAGGGCGTGCCGCTGGTCGTCTTCCAGCTGGTCGGCGGGGTCCTCGCCGACCGGACGGACCGCCTGCGCCTGCTGATCGGCACCCAGATCCTCACCGCGCTCACGCTGGGGCTGGCGCTGGCCCTGGCGGTCGGCGGCCGGCTGGGCGTCGGCCACTTGCTGGCGCTGGCGGCGCTCAGCAACACGTTCCGGGCGTTCGACGAGCCGAGCCGGCTGGCGCTCGTTCCCCAGCTGATCGACCGCGCGCGGCTGCCCAACGCCATCGCGCTCAGCTCGATTCCCTGGCAGGCGGGCCGGATGATCGGCCCCTCGGTCACCGGCGTGCTCATCGCCGCCTTCGGCGGCACGGTCGGGCTCGCGCTGGCGGCGCTCGCCTCCGGCGTCGCGCTCGCCCTCTACAGCCGCCTGCACGTCGAGCCGCACCCCCAGGCAGGCCGCGGGGCGCACGCCCTCGACCAGTTCGTCGAGGGCCTACGCTTCATCGGCGGCAACTTCGTGTTCGCCGCCCTCATCTGCCTGGCCCTGTTCAACGCGCTGTTCGGCCTGTCCTACGTCACGCTGCTGCCGGTCTACGCCGACGTCTACTTCCGGACCGGCTCCACCGGCTACGGCGTGCTGAACGCGGCCCACGGGGTCGGCGCGCTGGCCGGCACGCTGACGATCGCGTCCATCGCCCACCTCATCCGGCGCCCGGGTCGCGTGCTGCTGGTCACGGCGGCCGGCATGGGGCTGGCGCTGATGGCGTTCGCCGTGTCGCGCGGGATGGGGGTGGGGCTGCTGATGCTGCTCGTGGTCGGCTTCGCCAACACGTTCTACCTGACCCAGGTCAGCACCTTCGTCCAGCAGAACGTGCCCGACCTCCTGCGCGGCCGCGTGCTGGCCGTCTACTCGCTCTGCTGGAACCTGCTCCCGCTCGGCGGGCTGATCGCGGGCGTGCTGGCGGCGCTGGTGGACGCCCGCTTCGCGCTCCTCCTCGGCGGGGCGCTGGTGGCGGCCAACGCACTGCTGCTGCTGACGTCCCGGCGCCTGCGCGCGGTCGCCTGAGTCCCGGCCCCGGCGTCAACCCGCGGCGCGGCGCTCCTTGACCTTGGCCCGCACGAGGTCGACGTGCAGGCGCAGGTGATAGTGGGCGTCGGCGTAGCCGAGCGGCACGCGGAGGCTCCGCACGGCTTCCTCGATGCGGTCCAGCCGCGCCAGCAGGTCGTCGCACTCGGCGGCCGACGGCCGCTGGGCGAGCGCCAGGTCGACGTCCACCACGTCGCGGTACTTCCTGATGATCTTGGAGCGGATGCGCCAGCGATAGAGCGGCGGCACCATGCGGGCCAGGGGCACGAGCACGAGCAGCGGCAGGACCAGCACCTTGATCCGGTCCGCGAGGGTCGCGGCCCAGAACGGCAGGAAGCGGGCGAGGAGCGGCGGTCCGGACCGGTGGTAGCGCTGGGCCTCGTCCATCAGCGGGAACTCCAGGTGGTCGGCCGAGGGAAACTGCTGCGGCGCCTCGAACAGGCCACGGCGGGAGTGGACGCCGGCGGCCGTCACGAGGAGGAGGTCGACCAGCGCCGGGTGGAAGTCGCGACGGACCACCAGCGTGGCGGCCGGCGCCAGCAGCACGGTCTCGCGGGCGGGCAGGTTCGCCTCCAGGCTGAGGCCGCCCGCGGGCAGCACGAGCTTGGTGAGGAAGGGGAACCGCTTGGTGTAGGCGTCGGCGCGCGGGAAGCTCAGGAGCGCGATGCCCCGGGTGCGGAGCATCTCCTTCACCGTCGCGGACTCCGCCGACGCGATGAGGAACACGGTGTCCACCGCGCCCCGCCGCAGCGCGCGCACCGCATCGAGGCCGGTCAGGGGCGAGAGACGGGCGGTCGCCTCGGTGAGGCCGTTGGCGGCCAGCAGCGTCAGAGCCACCGCGCGAGTGCCGCTGCCCTCCGGCCCGACCGCGAGCCGCCGCCCGCGCATGCCGCGGAGGTCGCTCGGACCCGGCGCGGTCCGCGAGAAGACCCAGAGCGGTTCGAAGTAGAGGCTGGCCAGCGAGACCAGCCCGTCCGTCTTCACGGCGTCGCCCGTTCCGCCCTGGACGAAGGCGATGTCCACGCCGCTGGCGGCATCCTCGAGGAGGCGGACGTTCTCCACCGAGCCGGAGGTCGCCCGCACCTCCAGCGTGATGCCCTCCTGCGCCAGCCGCTCCCCGTACTGTTCGGCGAAGCGGTGGTACGCGCCGTCGGTCCGGCCGGTGGCGATGACCACGCGACTCGGCGGCGCCGGCTTCACCCACTGCAGCGCCACCATGAACGCGGCGACGGCCAGCACGGCGGCCGGCCCCACGACCGAGAGCTGCTCTCGCCACGCCCAGCGCCGCTTCATGGAGATCGCCGAGGCGCTCCGAGCTAATGATTCTCGTGGAATCCGGTGACGCCGGGGGCCGGGCGCAGGGGTCGGAGGCGCGCCGGCATGGCTCGCCTGTCGCCGTAGCTCGCTCCGGGCACGGCTCGCTCGGTCCCCCCATCCCCCAGCGGGGGCTGGGGCACCGTCCAGTCGAATCCTCGGCGACTCGCTCGCCGCGCCCGGAGC
>DASWJN010000097.1:0-17501 GCA_036397135.1 Candidatus Methylomirabilota bacterium
GGTCGCCCCGAACGCGGTGACCGAGCAGTAGATCAATCGGTGGTTGAGCGCGCACAGCCGCGGGTGGCCGACCCCGAGACGGTCGGCGACGCCGGGCCGCCAGTTCTCCATCAGGACGTCGCCGCCGCCGGCCAGGCGCTCGACGATCTCCCGGCCCTCCGGCGTCTTGAGGTTGAGGGCGATCGAGCGCTTACCGCGGTTCCAGCCGAAGAAGCCGGGCAGCTCGCGGAACGAGTCGCCCTCCAGCGCCTCCACCTTGACCACGGTGGCACCGAGGTCGGCCAGCATCATCGCCGCGTACGAGCCGGCGATGTAGCTGGTGAGGTCGACGACGCGGATGCCGTCGAGCGGAGCCGGGCCGGACGTCACGGGAGCGCCGCCGCTATCGCGCGACGTGGGCGACGATCAGCTCGCGGTGGTACTCGGCGTCGCCGTACTGGGCTTCGAGCGCCTTCGCCCGCTTGAAGTACATGTGCAGGTCGTACTCCCAGGTGAACCCGATGCCGCCGTGCACCTGGATGGCCTCCCCGCACACCTTGCGGGAGGCGTCCCCGACGTAGGACTTGGCGATCGAGGGCGCCGTCTCGGCGTCCTCGGCTCCGGCGTCCAGGGCCCACGCCGCGTAGTACACCGCCGAGTGCGAGTTCTCCGTCTCCAGCAGCATGTCGGCGCACTTGTGGCGGATCGCCTGGAAGGACCCGATCGGCTGGCCGAACTGCTCGCGCACCTTGGCGTAGCCGACCGCCATGTCCAGGCAGCGGCGGGCGGCGCCGAGCATCTCGGCGGCGGCGCCGACCGCGCCGCGGCGCAGGAGGCGCTGCAGCAGCGGCGCCCCCGAGCCCGGCGCGCCCAGCGCGTCCTCGTGGCGCACGGGGACGCCGTCGAGCGCGAGATGCGCCAGGCGCGTGCCGGGGTCCATGTTCTGGACGGGGGAGACGCTCAGCCCCGACGCGGACGGATCGACGAGGAACAGCGTCACGCCCTCGGGCCCCCGGGCCGACACCAGCAGCACGTCGGCCACGTGCGACCAGGCGACGTAGCGCTTGAGCCCGCTGAGGGCCCATCCGGTCGGCGTCCTCTCGGCGCGCGTGGCGACGGCCTCCGGGTTCCAGTCGAGGTCGGCGTCGAGCAGGGTGAGCGCCGCCCGGGCGTCACCGGTCGCGATCGGTGCCAGCCAGCGCTTCTTCTGCGCGTCGGTGCCCGCCTCGCCGATGGCGGCGGCGGCCAGCATCGTCGGCCAGTAGGGGCCGGGGTAGGCGGCGCGTCCCAGCTCCTCCAGCAGGAGGGCGCTCTCGACCAGGCCGAGGCCGCTGCCGCCGTGCTCCTCGGGCAGCGACAGGCCCAGCCAGCCGAGCTGGGCCATCTCCTTCCACATCGCCTCGCTCTCGCCCCGCGGGTCGTCCCACAGCAGGCGTACGGTGGCGGGCTGGCAGTGCTCGTCGAGGAACGCGCGGGCCGAGCTCTTCAGCAGCTGCTGGTCGGGCGTGAACGCGAAGTCCATGGCCTTCAGGCCTTCAGGCGGTCGGCGCGGACTTCCTTGGGCAGTCCGAGCACGCGCTCGCCGATGATGTTCTTCTGGATCTCCGACGAGCCGGAGTAGATCGTGCCGGCCCGCGCCCACAGGAACGCGGTGGCCCACGTCCCCGCCTCGCCCGACGAGGTGTCGATCTCCTCGAACTCCTCGCGCGCGGTCATCATCTGACCCCACGGGCCCAGGATCTCCAGGGCCGTCTCGTAATACCGCTTCTCGAACTCCGTGTAGGACAGCTTGGTGATCGACGACGCCGCGCCCGGCGATTCGCCCTTGTTCAGCGCCGACAGCACCCGGAGGCCGGCGTAGCGCTGGACCTCCAGCTCGGCGTAGAGCTTGCCCATCGTGGCGCGCACCCCCGGGTCCTCGATGAGCGGCCGGCCGTTGCGCTTGAGCTGCCGGGTGGCCTGCACGAGCTGGTTGAAGGCGATGGCGTAGCGCGTCACCCGGCCCAGCGAGTTGCCGCCGCGCTCATACCCGAGCGTCGTCTGGGCGATCGCCCAGCCCTCGTTGAGCTTGCCGATGAGGTCCGACTTCTCGGCCCGGGCGTTGGTCATGAACACCTCGGAGAAGAGCGAGTGCCCGGTGATCTGCTTGAGCGGACGTACCTCGACGCCGGGCTGCCGCATGTTGAGCAGGACGCACGAGATGCCCTTGTGCTTGGCGACCTTGGGATCGGTGCGGGCGAGCAGGATGCCCCAGTCGGCGATCGGGCCGCTCGAGGTCCAGATCTTCTGGCCGTTGACCACGAAGTGGTCGCCGGCGTCCTCGGCCCGCGTCTTGAGGCCGGCCAGATCGGAGCCGGCGTTCGGCTCCGAGTAGAGCTGGCACCAGATCTCCTCGGCCGTCAGCATCTTCTTGAGATAGCGCTGCTTCTGCGCTTCCGTGCCGTGCACGATGATCGTGGGCCCGATGAACCCGATGCCGAGACCGTTGATGGCGGGCGGCGCGCCGATCCTGGCCATCTCGTCCTGCACGATCGCCTGCTGCATCGCGGTGGCGCCCCACCCCCCGTACTCCGTGGGCCACAGCATGCCGACGTAGCCGGCCTCGTAGAGCTGCCGATGCCACGCCTTGCGCTCGGCCAGGGTCTTGAGGTCGTCCCTCGGCGTGTTGGTCGCGAGCCAGCGCCGGGTCTGCTCGCGAAAGGCGCGGTCCTCGGCGGAATAATTCAGGTCCATGCGAGCCTCCTGAGGGTGCCCGTTTGTAACACGCGGGCGAGCGCCAAGGCAACGGCCCCGGGAGGGGGTTGGACTACCTGCTGGTGGCGGGGAAGTCGTCTCGCGCGCGGAGGCTGTTGTCGGGGCCGAGATCCAGCGTCACGCTCTGTTCGTCGGGCACCTCGACCCGCAGGCGCCAGGTCGGCTCGCCGGCGATGCGATTGGTGAGCTGGTAAGAGCCGGCCGCGATGTTGGTGAACCGGTAGCCGCCTTCCTCGTCGGTGCGTAGCACGTACTGGATGTCCTTGGTCGGGGTGCCTCGGACCCCCTTCAGGAAGAGCTGCATCCGGGTGATCTTCACGGGCGGTTCGCCGCCGGTCCACACCACGCGGCCGCTCAGGGCGCTGCGGCCGATCTCCTTGTCGAGCGGCGGCGGGTCCTGGGCGGTGCCCGTGGCGGGCGCGCGCTGTCGCCGGGCGCCGGCGAGCCACTGGCGGGCCACCTCGGCCTCGGCCGTTCCGGGCGCATTGGCGACGACCCACTCGAACTCGCGGGTGGTCTCCTCCAGGAGGTCGAGGTGGCTGGCGGCGATGGCCAGCGAGTAGTGGAGGCGAAGGTTGGACGGCTGCTTGACGATGGCCTCGCGGAGCAGGCGGGCGGCCGGCGCCCACTCGTGGCGGTCGAAGGCCTTGAGCGCCTCGGCCACGACGTCGTACTCGGCCCGGGGCGGTTGAGCGGGGCCGCCACACGCCACCAGCAGCAGACCGACGAGCGCGAGCGCGGTGAGCCGGCCCACCGTCAGACGTTCCGGAAGCGCACGCGGCCCTCGACGACCGCGTGCTGGTCACCGGCGGAGCCGGCCGCAGGGGAGCGCTCCGACCGGGTCCGGATGTGGATCCGGATCTCCCGGATATCGGCCAGCGTGTCGTTCAATGCGCCGCTGGCGTTGTAGCACCAGATCCGGAGCTCCTGGATGCCTCCGACCACGGTGACCCCGTTGCGTTGCAGGTCGCAGCCGGTCGCCGAGGTGGCGCAACTGGCGCCGACGAGCTGGTAGGTGGTGTCGTTGTCATTTTGATCTCTGAACCTGATCGACAAACCGCCACCCGTGCCCGGCGGAGCTCCGGTGTCGCACGCGCCGTCGATCTCTGTCACCATCCGGGTCGTGCCGGGCACCGGCAGCGCCAGGCGGAGGTCGCTGATCATCGTGTCGAGCGCCAGGCGGGCGTTCTGCTGGACCTCGACCCGGGCCGCCCCGGTGAGGTACGCGAGCTGGCCCTGCTGCTGGAGCGTGAAGATCGCCGCCATCACGAAGCCGAGAATGGCGACGACGATGAGGAGCTCGGCGAGCGTGAAGCCCCGGCAACCGCGCAGCGTGCGTCTCATTTCTGCGCCACCAGCCACTCGAGCGTGATGGTCTTGTCCGCCGCCGACTGTCCGGATGCCGTCAGCCCGCGATACGCCACGTTGACGCTGACGAGCCGCATCCCGGCGTCGGCCACTCCCGCACACGGCGTGACGGCGCAGTCGCGCACGCGCACCGTCCGGCGATAGGTCGGATAGCCGGTGACCGCCACCTCGTCGGGGAACTGCGTCGTCGCCAGGCCGCCGCATGTCGCGGGGGCGACGGGCACCGGGGCGGCGTCGCCGGCGGACACGCCGAGACAGTCCGTCCCGTTCGGCTCCGGCGTCGCGGTCCAGCCGGCCGCCCGGGCGCGCTCGACCATCTGCTCGGCCAGGAACGTGGCGGTCGAGAGCTGATTGCCCTCTTGCATGCCGTAGCTGGACACCGGGATGACGACGGCGAGCCCGACGAGCCCGACACCGATGATCACGAGCGCGATGAGGATCTCGGCCAGCGTCAGGCCGCGGTCATCGGCGATCATGGCGCGCAGCCGGCGGCGCATCACTGGATCCGCGCCCGGCCGGTGGTCGCGACCGTGACGGTCATCGTCGCCCCTCCGGCTGGATTGGTGACGGTGAAGTTTCCGCTGTTCACGCAGGGCGCCGGGGTGGCGGTGCCGGCGCCGAGGTAGCTGTAGCAGAGGTTGTTGGTGCCGGCGACCTGCATGCCGTTGACGAGGGTGACGTTGCCGGCCCCGTCGGTGCTGGGGCCAGCCCAGATGGTCCCGCCGCACGTGCCCATCCGGTACTGCATGCGCGTCCCATCGTTCGTGACACACACGATGGCATTCGACCTGATGGCCAGCTGGCGCGCGCTGTTGAGCGCGCTGACCAGCTCCTCAGCCCCCGCGCGCAGCGCCGCCGTCCGGAAGTACGTCCACAGGGTCGGCACGCTGACCGCCATGATGATGCCAGCGATGGCAACGATCACGAGGAGCTCGACGACCGTGAAGCCGCGCTCACCGTCGAGAGTCCGCTGACGCCGCGGAGGCGCCATCACGACACCGCGATGGTCCGGGCGGAGAACCAGGGCAGCCGGACGACGCCCGCTCAATCCGACTCCTCGCGGTAAGTGCCCGGGATCAGGGCGAACGCGCGCGGCGCTTGCCCGGCCCCCCGCGCGTTGGCGCAGTTGAGCTTGATGCGCGAGTTGCCGGTGGAGCTGGTATCGGTTTCGGAGATCGCCGTCGCGGTGGAGTTGCGGACGTTCTGGGAGATCACCAGGCCGGCGATCTCGCCGGCGCCGGTGCCGTTATAGGTGAGGTCGTCCATCACGTACACCAGCCCGTTGATCACCATGTTCCCGCTGATGCTCATGCGGCCGTTCACCACCAGCATGCCGGTGAAGTTACCGCTCACGAACGGGTTGCCGTTGATGGTCGCGCTGGCGAACTCTGACTCCGGCGTCGGCACGCACGAGTCGGGCGAGCCGGTCGGGCACGAGACGATGTTGCCCCCGGTGGTCGTGTCGATGAAGACGATGCCGTTCTTGACCTTGTTGCCGGAATTGAAGGAGACGCTGCCAGACCACGTCCCGGTCGCCGCGGTGCCCGCTGCGGTGGTGGAGCCCGAGAAGCCGGGGCCGAAGTAGGTCCCGTTCTTCTTGGCCAGCTCCTTCAGGGTAATGAGGTGGTCGTCGTTGAAGGAGAAGTCGTCGAACGTGTCCGTGCTCTGCCCTTCCTTGTAATCCACGTCGGGCACGTTCCCGTTGGGGTCCATCCCTGCCTGCCCCTTGATCTCCGACGAGCCGCCCTGATCGATGTCGCCGGAGGTGTAGGCCCCGTACTTCTGGGCGCCCCCACAGTTGCCGTCGGTCCGCGAGTCGACCAGCGCGGAGCCCTGGACCTGGAGATCACCCCGGACGCACAGGGCGCACGGCGCGTTGAGCGCAAGGTGAGGGAGCGCCCGAACGCTGGCGAAGATCTGACGGTGAGCATTCCGGGGGTCATTTGGATTCGGCGTCCAGCCGATCGCCCGGATGTCACGGCGCAGCGGCTCGGCGGGGTCGGGCATCGTCACCCAGACCCTGTAGCCGCCGGTCGCGCCGATCGACGTGAAGGTCGCGCCGTTGAACGGCACCACCGCCGACGGGCTCGACAGATCGTCGTTCCTGATGGCGCCCGCCGGCGGTGCGGGTTCGCCGGGCAGCACGTTGCCGGCCGCCAGCGCCCAGAGGGCGTGCTCCATGCCGCTCTCGGCCAGTGCCCGCGCCTGGCTCACGCGCAGCTGGTTGCCGGCGATGACGGGCTCGGACTCGGACAGAATGGCGAACGCCAGCATGAGCGTCGTGAGCAGAACCAGCGTGATCATGGCCATCGGTAAGGCCACTCCACGCTCGTCGCGCAACTGTTGGGTGTACGACATACGCCCTCCCCGGATGCTCCGGCAGTCTCGCTGGAGATTGGCGGAAGTCCGTGCAGAGAGGGTGCCAACCCGAGCTCGCGCGGAAGCCCTTGCGTGACGGACAAATCGCAATGCCTTCCGTGTCGCGGCGAGGTCAGTTACTGGGCAGTTCGACACGCGGCGGACAATTTGCGTCCAGGGTCACGATCCCACTGCTGCCGACTCCTGGGAATCGTGCGCTCAGCCATCCGGAAGGCGATAGATCGCGGTGTGGAGGACGTGAGCGACTGGCCGCGGGCGGTCGCCGGCGACGATCACGAGGTCGAGCTCGACGAACTCGCGCCCGTGCTTGTCGAAGACCGACCGCACGCGGCCGCGCGTGGCCAGCGCCTCGCCGACGCGGGCGCCGCCCAGGTGCCGCACCACACTTCCCACGTGGATCCATGGTCCCAGCCGGACGTTCTGGCGGAGCGCCTTGTTGGCCTGATCGAGGAAGAACGCCGGGTGGACCCAGCCGGCCGGAGCCCGATAGAGCGGGAGCGGATCGCCGACCTTCTCCAGCCACTCGGCGGCGCGCGCCGCGTCGTAGGTGTCGACGAGTGTGCCCAGCACCTCCAACCGGGACAGGTGCGCGCGGGTGGCCTCCGGTCGGGAGTCGGGCAGCGGGGCGGCGCGGTACATGGCGACATTGACCGGTGTCGGCAACCCTGCCGGGAGCGTCGCCGTCAGCGTCGCCGCGTCGGGCGTCGTCGCCGTCGCGCCGCTCACGGTCGCGCTCAGGCCGGCCGGCTCGCGAGAGGCCACCACGCCGGTCGCCGCGAAATCTTCGCCGTCCAGGACGGGCTTGTGAAAGCGGACGCTGGCCGTGCCGCGCTCCAGCCAGGCCGGCCCCCACGCCGCCACGAGCGGCTCGGTCAGGTAGGCGTACAGGGTCACGCCGGGAACGAGGCCGCCGGGGAATCCGTGGCGCCTGGCGACGTCGTCGTGGTGAATGGGATTTTCGCTCTGAAGCGCGGTGTTCCGCGCCGTGACCCGATACGGTCGGAGCGATTCAACCGGCACGACGGGAGTCTACGCGGCGGCTCGAGCGCAGGTCAATCGGCAGCCGCCGGCTGATTCCCGTTCATCCTGGAGTCACCGCTTCAACGTACGACCCATCTTGGCGGGTCGTCGAGAAACTGCGTTGGCCAGACCGAGACGCTCGTCCCACCGATCCCTGGGCGGCGTTGTCGTCGCGTATAATCCGGCGCGTATGCGTGGACTCGTCATCGCGCTCGCCGTCATCGCGGTCCTGGTCGGGCTCGTGGCGTGGGCCGTCGGCATCAACAACCAGCTCGTCCGCCTCGAGCAGAACGTCAACGAGACGTGGGCGCAGGTGGAGAACGTCTACCAGCGCCGCGCCGACCTCATCCCCAATCTGGTGGAGACCGTCAAGGGCTTCGCCGCCCAGGAGCGCAACGTCCTCACCGAGGTGACCGAGGCCCGGGCGCGGGCGACCGGCGTCACGCTCACCCCGGAGGCGTTGAACGACCCCAAGGCGATGGAGCGCTTCCAGGCGGCCCAGAGCCAGCTGACGGGCGCGCTGAGCCGGCTGCTGGTCGTGGTCGAGCGCTATCCCGAGCTGAAGAGCAATCAGAATTTCCTGACGCTGCAGGCGCAGCTCGAGGGCACCGAAAACCGTATCGCCGTCGAGCGCCGGCGCTTCAACGAGGCCGTGCGCGACTACAACACGCGGGTGGCCCTCTTTCCCGGCAGCGTGGCCGCGCGCTTCGCCGGCTTCCAGCCGAAGGCGTTCTTCGAGGCGGCGCCCGACGCGGCCACGCCGCCGAAGGTGAAGTTCTAGCCTGCTGCCGGCCATCCTCCTCGTCCTCGCGCTCACCATCCCGGCGGCGCCGACCCAGCGCGTGAACGACTACGCGCGGCTGCTTCCGCCTGACGCGCGGCAACGCCTGGAAACGCGGCTGGCCGAGGGAGAGCAGGCCACCGGCGCCCAGATGGTCATCGCGATCTTCCCGTCGCTCGAGGGCGAGAGCCTCGAAGACTTCGGCATTCGCCTGGCCGAACGCTGGCGGGTCGGGGACAAGAAACTCGACAACGGCGTCATCCTGCTCGTGTTCGTCCAGGAGCGGCGCCTGCGGATGGAGGTGGGGTACGGGCTGGAGTCCGTCCTGCCCGATGCTGTTGCTGCCCGGATCATCGGCGACTCCGTCACGCCACGGTTCCGCGAGCAGCGGTACGCCGCGGGGCTGGAGGCGGCGGTGGACGCGGTGTACGCTCGGGTCGAGGCGCGGAGCGTGCCGGCGGCACCGGGCCACCCGCTCGGTGTGTCGCCGTGGGTGCTGGGGCTGTTCGTGCTGTTCGGCGTCGTGGCCCTCCTGCTGGCGCGCGAGGCGATGAGCACTTCCGGCCGGGCCCGACGCAACGCCTACACCGCCGGCGGCCGCCGTGGCTGGGGGTCGCCGGCGGTCGTCGTGCCACCGTGGTGGGGTGGCGGCGGCCGCCGCGGCGGGGGCGGGGGCATCGACTTCCGGCCCGGCGGGGGCGGCTTCGGCGGCGGCGGCGCGTCGGGGCAATGGTAGTGCGACGCGGGGGCGAGGCGGCCTCACTGTGACCACATGGTGAATCGGCGCCATCCAGCGTGGACCCATCGTCTGTTGTCCGACGCCGACCTCGACGCCATTGCGGCGGCGGTGGCCGCCGCCGAGCGCGAGACGTCGGGCGAGATCCGCGTGCACCTGGAGCGCCGCCTGCCGCGCCGCGGGGCGGCGTCCGGCGACGCGCTGGCGCGCGCGGCCGAGATCTTCAGCGCGCTCGGCATGCAGGCGACCGCCGAGCGCAACGGCGTGCTCATCTACCTGGCCGTCGACGACCACGTGCTGGCCGTCGTGGGCGACGCGGGGGTGCACGCGCGCGTGGGCGACGACTACTGGCCGCGCGTGCGCGACGCGATGGTGGAGCGACTGCGGCGGGGCGAGGCGCGCGACGCCGTGCTGCACGCGGTGACCGAGGTCGGCCTCGTGCTGCGCCGGCTCTTCCCGCGCCGGCCCGACGACGACAACGAGCTGAGCGATCGGGTGAGCCTGGGCTGACGCGGGTGTAGCCTGAGGGCTGAGGTTGCCGTCATGGCGTCCCTGGTCGCTCTCACGCTTCTCGTCGCCGTCGCCGCCGCGTTGCCAGCCCTCGCGGGCGCGCAGGACGCCGGCATGCGCCCGGACACCCGGCTGCAGATGGAAACCACGCGCAAGCGCCTGGTCGTCCGCCCGGACCCGCAGGTGGCGACGGCGTTCCGTGACGCCGAGCGCGCCACCGACCAGCTGGCGGCCCGACGCCTCGCCGAGGAGGCGGCGGCGATGCCGGCGCCCCCCGCGCCGCAGCTGGATCACGACGTCACCCGCGCGATCCAGGCGCGCAACCTGCAGCGCGCCCAGCGCCGCTAGTCTGCCGGCTCGGAAGTCCGCAGGGATCACCGCTCCGGCGGTCGGCGAACTTCTGCCTCGGGGCACGAGGTCCGGCGAGGTATAGTCCTGGGCCATGCACCGCGACGAGATCCCCACGCCCGCCCTCCTGCTCGACCTCGACCGATTCGAGCGCAATCTCGCCCGCATGGCCGTGCACGTGCGCGCCGCCGGCAAGAACCTGCGCCCGCACGCCAAGACGCACCGGTGCCCGGAGATCGCGCGGCGCCAGGTGGCGGCCGGCGCGCTCGGCGTGGCGTGCGCCAAGCTGGGCGAGGCCGAGGTCATGGCGCGGGCCGGCGTGCGGGGCTTGCTCATCACCACCGAGGTGGTGGCGCCCGCGGCCATCCGGCGCCTGACCCGGCTCACCGGCGAGGCGCCCGACACGATGATCGTGGTCGATCATCCCGACAACGTGCGCGCGCTGGCCCGGGCGGCGGCCGAGGACGGCATCACGCTGAACGTCCTCGTCGACGTCCACGTCGGCGCCCGCCGCACCGGCGCCGAGCCCGGCGAGCCGGCGCTGGTGCTCGGCCGGCTGGCGGCCGAGCAGCCGTCGCTGCGGCTGCGCGGCCTGCAAGGCTACGCCGGGCACTGCGCGCACGTCATCGGCTGGGCGGCCCGGCGGGCGGCCTCCCGGGCGGCGATGGGGCCGTTGATGGACACGCGCGCGCGCTTCGCGGCGGCCGGCCTGCCCGTGGAGATCGTCGCGGGCGGCTCGACCGGCACCCACGACATCGACGTCGAGCTGGATGGCCTGACCGAGCTGCAGGCCGGCTCGTACTGCGTGATGGACCTGGACTACCGGCGCATCGGCGGCCGGGGCGGCGAGGCGTTGACGGAGTTCGAGATGGCGCTGACGGTGATCGCCACCGTCGTCAGCGTCGCCGCCGACCGCGCGATGGTGGACGCCGGCCTCAAGGCCTTCTCCACCGACAAGCCGTTCCCGCCGGAGGCGGTCGAGCGGCCCGGGATCGCCTACGGCTTCGCCGGCGACGAGCACGGCCGCCTGGCGATCACCGATGCCGCGCGGCCGCCGCGCCTGGGCGAGCGCATCGAGTTCTTCCCGCCGCACTGCGATCCCACCGTCAACCTCTACGACCGCGTGTGGGGCATGCGGGGCGAGAAGGTCGAGGCGGTGTGGGACATCGCCGCCCGCGGTCGCTCCGACTGAATCCCGGAAGGGGCCTCGCCCGCGCGCTGGTCGGTGGGCCGTCGCGCGGGGGGCGCTCCGTGCGTGTCGGATCTTGCCGGCGCCCGGGGTTCATCACGGCGATTCGGGCGAGACGCCGCTGACGCGCCCGCGCTGGTCGAGTTCGGCCAGCATCGCCCGGGCGCTCGGCAAGTCGTTCATTGCCCAGCGCGGGAGATCGGTCGGCGCCCGCTCGTCCACGATCCGCTGGAGCTCGCGCCGGGCGTCACTCCAGCGGCGGGTGGCGACGTAGAGCCGGGCCAGCTCCAGGCGGCCGCCGGTCTGGTGAGGATCGGCCGAGAGCGCGCGCTTGAAGAGCCGCTCGGCCCGGGTGCGGTCTCCGCCCATGAAGCCCGGCACCGCGGCGGCGAGCCCGCCGGCCAGGATCAGCCCGTCGACGCTGGATGGGTTCAGGCGCAGCACCGTCTCGGACTCCTCGCGGAGGGTCGACACGAGCGCCACCGCCCGCATGACGCCCCGGAGCTCGGCCAGGCGCCCGGTGTTGATCGCGTACCAGAGGCGCGCCCGGTCGTCACCCGGGTCAGCCGCGATGGCCCGGCGAGCCGCCGCGGCGCCACGCTCATAGGCGGCCACGCGCTCGCCGTCCGCGTGGGCGCGGAAATCGCCGGTGAGAAACCACGCGCGCGACAGCTCCACGAGCGTCTCCGCCGTTGCGTCGGCCCCACTGGCGGCTTCCAGGCGTGCGCGGGCGTGGTCGACGCGGGCGGGATCCTCGTGCCAGGCGGCCAACAGCGCCCGGGCAGCCTCGACCGCATCGCCCGGGGCCGCGCCGGCGGCGATGGCGCGCAGCATCACGACGACCAGCGTCAGGATCCGGAACACCGAACGGCCGGACATCGGCTGCCACTCTAGCAGAGGGCCCCGAACTCCCCGTTGAAGTCAGGCCGGGCTCCGGTGCATCCTGGGACGCCATGCGTGTCCTCGTCACCGGTGGCAGCGGCCACCTCGGCGCCAACCTCGTCCGTCGCCTGCTCGACGAAGGGCAAGCCGTGCGGGTCCTCGAGCGTCCCGACAGCGACAACACGGCCCTCGACGGCCTCGACGTCGAGCGGGTGCGCGGCGATCTGCGGGACGCCGCGGCGGCACGGGCGGCGGTCGGCGGCTGCCGGCGCGTCTACCACTGCGCGGCGAAGGTCTCGAGCGGGGAGAGCCAGGCCGCCGAGATCTACGCGTGCAACGTGCTGGGCACCCGGCACCTCTTGCGGGCGGCGGGGCAGGCCGGCGTCGAGCGCGTCGTCGTCACCGGATCGTTCAGCGCCGTCGGCCACGACCCCGCCCGCCCCAGCGACGAGACGATGCCGGTCGATCCCTTCGAGCGCCTGCTGCCCTACCAGCGCAGCAAGGTGGCGGTCGAGCACGAGTGCCTGAAGGCGGTGGTCGAGGGCCTCGACGTCGTCATCGCCACCTCGTGCGCCATCGTCGGTCCGAACGACTTCAAACCCTCGCGCATGGGCCGGGTGCTGCTCGATTTCGCCCGCGGGCGTCTGCGCGCCTACATCCCGGGCGGGTTCGAGTTCGTGGCCGCGCGCGACATCGTCGAGGGACACCGGCTGGCGATGGACAAGGGGCGCCCCGGCCACAAGTACATCTTCTCGACCGCGTTCAGGACCGTGGACGAGCTGATGGCGATCTTCGAGCGGGTCACCGGCCGTCCGCGCCCGCGCCTCCGCCTGCCGGCGACCGTGATGCTCGGCCTCGCGGAGGCCATCGACGCCGTCGTCCGGCGGGTGGCGCCGGCGGTCGAGCCGCGGTTCACGCCGGGCGCCGTGCGCCTGCTGCGCATGCGGCGCCGCGCCGATCTCACGAAGGCCCGCTCCGAGCTGGGCTACCAGCCGACCTCGGTCGAGGCCGCGATCGCCGAGGCGCACGCCGATTTCGTGCGCCGCGGCCTCCTCGGTGCAGGACGATGAGCGGGGAGGCCGGACGACGGCCGCCGCCCATGCTGGCGGGCGGACTGCCCTGGCTCGGCCACGCGCTCGCGCTGCGCCGCGATCCGGCCGGGCTCCTGCTCCGCGGCCACCGCCGCCACGGCGACGTCTTCTCGCTGCGGCTGGCGGGGACGCGGGTCACGGCGCTGGTGGGGCCGCCGGCCCACGCCGCCTTCTTCGGCGCTCCCGAGGACCAGCTGAGCGCCCGCGAGGTCTATCGCTTCACGGTGCCGATCTTCGGCCGCGGCGTCGTCTACGATGCGAGTCCCGCCGTGATGGACGAGCAGATGGGGTTCCTTTTTCCGGCGCTGCGCGACGACCGCCTGCGGGGATATGCGCGCGTCATGCACGAGGAGGCGGAGGCGTACGTCGAGGGCTGGGGCGACGCCGGCGAGGTCGACCTGCTCGAGGCGCTGAACGAGCTGACCGTGTTCATCGCCAGCCGCTGCCTGGTCGGTGCCGAGTTCCGGCGCCGGCTGTCGCGTGACCTGGCCCGTCTGTTCCACGACCTCGAGGGCGGGATCAACCTGGTGGCCATGGTGAATCCGCGCCTGCCGCTGCCCGCGTTCCGCCGCCGCGACCGCGCCCGGGCGGAGGTGGCGGCCCTGATCACGCGCGTCCTCGCCGAGCGCCGGGCGGGAGCGGCCGCCGGCGAGGATTTCCTCGAGGCCCTCATGGCCGCCCGCTACGCCGACGGGCGCCGGCTGAGCGACGAGGAGATCGTCGGGCTGCTGATCTCCACGATCTTCGCCGGCCAGCACACCAGCGCCGTCATGGGCGCCTGGACGGGGATCCTCCTGCTGGAGCATCCCCACGTGCTGCCGACGGTGCTGGACGAGCAGCGTCAGGCCCTGGGCGAGGGCGAGATCACGCTGGAAGGGCTGCGCCGGCTCGTCGTGCTCGAACGGTGCATCAAGGAGGCCGAGCGCATGCACCCGCCGCTGGTCATGCTCATGCGCCGCATCGTGCGGGACTTCGAGTACGGCGGCCACGTGACTCCGGCCGGGGGGCTCGCGATGGTGTCGCCGGCGGCGGCCCACCGGCTCCCCCACGTGTTCGCCGATCCCGACCGCTACGACCCCGACCGCTTCGGCCCCGAGCGCCAGGAAGACCGCCGCCAGAAGAACGCCCTGATCGGGTTCGGCGGCGGTCACCATCGCTGCATCGGCTCGACGTTCGCCCAGCAGCAGATCAAGGTGATCTGGTCGGTGCTCTTCCGTCGCTTCGAGCTGACGCTGGCGCGGCCCGGCCCCCGGCCGGACTACTCGACGTTCGTGGCCGGGCCGCGCCCGCCGTGCATCCTGCGCTACCGCCAGCGGGCGCGGGCGGCGGCCCCGGCGCCCGCGCTGGCGGGGAGCCCGGCATGAGCGCGGCGCCCCCGACCTTCACCGAGGCCCGCCACCGGCGGCTGAAGGTCCGCGCGGCCGGACTCGATCCCGACTACTGGTACGCCGTCGAGTACGACCGCGCGATCCGGCCGGGCCAGGTGGTCGAGGCCAGGTTCTGGAACCGCTCGATCGCGGTGTTCCGGGGCGAGGACGGAAAGCTGCGGGCGCTGGAGAACCGCTGCGCCCACCGGCACCTGGCGCTGTCGCTCGGCACGGTCGAGGGGTGCCGGCTCACCTGCATGTACCACGGCTGGTCGTACGACGAGTCGGGCCGCCTGGCCGCCGTGCCGCACGACCTGTTCGGCCACCCGCTGCCGTCGGTCGGGGTCACGACCTACCCGGTGCAGGTGCGCTACGGGCTCGTGTGGATCTTCCCGGGCGACCCGGCCCGCGCGGCCGGGCGGCGTCTCCCCGACATTCCCGAGCTGGAAGGGCCCGACCGCTGGGCGTGCGTGCCGCTCGACTTCACCTGGCGCGCCCACCACTCGATGATCGTGGACAACGTCAGCGACTTCAGCCACGCCTGGCTCCATCGCAAGTACCGCCCGTTCGAGGCGGCGCAGCTCACCCGCTGCGAGACGGTCGGTGACCGGGTCCACGTGAGCTACCGGACCCAGGTCGGCCGCGGGCGATTCTCGAGACTGTTCGTCGATCGCCGCCGGGTCAAGGCCGACGCGATGGACCTCTGCTACGAGTACCCGTACCAGTGGTCGAGCACGGACGGCAAGATCAAGCACTGGTGCTTCTTCTTGCCCATCGACGAGCGCACCACCCGGACCTTCTTCCTGTTCTACTTCGAGTCGCTCCGCATCCCCCTGACGCCGCTGCGCATCCCCCGCCGGCTGATGCGCCTGGTGCTCGGCATCGCCAACGCGGTGCTCATCGCGCCGCTGCTGCGCCAGGACGGCCGGGCGGTGGAGGCCGAGCAGCGAGCCCACGAGGTGCACCACGCGCAACCGGTGCCGGATCTCAACCCGGCCGTCGGCCTCTTCCAGCAGCTGACCGTGACGAAGTGGGAGGAGCACCTCGAGCGCGCCGGCGGCGCATGACCGCGCCCTCGACCACCTGCTGAGACGCCAGTCGCCGCGCGGCGGCTGGGAGGGCGAGATGGTCTGGTGCCCGATGATCTCGGCGCAGTACGCCATCGTGCGCCACGCGGTCGGCCGCCCGGTCGGCGCGGACAGGCGGGCCGGTCTGCTGCGCTACTTCCAGACCACGCGCGGCGCCGACGGCGCGTGGGGCCTGCATCCCGAGTCGGGCGGCTTCGTCTTCGTCACCGCCCTGGTCTACGTGGCCCTCCGCCTGCTCGGGGTCGGCCGCGACGAGCCGCTGGCGAAGGACGCCCGCCGGTGGCTGGCCAGCCAGCCCGGGGGCGTGCTGGCGATCCCGTCGTGGGGGAAGCTCTGGCTGGCGCTGCTGGGCCTCTATGGCTGGGCGGGCGTGCGCCCGTGCCCGCCCGAGTTGTGGCTGCTGCCCCGAGCGCTGCCGTTCCACCCGTGGCGGTACTACTGCCACACGCGCTACATCTACCTGGCGGCCGGGTACCTGTACGGCGCCCGGGCGCGCATCGACCTGGGACCGTTGACCGCCGAGCTGCGCGAAGAGCTGTACCAGGCCCCGTGGACCACGCTCGACTTCATCGCCCACCGCGACGACGTGGCGCCGGCCGATCTCTACGTCCGTCCGGGCGCGACCCTGCGCGCGGCCGCGGCCGCGCTCCGGCTGGCCGAGCGGCTGGTGCCGCGCCGGCTGCGGCGGCGTGCGCTCGAGACCTGCTTCGCGCGCATCCTCTACGAGCAGCGCGTGACCAGCCACCACGCGCTGTCGCCGGTGAACGGCCTGCTCAACTGCCTGGCGATCTGGTCGCGCGACCCGGCGCACCCGGCGCTCGGCCCGGCGCTCGACGGCCTCGAGCACTGGCGCTGGGAGGACGACGAGCACGGCGTGCGGTACGCGGGCGCGCGGTCGAGCGCCTGGGACACCGCCTGGGCGCTGCGGGCGCTGGCGGCGGCCCCGGCGCGCGGGGGGGGGGACGGCGTCGCGGTGCAGCGCGCGTACGGGTTCCTGCGCGGCACCCAGCTCGCGCGCGAGCTGCCGCGCTGGTGGGAGGAGGACCGCGATCCCGTGGCCGGCGGCTGGTGCTTCTCGGACGGTGCCCATCGCTGGCCGGTGAGCGACTGCACCGCCGAGGCGGTCAGCGCGCTGCTCGCCGTGCACGCGCGGCTCGACCTGGCCCCGCCCGACGCCGAGCGAATCGTGCCCGCCCGGCTGGCGGCCGCCCTGGAGTTCATCCTCGCCCGCCAGAACGCCGACGGCGGCTTCGCGACGTACGAGCGCCGGCGGGGCTCGGCCTGGCTGGAGCGCCTGAACCCCTCGGAGATGTTCGGGCGATGCATGACCGAGCGCTCGTACGTCGAGTGCACCGCCTCGGCGGTGGGGGCGCTGGCGCGGCTGCGGGCCGCCCGGCCAGAGCTGGCCGGGCCCCGCGTGGACCGCGCGCTTGCGCGGGCCGTGCGCTTTCTGCGCCGCGCCCAGCGTCCGGACGGATCGGTGCCGGGATTCTGGGGCGTCAACTTCACGTACGGCATCTTCCACTTCGTCGAGGGCCTGCGCGCGGCCGGCGCCGCCCCGGACGATCCCGCGCTGGCCCGGGCTGGCGCCTGGCTCGTCGCCCACCAGCGCGGCGACGGCGGCTGGGGCGAGCATCACAGCGGCTGCCGCGACGATCGGTACGTGGAGCATCCCGAGAGCCAGCCCGTCATGACGGCGTGGGCGTTACTGGCGCTGCTGGAGATTCTCGGGCCCGACGCCGACCCGGTGCGGCGCGGCATCGCCTGGCTGACCGCGCGGCAGGACGCCGACGGCGGCTGGCCGCCGGGCGCGGTCAACGGCGTGTTCTTCGGCTCGGCGATGCTGGACTACCGGCTCTATCCTGCGTACTTCCCGGCGTGGGCGCTGGCCCGGTACGCGTCGGCTGCGTGACGGCCGCTCGCTCGGCGCGTGTCAGGGATACCCCGGCTTAGCCGGGCGTGATGGGCATGGGGCCACCGCGCGGCCCTCGCGGGCGATCGAGGCGCGG
>DASWJN010000098.1:0-20530 GCA_036397135.1 Candidatus Methylomirabilota bacterium
GGTGCGGCGAGCGAGCCGACGACGATTCGACTGGCCGGCGCCCCAGCCCCCTCTGGGCCTCTGGGGGATGGGGGGCCCGAGCGAGCCGTGCCCGGAGCGAGTTACGGCGACCGGCGAGCCATGCCGGCGCGCGCGCGACCCCCGCGTCCGGCCCCCGGCCTCACCACGGGTCGCGGGGGTCATCAACGCCCCCGCAGCTTCGGATCGAGCGCGTCGCGGAGCGAGTCGCCGAAGAGGTTGAAGCCGAACACGCCGAGACTGATGGCGATGCCCGGGAAGATCGGGATCCAGGGCGCCTTCTCGGCGTAGGACAGCGCGGAGCCGGAGAGCATGAGCCCCCACGACGGCGTCGGCTCCGCCGCCCCCAGCCCCAGATAGCTCAGCGCTGCCTCGGCCAGGATGGCGCCGCCGAGCTGGGCGGTCAGCATGATGATGTACGGCGCCACCACGTTCGGCACGATGTGCCGCAGGACGACCCGCGTGCGGCGGGCGCCCAGCGCGTTGACCGCCTCCACGTACACGTTCTCCTTCACCGAGAGCGCCGTCGACCGCACCACCCGGGCGGCCCGGGGAATGATCGGGATGGCGATCGCGATCACCACGTTGTGGACCGCGGGGCCCAGGATCGAGGCGATGGCCAGGGCCAGGATGAGCTGGGGGAACGCCAGGAGCATGTCCATCACACGCTCGAGGAGGAGATCGACCTTGCCACCCAGGTACGCGCTGGTCACGCCGAGCAGCCCGCCGATCGTGCATCCGAGGAACGACGCGAAGAAGCCGACGAAGAGCGCGATGCGCGCCCCGTGCATGATCCGGCTCATGATGTCGCGGCCGAACTCGTCGGTGCCGAACCAGTGCTCCACGCTCGGCCGCGCGAACTGCAGGCTGTAGTCCGCCCCATAGGGATCGTAGGGCGCCAGCGTGCCGGCCGCGGCGGCCACGGCAAGCATCGCCAGGATGATCCCCCCGCCGACGGCGCCGACCGGCTTCGTCCGGGCGAACTTGGCGATCTCGCCGGCGACGGTGAGCCGCGGCGCCAGCATGGGCGAAACGGGCGCGTGGGTCAGCGCGTAGTCGGTAGTGGCCATGCCTAGCGATACCGGATGCGGGGGTCGAACCACGCGTACGTCAGATCCACGAGGAGGTTCACCATCACGAAGCTGAACGCGATCAGGAACACCAGCGCCTGCACGACCGGATAGTCCCGGTGGGCGACCGCCTCCACCACGAACCGTCCGATACCGTTCAGCGTGAACACCGTCTCGGTCACCACGAGACCGCCGATGAGAAAGGCGAACTCGGTCCCGATCAGCGTGATCACCGGGAGCATCGAGTTCTTAAGCGCGTGCCGCACGACCACGGCCCGCTCGCGCAGCCCCTTCGCCCAGGCGGTGCGGATGTAGTCCTCCCGCAGCACCTCGAGCACCGTGGACCGCGTCATGCGGGTCGTGACCGCCGCGTACCGGTAACCCACGGTGACGACCGGCCAGACCATCATCTGGAGATTGACCCAGGGGTCGACCCAGGGCGGCGTGAACTCCAGCGGCGGCCCCCAGCCGAAGAAGATGACCAGGAACAGGATGCAGAGAATGCCGATCCAGAAGGAGGGGATGGCGAGCCCCCCGATGCTACCGATCCGGACCACGTAGTCGACCCAGGTGTCCTGGCGGACCGCCGCCAGCGTCCCGAGGGGGATCGCGATGAGCACGGACACGAACGTCGCCATGAGCGCGAGCTGAAGGGACAACGGCAGCCGGATCGCCAGCTCGTGGACGATCGGCTGTCCGGTCCAGAGTGAGTTACCGAAATCGAAGCGCAGCACGCCCCAGAGCCAGGTGCCGAACTGGACGATCAGCGGCTGATCCAGCCCGAGCTGCTGCCTGACGGCGGCGACCTGCTGCGGATCGATCTGCCCGCCGTCGTCACCGCCGAGGATCATGAGCGCCACGTCGCCGGGGATCACCCGCATGATCAGGAAGACGATCACGGCGACCCCCAGCAGCGTGGGGACGATGAGCAGCAGGCGCTTGAGGATGTAGGTCCGCACGCCCCCTCACCTCATCAGTCTTCCGAGAGCCAGACGTCCTGGAGCTTCTGGTTCGAGTAGTGGCTGGGCGCGGCCACCCAGTTCTTCACCTTCGACGCGTGCACGATGCTCCGCACCCACCACAGGCCGTGCGCGAAGTACGCCTGTTCGAACACGCGCCGCTCGAACTCGTTCACGAGCTTCTTGCGCTCGGCCGGGTCCAGTGCCCGCGCCTGGCGCGCGTAGAGGTCGTCCAGCTGGGGGTCGGAGTGGTTCATCCAGTTCTGGACGGGATTGTTGCTGAGGAAGTCGGCGAGCGTCAGGTCCGGCTCGTCCATGAAGTCGACGTGCGGGTCGACGATCGCCTCGTAGTTCTTGGTCTGCCGGCCGGTGTCGAACCACGCCGCCGTCTCCAGGGGCCGGTTCTCCACCTCGACGCCGATCTTCTTCCACTCCTGGATGAAGAACACGGCGAAGTCCTGGTACGGCAGCTTCACGTTGCGATTGATCATCGTGAACTTCAGCCCGTTCGGGAAGCCGGCCTCGGCGAGCAGCTTCTTGGCCTCGGCGCGGCTCTTCTCGATGTCACGCCCGAAGCCCGGGAGCTTCTCGAGCTCCGCCGGCGACATCGCCCACTGCGTCCCCGGGCGGACGAGCCCGCCGACGTTCCTGAGCCCGGTCAGCGGGAACAGCACCTTGCCCATCGTGTGGCGGTCGATGGCGAGGGTGAGGGCCGTGCGGACGCGCACGTCGTCCAACGGCTTGACGTTGTTGTTGAACCCGACCGCCCACCAGCCGGGCGTGGGCGCCTCCTGGACCGTGATCTTGTCACCCAGTTGCTTCTTGATGGCGTCGACCTCGGACTGCGGCAGGCCCCGGAACTCGATGTGCGCCCGGCCGGACCGCAGGGCGGCCGCGCGCACGGACGTCTCGGGGCTGATGTAGAACTTGTAGCCGTCGAGATAGGGCCGGTCCTTGAGGAAGTAGTCCGGGTTGCGCTCCCCCTCGAACGTGGCGCCGCGCACGTAGCTCTTGAACTTGAACGGGCCCGAGCCCACCACGTTGGCCTTGAAATGGTTCGGGTCCTTGTCCAGGTACTTCTTCGGGAAGATCACGTTCCAGGGCGAGGCGAGGTTGGCCACGAAGGCCGCCGAGGGATGCTTGAGCTTGAAGACGACGGTGGAGGGATCGGGGGCCTCGATCCCGGCGACCGCCGCGTAGTGCGCCTTGCGCGAGCTCCGCACGCCCTGGGGCGGGAAGACGATCTTGTCGTAGGTCGCCTTGACGTCGGCGGAGGTCATGGTGGAGCCGTCGTGGAACTTGATGTTCGGGCGGATCTTGACGGTGACGGTGAGCCCGTCCGGCGATGTCTTCCACTCGCTGGCCGCATCGCCGATGATCTTGGACGAGTCCAGCGGATCCATCTGGAGCAGCGTGCTGTAGAGGGGTGCCACCAGCTGGATGTTGGCGAACGTGCTCTCCTGGTGCGGGTCCAGGCTCGGTGGATCGGCCCCGATGGCCGCCAGGAGGACGCCGCCCCGGCGAGGCGTTTCCGCCGCCTGGGCGGCCGGCAGGGTCGCCATCAGCGCGACACCGGTCAGAAGAACGAAGGCGACCACGAAACGAAGCGTCAGCTGCCGTCGGCTCCCTGTCATGTAACACCTCCCGTAGGGCCTGGAACACAGGACGAGCGAGACCGTGCAGTGCATCGCGGGCGTACCCCCGAGACGGGGGGTGAGCCCGGCGGTTGGGAAGAGATAGCGTCAAGTTGTGCCGCTTGTCAAGCCGACGATACCCCCCGGCGGGGCCGGAGCGGCCTCCCGGGCGGCGGGAGCCGCTCCCGGCCTCCGCCTCAGGCCCGGTCGAGCCAGACCCGGTGCATGTCGATCAGGCCGGCCGGGATCATCTGGAAGCCTTTGACGTACTTGTGGTGGACCTTCTGCTCGTTGACGTGCAGCAGGGCCGCCACCGGCGCGTCCTCGACGATGATCTTGACCGCGTCCTCATAGTGCTTCTTGCGCTTCTTGAAGTCGTGCTCCTCGCGCGCGGCCTCCACGGCCCGGTCGAAGTCCTTGTTGACCCACTTGCCGGCGTTCCACGCCTCCCCGGAGTGCAGCTCGGGATAGATCGTCTCGTCGGGGTCGAGGTCGGCATCCCACTGCACCAGCACCAGGTCCCACTGCCGCTCCTGCAGCCAGCGCCGCCGGAACGTGGGAAAATCGGCCGGCTCGACCCGGACCTTGATCCCGATGCTCGCGAGATGCGCCTGCACCACCTCGGCCCGCCGGGGAGTCGTCCCCGTGTTGGTGCAGATCAGCAGCACCTCCCGCCCGTCATACTTCGCCTGCTTCATGAGCGCCTTCGCCTGCTCTGGATCGAAGTACTGGCCGTTCTTGCCGGACTCGAAGGCCGCATCGTAGAAGCCGCCCATGGGCGGCGAGATCGGCCCGTGGGCCACGATGCCCTCGCCGAACTCCACCTTGTCCAGCATGTCCTTGCGGTCGATGGCGAAGGTCACCGCTCTGCGCAGGGCCTTGTCGGTGAACGGCTCCTTGGCCAGGTTCATGTGCATGCAGACCCAGTTGCCGCCGACGGCGGAGAGCGCGGTGAGCTTTGGATCCTGGCGCAGGTCGCCCACGAACTGGGGCGCCACGTAGTTGACCAGGTCCACTTCGCCCGTCTTGAGGGCGGCCACCAGCGTGGACGGCTCGACGATGATCTTGATCAGCACCTTGTCGAGGTAGGGCAGCTTGCCGCCGGCCGCGTCGGTCTCCCAGTAGTTGGGGTTCTTCTCGAGCAGGATGTGGTCGCCTTCCTTCCACTCCACGAACTTGAAGGGACCCGTGCCCACCGGGTTGCGGCCGTAGGTCTTGCCCTTCTCCTTGACGGCCCGCGGGCTCAGGATGGTGGCAGCCCGGCCCGTCGAGCCCGTGAAGGCTACCCGCAGGAACGGATAGGGCTTCCTGAAGTGAAGCTTGACCGTGAGTGGATCGGGGGTCTCGATGGCTTCGAGCAAGGCGAGCTTCCAGGCGTGGATCGGCGATTGCGCCTTGTCCTTGACGCGCTCGAGGTTCCACTTCACCTCGGCGGCCGTGCAGGGATCGCCGTTGTGGAACGTCACGCCCTTGTGCAGGCGGAAGACGTGGACGCGATCGCCCTGGATCTCCCACTCCCGCGCCAGCTGGGGCTGGAAGTCCACGCTCTTGCCGTCGGACGAGGTGATCTTGAGCAGCCCGTTGTAGATGTTGTTGTGGATGGAGCAGGCCACGATGGACGTCGTGTTGTGCGCGTCCAGCGTGTCGATGTTGGAGAAGCTGCCGATCCTGATGGTGCCCCCGGCCTTCGGCTTCTGGGCGTGGGCGGGCGAGGGCAGGCCCAGCGGCGCGGCGCCGGCGAGCGCCACCCCCGACCAGCCCAGCATCCTGAGGACCTCCCGCCGGTTGACGTCCTCGCGCAGCAGCTCGTTGACGACCTCGAACCCGTCACGACTCTTCATGGTCATCCTCCTTCGTAGAGATGGCAGGCGACGACGTGGCCGGGCGCGGCCTCGCGCAGCGGCGGCTCGACGTCGTCGCAGCGCGGGAACCGGTAGGGGCAGCGGCTCGCGAAGCGGCAGCCCCGGGGCAGATCGATCGGGCTCGGCAGCTCGCCCTCCAGCAGCCGCGCCGCGTCGAAGATCGACGTCCGGCCGTCGCCGATGGTCGGGATCGCCGCCAGCAACGCCTGCGTGTAGGGGTGCAGCGGCTGCTTGAACAGCGCCGCGGTGGACGCGACCTCCACGAGCGCGCCGAGGTACATCACCGCCACCCGGTGGCTCACGAACCGGATGACGCCGAGGTCGTGGGAGACGAACAGGTAGGCGAGGCCCAGGCGCTCGCGCAGCTCGACGAAGAGGTTGAGGATCTGCGCGCGGACGGAGACGTCCAGGGCCGACACCGCCTCGTCGCCGACGATCAGCCGCGGCCCGACCGCCAGCGCCCGTGCGATCCCCACCCGCTGGCGCTGGCCGCCGCTCAGCTCGTGCGGGTAGCGGCCGGCGTGCTCGGGCTGCAGTCCGACCATGTCGAGCAGCGCGCTCACGCGGTCGGGCAACTCCCGGCCGGTGGCGAGACCGTGCACGCGGATCGGCTCGGCGACGGCGCGGCCGACCGTCATCCGCGGATTGAGGGACGTGTAGGGATCCTGGAAGACGATCTGCGCCTTCCGCCGGAACGGCAGGAGCTGCCCCGGCGGCCGCGCGGTGATGTCCTCGCCGTCGAACACGATGCGGCCGCGGGTGGGCTCGATGGCGCGGAGCACGAGGCGGCCGGTGGTCGTCTTGCCGCACCCGCTCTCGCCGACCAGGCCGAGCGTCTCGCCGGGGTCGATCGTGAAGCTCACGCCGTCGACGGCGCGGACAACCCGCCGGGGCCCGGGCAGCACGCGCGTGAGGAGTCCCACGCGCAGGGGAAAGTGCTTGACGAGATCCCCGACGGCCAGCAGCGGCATCAGCCCTTCACCAGGTGGCAGGCGGCGAGGTGGCCGGCGCCGGCCGGCCGGAGGGCGGGCTCCTCGACGGCGCACCGCGGCTCGGCCACGGTGCAGCGGGGATGGAAGCGGCAGCCGGGCGGCAACGCCGTGAGCCCCGGCATGACGCCGGGGATCGCGCCCAGGCGCTCGCTGTCGTCGAGCCCCGGCAGGCACGCGATCAGCGCCTTCGTGTACGGGTGGGCGGGCGCGCGGAACACCGTCGCGATCGACGCCTCCTCCACGACGCGGCCCGCGTACATCACGATCACCCGGTGGCACATCTGCGAGATGATGCCGAGGTCGTGGGAGACGAGGAGGACGGCCATCCCCAGCTCGCGCGCCAGGCGCCGGATGAGCGAGAGCACCTGGGCCTGGATGGTGACGTCGAGGGCCGTCGTCGGCTCGTCGGCGATCAGCAGGGCGGGCGCGCAGGCCACCCCCATGCCGATCATCACGCGCTGGGCCATCCCGCCCGAGAACTGGTGGGGGTAGTCGCGGGCGCGGGCGGCCGCCGACGGGATGCCGACCCGGGTCAGCAGCTCCCCCGCCCGCCGCCGCAGGACGCCCCGGCCCTCGCCGAGGTGGAGCGCCATCGTCTCCACGAGCTGATCGCCGATCCGGAAGACCGGGTTCAGCGAGGCGCCCGGGTTCTGGAAGATCATGGCGATGTCCTTGCCGCGGATGCGGGCCAGCGCCGGCTCCTCGAGCGCGAGCAGGTTCTGCCCGCGAAAACGGACCTCGCCGCCCACCCGCCCGGGCGGGCGCCGGATCAGGCCCAGGATCGCCTCCGAGGTGAGCGTCTTGCCGGCGCCCGACTCGCCGACGAGGCCGACGATCTCCCCCCGGCCGACGGCGAAGCTGACGTGGTCGACCGCGCGCAGCGGACCGTCCTCGCTGGTGAACTCGACGACGAGGTCGCGCACCTCGAGGACGGGGTCCATCATCGTCGCAGCCGCGGGTCCAGCGTGTCGCGCAGGCCGTCGCCGAGCAGGTTGAGGCCGACGATCGTCACCATGAGCGCGATGCCGGGGATGGTGGAGATGTGGGGCGCCATCACGATGAAGTTGCGGCCCTCGGCGATCATCGAGCCCCACACCGGGGTCGGTGGCGGCGGCCCGAGGCCGAGGAACGACAGCCCCGACTCCGTGATGATGGCGCCGGAGACCCGCAGCGCCGCCTGCACGATGATGGGCGCCAGCACGTTGGGCAGGACGTGGCGCGCGATGATGGCCGGCCCCGACACGCCGGCCAGCCGCGCCGCCTCGATGTAGGGCTCCTCCTTGACGGCCAGCACGTCGGCGCGAGTGACCCGCGCGAAGGGCGCGATGAAGCCGACCGCCACCGCGATGATGACGTTCCTCACGCCGAAGCCCATCACCGCCATCATGGCGATGGCCAGGATGATGATGGGGAAGGCGAAGAGCCCGTCCATCACGCGCATGATCAGCGCGTCCACCGTGCCGCCGTAGTAGCCGGCCACCAGGCCGAGGGTGACGCCCACGACCATCGCCAGCAGGACGGCGACGATGCCGACCACGAGCGCGATCCGTGCGCCGTAGACGATCCGGCTCAGCATGTCGCGCCCGAAGCTGTCCGTCCCCGCCCAGTGCTCCCAGCTGGGCGCCTCGTTGGCCGGCCCCACGCCCTGGGCCACCGGGTCGTAGGGGGCGAGCACGTCGGCGAAGAGCGCCATCGCGACGATGGCGAGGAACACCGCCAGGCCGAACACGGCGCCCCGGTTGCGCGCGAACCGGCGCCACCATCGGCGGGCGGAGCCGGCGGCCGCGGGCGCGGCCGAGGCCTGGGCGGGAAGGGCCTCGACGTCGAGCGGGCGCGCCATCACGCCACCCGGATGCGCGGGTTGAGGAACGCGTAGGTGAGGTCGACCACCAAGTTCACCACCACGACGGCGAGAACGCCGACCAGGATCGCCCCCTGCACGATCGCGTAGTCCCGGTTGAGGATGGCGGCGACCGTGAGCCGGCCCATGCCGGGGATGCCGAAGACGGTCTCGGTCAGCACCGCGCCGCCCAGGAGCGTCCCGAACTGCAGCCCGATCACGGTCACCACCGGGATCATCGCGTTGGCCAGCGCGTGCCGGTAGACCAGCGCCGCCCGGCGCACGCCGCGGGCCCGCGCGGCCTTGATGTAGTCCTGGTCGAGCACCTCGAGCAGGCTCGACCGGATGATGCGGGCGACCAGCCCCGAGAAGAAGGTCCCCAGCGTGATGGCGGGGAGCACGAGCCGCCACGTCCCCTCCCAGAAGTTCTCCCAGGGGTGCACGTAGCCCACCGCCGGGAACCAGCGCAGGTGCACGCTGAAGATCCAGATGAGGACGATCCCCTTCCAGAAACTCGGCATGGAGTACACGAAGATCGCGAACCCCATCGACCCCCAGTCCCACGCGCTGTCCTTGCGCATGGCGGCCACGATCCCGGACGGCACCGCGACCAGCATGCCGACGAGCATGCTCGCCACCACCAGCGACAGCGTCGGCAGGAACGCCTCCCACACCAGCCGGCTCACCCGCTCGTGGTTCAAATAGGAGTCGCCGAGGTCGCCGCGCAGGATGGCCTGCAGCCAGATCAGGTACTGGGTGACGATCGAGCGGTCGAAGCCCAGCTGGGCCCGCAGCCGCTCGTACGCCTCCTGGGTGAAGTCCTCGCCCAGGATCATGAGGACGGGGTCGCCGGGGATCATCCGCATGAGGGCGAAGATGATCACCGACACCGTGAACAGCACGGCGAGCGTCTGGCCGATGCGGGACAGGAAGAATCGGACCATCCCGATCTCACCCCGAACGGACCGGTCGCGAAAGTGCCGCCGAGTATACCCTGGGGCGTCGGAGGCGGGCGACCCGACGCTTCGAGCTCGACGACCAGGTGATGCGGCCGCTGTGCGACGAGATGCGGCGGGCCCTTCCCGGCGAGGTCGTCGAGCCGGTCAACCGAGGATCGTTCGGACCCGTGTGACGAACTCGCGAGCGTAGGCCACCGCCTCCCTCGCCTGCCGCGACGTGAAGACATCGGCGGGGACGCCACCCGGGAGGCCGTTCGGATAGCGGGTCGGTACGTAGTACTGGTCGAGCTGCCGCGCGGCGTCGCCCAGGTCACGAAGGGCAGGGTGATCCGGCAGGAGGTCGGTGAGCAGCTCGACGAGTGAGTGACCCAGGACCAGGCGGGCCCCGCGCCGATAATGAAGCGCCTTCATGGCCTTCTCCGCCGCCTGCTGACAGATGAAACACGCCTGCGCGAAGAAGCCTTCGCGGACGCCGACCTCCGCGAACGCCAGGTCACTCTCGGCCTGGGCCACCCAGCGCTTGGCTTCGGCCTCAGGCTGCTTCATGCACCACGACGCCCTCCGCGAGGGCCTGGCTGATCAGCGGCCGCTCCTCGGCGACCATCCGGTCGAACTCCTCGGGTGTGTAGATCAGGAGGTCGAGGCGTGGCCAGACGTCGTAGAGTCCCGCGAAATCCTTGTGCCGCTCGAAGAACGGCCGCGCGGTGTCGGCGACGATGATGAGGTCGAGGTCGCTCCAGGCGTCCGCATCACCACGCGCCACCGAGCCGAAGGCGATAGCCTTCCGGGCAAGCCTCAGGTGAGGCGCCAGCCGTCGTCGGAGCTCGCCGAGATCACGGAGCAAGACGTCGGCCATGCCTCGCTCAGGCCCGCGCGGTCGCCAGGGTGGTCCCCGCGGACCGCAGATCCTCGCAGGCGCGGACGACGCGCGCGGCCATGCCCGCCTCGGCCGCCTTGCCCCAGGTCCGCGGGTCGTAGGCCTTCTTCTCGCCGACCTCGCCGTCGACCTTCAGCACCCCGCTGTAGTTCTTCATCATGTGGTCGACGACGGGGCGCGTGAAGTCGTACTGCGTGTCGGTGTCGACGTTCATCTTCACCACGCCGTAGTCCAGCGTCTCCCGGATCTCCTCCAGCAGGGAGCCGCTGCCGCCGTGGAAGACGAGGTCGAACGGCTTGGCCTTGCCGGTCTTCTTGCCGACGACGTCCTGGATCTGCTTGAGCACCGGCGGCCGCAGCTTGACGTGTCCGGACTGG
Organism: Candidatus Methylomirabilota bacterium; assembly: GCA_036397135.1. Taxonomy (GTDB): domain Bacteria; phylum Methylomirabilota; class Methylomirabilia; order Rokubacteriales; family CSP1-6; genus AR5. Next base: position 10,589 of record DASWJN010000098.1, read on the forward strand.
TAGACGCCGTGCACGTTGCCGAACGTGGCGGCGAGCAGGTAGCGGCCGTGCTGGCCCGTCCCCAGCGCCTCGGCAGTGAGCACCGCGTCTTCCGGGGTCGAGTACAGCTTCTCGTTGATCGCGCCGACGACGCCGTCCTCCTCGCCGCCGACGACGCCGATCTCGACCTCCAGCACGATCTTCGCCTTTTTACATTCGGCGAGGAGCTGACGAGCGATCTCGAGGTTCTCCTCCAGCGAGACCGCCGAGCCATCCCACATGTGCGACTGGAACAGCGGCCCCTGCCCCCGCGCCACCCGCTCCTGGCTGAGCTTGACGAGGGGACGGACGTACCTGTCGAGGTTGTTCTTGGGGCAGTGGTCGGTGTGCAGGGCGATGTGGACCGGGTAGCGGGCCGCCACCACGTGGGCGTACTCGGCCAGCGCGCAGGCTCCCACCACCATGTCGTTGACCCCGGCGCCGGACAGGTAGGCCGCCCCCCCGGTCGAGACCTGGATGATGCCGTCGCTGGCCGCGTCGGCGAACCCCCGCAGGGCGGCGTTCAGGGTCTGCGAGGAGCTGACGTTGATGGCGGGGTAGGCGAAGGCGCCGGCCTTGGCCCGGTCGAGCATCGCGGCGTAGATCTCGGGGGTGGCGATGGGCATCTCCGGCCTCCTGGTGCTCGAGGGATCTCCACCATCGTGTACGCTCCCGTATAGCACGTCCGGCCGTACCGAAGACCCGACATTGCCGGCGCCATCACGCCCGGCTAGAGTGAGGCCATGACGCAGGCTCCGCTCACGCTCCGGCGCTGGCGACGGGTCGAGTACGAGCGGCTCGTGGACCTCGGCGTGTTCGAGGGAGACCCCGTCGAGCTCGTCGGCGGACAGCTCATCGTCGCCGAGCCCCACGGCACCTACCACGCCTCCTCGATCAGCGCCGCCGACTACGCGGTCAGGGCGATCCTGCCCCCCGGCTGGATCGTGAGAGTCCAGTTGCCGGTGTCGCTCGATGACGAGTCCGCGCCCGAGCCGGACCTGGCCGTGGTGCCCGGCCGCCCCGGCGACTACCGCGACGCGCACCCGGGGAGCCCCGCGCTCCTGATCGAGGTGGCGGAATCGAGCCTCGAATTCGACCGGCGGTACAAGGGCAGCCTCTACGCGCGGGCGGGGGTCCAGGACTACTGGATCGTGAACCTTGCCGACCGGGTGCTGGAGGTGCACCGTGATCCGGGCCCCGACACCTCGGCCGTGTACGGCTGGCGGTATCGCTCCGTTGTCGCGCTGAGGCCGCCGGACGCCGTCGTTCCCCTCGCGTTCACGTCCGGTCGGATCGCCGTCGCCGATCTGCTTTCGTAGCGGGCCCACCGTCCCGGCCTGCCCCGGGGAGCCACGTGGGCCGGGCGCAACCCCGTTGCGATAGGATAGGCGCCGGGCGAGGGCGCATACCGATCAGCGGGAGACGGCCATGGGTGAGCGCGAGCTGACGTACGGCGAGGCGGTGAAGGAAGCGATCGCGGAGGAGATGCGGCGGGACCCGCGCGTGTTCCTCATCGGCGAGGACGTGGCGGAGGCCGGCCATCCCTTCAAGACGCTGGTCGGGCTGGTGCAGGAGTTCGGGACGGAGCGGGTCATCGACACGCCGATCTCCGAGCCCGGCTACGCGGGCATCGGCGTGGGCGCCGCCATGACCGGCATGCGGCCGATCGTCGACGTGATGTTCGGCGACTTCATCACCCTGACCATGGACCAGATGGTCAACCAGGCCGCCAAGGCCCACTACATGTCGGGCGGCAAGATCAAGGTGCCCATCGTCTTCCGCACCACGCTGGGCGCCACCCGCCGCTCGGCCGCCCAGCACTCGCAGTCGCTCCACGCCTGGGTGAGCCACGTCCCCGGCCTGAAGGTCGCCCTGCCCTCCGGCCCCTACGAGGCCAAGGGCCTGATGAAGACCGCCATCCGCGACGACAGCCCGGTCGTGATCTTCGAGGACAAGATGATGTACCGGGTCAAGGGCCCGGTGCCCGCCGACGATTACACGATCCCGTTCGGGGTGGCCGAGATCAAGCGCGCGGGCACGGACATCACCATCGTCGCCACCAGCAGCATGGTGCCGGTGTCGCTCGGCGCCGCCAGGATGCTGGAGGAGATCGGCATCAGCGCGGAGGTGATCGACCCGCGCACGACCTGGCCGCTCGACAAGCAGGCGCTGATCGACTCCGCCAGGAAGACCTCGCGCGCCCTCGTGGTGGACGAGGGCTACGAGCGCTACGGCGTGACCGCCGAGATCGCCTCGGTAATCGCGGAGGGCGCGTTCTACCACCTGGACGCGCCGGTGAAGCGCATCGGCGCCATGGACGTGCCGGTGCCGTTCTCGCCGGTGCTCGAGGACCTCACCGTGCCGTCGGAAAAGAGCGTGTTCGAGGCGGCCAGGGCGCTCTGCGGCAAGAAGGCCTGAGGGCGGTCGGGCGATGCCTGCGACCGTCATCATGCCCGCGCTGGAGCTGGCCCAGGAGACCGGCAAGGTCCTGCGCTGGCTCAAGAACCCCGGCGACAGCGTCAGCAAGGGCGAGCCGATCGTCGAGATCGAGACCGACAAGGTGACCGTCGAGGTCGAGGCGCCGGCCTCGGGCGTGCTGCAGGAGGTGAGCGCCCGGGCGGGCGACGTGGTGCCGGTGGGCACGACGATCGGGCTGATCTTCGCGGCGGGCGAAGCGGGCGCCGCGCCGGAACCCGAGGCCGTATCGGTGCGGCGCACGGGAGCTGCGGCCACGCCGTCGGTGCCGCCGGCCGTCAAGGCCTCCCCGCTCGCCCGGAAGCTGGCCGAGCAGCACGGCGTGGACCTCGCGCAGGTGAAGACGGCCAGCGGCCGGATCGAGAAGGCCGACGTCCTCGCCCACGTCGAGGGCCGGACGGGGACGGCGGGAAACGGCGCGCCGGCGCCGGCACGCATCGCCGCCGCATCGCCCAAGGCCCGGCGGCTGGCGGCGGAGCGTGGTGTGGACCTGCGCGTGGTCCGCGGCTCGGGCCCGGGCGGCGCCGTCCTGGCCGCGGACGTCCCCGCGCCGGCCGAGCGCACGGCTGCCGCGCCCGGCGTCAGCAACGTCTGGCGGATCATGGCCGAGCGCATGACCGCGAGCTGGACCACCGCGCCCCACTTCTACCTCGTGCGCGAGGTCAATGTCAGCCGGCTGGTCACCTGGCGCGAGCGGGCGAGCAAGCAGACCGGCGCCCGCATCACGTACACGGACCTGCTGGTGAGGCTGGTCGCCGCCGGCCTGTCACGGCACCGCCGCGTCAACGTCGCCTGGAGGGACGGCGGGATCGTGCAGAACGCCGACATCAACATCGGCCTGGCCGTCGCGATCGACGACGGCCTCGTCGTACCTGTCCTCCACCGCGCAGACATGCTCAGCCTCGTGGAGATCGCCGCCCGGCGCGAGGACCTGGTGAGCCGCGCCCAGGCCGGCAAGCTGCGGCCGGCCGACATCCAGGGCGGCAGCTTCACGATCAGCAACCTCGGCATGTTCGGCGTCGACGCGTTCGACGCGATCGTCAATCCGCCCCAGGCGGCGATCCTTGCGGCCGGGCGGATCGCCGACCGGGTGGTCGCCGTCGACGGCCAGCCGGCGGTCCAGCCGACGATGGTGTTGACCCTGGCCTGCGACCACCGCGCGCTCGACGGCGCGCGGGGCGCCCAGTTCCTGGGCGCCCTCGCTGACCTGATCGAGGAGCCGCTCGCCCTGCTCGCGTGATCGCGTGATCGCGCCGGCCGTCGCCCGGCCTACCGGCTGAGCGTGCGCTGCGTCGGGACCACGTGGGGCCCGGCGGCGCCGGTCGAGGTGCTGATGTTGTCCTGCTCGATGTACGGCAGGATACCCCCCTTCGCCTCCCTCCGGGCCGTCAGGTCCTTCGTCAATCGGCGATACTGGTCCGCGCCCGTCAGGCCCCGGAGACGGGTCCCGCGGTGGCGGGACGCCCGGCCAGGGCAGATTTCCCGCCGGCGGATGCGGCGCCGCAAGGAGGCCTGAGATGAGCCTGGAAGCCTGGAGCTACACCAGCGGCACGAGCGACGTCCCCCTGCTGGGCCTCACCATCGGCGACATGTTCGACCGGACCGCCGCCCGGTACGCCGACAACGAGGCGCTCGTCTCCCGCCACCAGGGCTTGCGCTACACCTACCGCCAGCTCCAAACCGAGGTCGACCGCTGCGCCCGCGCGCTGATGGCCCTGGGCGTGGAGAAAGGCCAGCGCGTCGGGATCTGGGCGCCGAACTGCGCCGAGTGGGCGATCACGCAGTTCGCGACGAGCAAGCTGGGCGCGATCCTCGTGAACATCAACCCGAGCTATCGGCTCCACGAGGTGCAGTACGCGCTCCGGCAGTCGGGCTGCGCGTGGCTCGTGACGGCGCCCCGGTTCAAGACCTCCGACTACACGGGGATGATCCACGAGCTGACGCCCGAGCTGGCCGGCAGCCGGCCCGGCGCCCTGCACTCCGCCAGCTTCCCCGACCTGCGCGGGGTGGTGCGGCTGGGCGAGGAGCCCTCGCCGGGGATGCTCGGCTGGGGGGCGCTGCTCGCGATGGCCGAGCGGGTCGGCCCGGACGAGCTGGCGCGGCGGCAGCGGCAGCAGGAGTTCGACGACCCGATCAACATCCAGTTCACGAGCGGGACCACCGGCTATCCCAAGGGCGCCACGCTCAGCCATCACAACATCCTCAACAACGGCTTCTTCACCACCGAGCTGCTGCGCTTCACCGACCAGGACCGGCTGCTCATCCCGGTGCCCCTCTACCACTGCTTCGGCATGGTGATGGGCAACCTGGGTTGCGTGACCCACGGCGCCACCATGATCTATCCCAGCGACGGCTTCGATGCGACGGCTGTCCTCGAGGCGGCGCAGGCCGAGCGGGCCACCGCCCTCTACGGCGTGCCGACGATGTTCATCGCCGAGCTGAACCATCCCGACTTCGCGAGGTACGACCTCGCCACGCTGCGCACGGGGATCATGGCCGGCGCGCCGTGCCCGGTCGAGGTCATGAAGCAGGTGCAGGCGCTGATGCACATGCGCGACGTGGCGATCGCCTACGGGATGACCGAGACGAGCCCGGTGAGCACGCAGACGCGCATCGGCGCGCCGCTGGCCAAGCAGGTGGGCACGGTGGGCCAGGTGCACCCGCACGTGCAGATCAAGATCGTCGACCCGCAGACCGGCCAGGTCGTGCCCGTGGGCGAGCGGGGCGAGCTGTGCACGCGCGGGTATAGCGTGATGCTCGGCTACTGGGACAACGACGAGGCCACCCGGGCGGCCATCGACGCCGCCCGCTGGATGCACACGGGCGACCTGGCCACGATGGACGAGGAGGGTTACCTCAACATCGTCGGGCGCATCAAGGACATGATCATCCGCGGCGGCGAGAACGTGTATCCGCGGGAGATCGAGGAGTTCCTCTACAGCCATCCCAAGATCCAGGACGTGCAGGTCATCGGGGTGCCCGACGAGAAGTACGGCGAGGAGGTCATGGCCTGGGTCAAGCTGCGCGAGGGCCAGGCGGCCACCGCGGAGGAGATCCGCGACTACTGCCGCGGCAAGATCGCCCACTACAAGGTCCCGCGCCACGTCCGCTTCGTCGACGCCTTCCCCATGACGGTGACCGGCAAGGTCCAGAAGTTCCTCATGCGCGAGGAGAGCGTGAAGGCGCTCGGCCTGGAGAAGGCCGCCGCCATCAAGATGGCGTGACGCCGCCGTGGCCTCGGCTAGAATCGAGTCCATGGCGCTGGATTCCGACGGGGCCCGCGAGCAGCGGCGGACGCAGCGGGCGCGCTGGCCGATCACCCGCCACCGCCTGGGCGAGGAGCCGTCCGACGACCTCTCGCTGGTGACCACCCCGGTCGAGCGGATCGCGATGATGTGGACGCTCGCGCAGGCCGCGTGGAAGGTGGCCGGCCTGCCGCTGCCGACCTACGACCGCCGGAACCTCCCCGGGAAGCTCTTTCGGGCCGGCACGCCACGTCCCCCCGACGATGACGCTTGAGGGGCTGAACGAGGACTTCCGCGACCTCCTCGTTCTGCTCGCCGACGCCGGCGTCGAGTTCGTGATCGTCGGCGCCTATGCGCTCGCCTTCCACGGGGCCCCCCGGGCCAGCGGCGACATCGATCTCTTCGTGCGTCCGTCGGCGGTCAATGCCGGGCGGGTCTTCGACGCGCTGGTTCGCTTCGGGGCGCCACTGCACTCGGCGGGTGTGACCGCGGCTGATTTCGCGCAGCCGGGCGCCGTCTATCAGATCGGGCTTCCGCCCCGGCGCATCGATCTTCTGACCGAGATCTCGGGCGTGACCTTCGACGAGGCCTGGGCGTCACGGAGCACGGCCGAGGTGGATGGACGGACGGTCTCGTTCATCGGCCGTGAGGCGCTCATCAAGAACAAGGAAGCCTCCGGCCGCCTCAAGGACGCCGCGGACGTCGCCCGGCTCCGCAAGACCCCGTAGCCAACCGGCCGCCGTGAACCGGCGCGCCCGCGGGTAGAATGCAGCGATGGGCGTTCCCCATCGCGCCGTCGTGCTGGGCTGCGGGCCGCGGGGCGAGCGTCACGCCCGCGGGTTGCTGGCCCACCCCGAGCGGTTCGCGCTGACCGCCCTCTGCGACCTCGACGGCGAGCGGGCCCGGGGGCTGGCGAGCGCGCTCGGCGTCGCGCGCACCTACACCGACGCCCGGGCGATGCTCATCGCCGAGCGGCCGGACGTCCTGTGCGCCGCGACGCCGCCGGCCGTCCGGCTCTCGGTGGTCGAGCTGGGGGTGGCGTACGGCGTTCGCGCGGTGGCGCTCGAAAAACCGCTGGCGCTGTCGCTCGCCGAGGGCCGGCGCCTCGTGGAGGTGTGCGCGGCGGCAGGGGTCAAGGGCGTGGTCTGCCACCAGCTCAAGCACGCCGCCCACTGGCGGCGTGTCCGCGAGATCGTGGCCGGCGGCGGCCTCGGGCGGGTGACCTGGCTCAGCGCCTCCGGCCGTCCGTCGATGCTGCGGGTCGGCACCCACCTCGTGGACGCGCTGCTGTGGATCGCCGGCGCCGGCCGCGCCCGCTGGGTGCTGGGCCAGGCGCACGGCCGCAACGCCTACGCCGAGGACCACCCCGGCCCCGACCACGTGGCGGGGATCGTCGCCCTCGACGGCGGCGCGCGCGGGCTGCTGGAGATCGGCACGCTGGCGCCCCATCACCTGGGCCCGGACGACTTCTGGAAGGACGCCGCGGTGACGGCGTGGGGCGAGCACGGCTATGCGCGCGTGGTGCTCGGCGCCGGCTGGCAGGCCGTCACACGCGATGCCGGCGGCCGGGTGGAATCGGGCCCCGCCGACGACACGCCGGGCGAGCCGGAGCACCTGCGCCTGCTCGCCGACTGGCTCGACGATCCCGCCCGCGTCCATCCGTCCAGCCTGGACGCGAGCTATCACGGGCTCGAGATCCTCCTGGGGCTCGTGCTGAGCAGCGTGGAGCGGCGCCGGGTCGACCTGCCCATCACCGAGAACCCCGGCGACGTCCTCGAGCGCTTCCGGGATCTCGCGACGGCCGGGTCGCCGGCGCCATGATCGCGCTGCGCGCCGTCACCAAGCGGTTCGGCGAGCGGGTGGCGGTGGAGGATATGACGATCGCCGTCCGGCCGCGGACGACCCACGTGCTGCTCGGCTCGAGCGGCTCGGGCAAATCCACCGTGCTCCGGCTGATCCTCGGGCTGGTGACGCCGGATCGCGGCGAGGTCACGGTCGACGGCGTCCGCGTCGGTCCGTCCACCCAGCGGGCCCTCGTCGAGCGGATGGGCTACGTCGTGCAAGCCGGAGGGCTCTACCCGCACCTCACCGCCTACCAGAACGCGGCCCTCGCGGGCGAGGCCCACCGCTGGCCTCGCGCGCGCATCGACGCGCGCATGGCCGAGCTGGCGGCGCTGGTCGGGCTCGACGACGAGACCCTGCGGCTCTACCCGGGCCAGCTCAGCGGAGGCCAGCGGCAGCGCGTGGGGCTCATGCGCGCCCTGGCGCTCGACCCGCCCGTGCTGCTTCTCGACGAGCCGCTGGGGGCGCTGGACCCCTTGATCCGCGCCGAGCTGCAGGAGCAGCTCCGCCGCCTCTTCGCGGAGCTGGGCAAGACTGTGGTCCTGGTCACGCACGACCTGCGCGAGGCGGCGCTGCTGGCGACCACCATCAGCCTGCTGACCGCCGGCCGCGTGGTGCAGGAAGGGGCCTTCGCCGATCTAATGGAGCGCCCGGCCACGCCGTTCGTCCGCCAGTTCCTGACGGCGCAGACGCTCGTCCCGGCCGGGCTGGAGTCGGGCCGCTGACGTCCCGGGCGGTCGCCCTCGTCCTCGGCGCGCTGCTCGTGCAGACCGCCGCCGCCGAGGGCGGGCCGGACGGGGTGATCCGGGTCGGCTCCAAGTCCTTCACCGAGAGCTACATCCTCGCCGAGATCGCCGCCCAGGTGATCGAGCAGGCCGGCGAGGCCCGCGTGGAGCGCCGGCTCGGCCTGGGCGGCACCGGCCTCACCTATCGTGCGCTCGAGTCCGGCGCGATCGACCTCTACCCCGAGTACACCGGCACCCTGGCCGAGGTCCTGCTGAAGGACCCCGCGCTGAAGACGCTCGACGCCATCCGCGAGCGCCTGGCGCCGCGGGGTCTGACCACGAGCGCGCCGCTGGGCTTCAGCAACACCTACGCGCTGGCCGTGCAGGCCTCGACCGCCGAGCGGCTGGGGCTGCGGACCATCGGCGACCTCGCCGGCCACCGGGGGCTGCGGGGCGCGTTCAGCTCGGGATTCCTCGAGCGCGACGACGGGTGGCCGGGCCTCACGCGCCGCTACGGCCTGGCCCTGGCCGACGTCCGCGTCATGGAGCACGCCCTCACCTATCGCGCGCTCGCCAGCGGCGAGGTGGACGTCATCGACATCTTCTCCACCGACGGCCAGCTGGAGCGCCTGCGGCTGCGCATCCTCGAGGACGACCGCGGCTTCTTCCCGGACTACTCGGCGGTGCTCCTGGTCCGCCGCAGCGTCGGGGAGCGGTTCCCGCACACCTGGACGCGGCTGCGCGAGGCGCTGGAGGGCCGGCTGGACGACCGGCGCATGGCGCGGCTCAACGCCCGGGCGGACCTCGACGGCCGCAGCGTGCCCGCGGTGGCCGCGGAGTTCCTGGGGACCGCCCGGCCCGAGGCCGCCGGCGGGCGCGTCACGGTCGCCGAGATCGGCGCGCTCACGCTGGACCACCTGGGGCTGGTGCTGGCCGCGCTGGCGGCGGCCGTCGCGCTGGGGATTCCCCTGGGCGTGCTGGCCGCGCGCTTCCGCCGCGCCGGCCAGATCGAGCTGACGGCCATCGGGATGCTGCAGACCATCCCGGCGCTGGCGCTGCTGGTCTTCATGATCCCGCTCTTCGGGATCGGCAAGGCGCCGGCCCTGGTCGCCCTCGGCCTCTACGCGCTCCTGCCCATCGTGCGCAACACGTACGCGGGCCTGATCGCCGTCGACCGCCAGCTTCTCGAGATCGCGCTCGTCCTCGGCTTCGGCCCGCTGCGCCGGCTGCGGCGCATCGAGCTGCCGCTGGCCGCGGTCGCCATCATGGCCGGGATCAAGACCTCCGCGGTGATGACCGTGGGCACCGCCACCCTGGCCGCCTTCATCGGGGGGGGCGGCTACGGCACGCTCATCGTCCGCGGGCTGGCGCTCGACGACGTGTGGACGATCCTGGCCGGGGCCGCCCCCGCCGCGGCGATGGCCGCCGCCTTCCACGTGCTCTTCGAGGCGATCGACCGCCTGGCCATCCCCCGCGGGCTCCGCCGCGAGATGGCGCGCGTGGTCTAGTGACATGGGGGGCCCCGACATGGCCCCCCACACCCCCCAACGCTCGGACCGCCCCGGCAAAGCCGTGACGGTCCTCGATCACGCGGTTCGCTCTGCGTGGGGGGCCCCGACATGGCCCCCATACCCCCC
>DASWJN010000099.1:0-14484 GCA_036397135.1 Candidatus Methylomirabilota bacterium
GAGCGCAGGGCTCGGCGAGCGCGCGATCGGCGATGCGACTCACTCCGGGCCAGCCCCCGTCAGGGGGATGGGGGGCTCGCGCTCGCCGAGCCCGGAGCGAGCGTACGGCGACCGGCGAGCCATCCGTGGCGCGCGCAGGGCTCCCGTGCCCCGCCCCCGGCGTCACCGGATTCCACGAGAGTCATTAGAGGCGGCGGGCGGCGAGCCGCGCGAGCGAGTCGGCCACGCAGGGCTCGAGGCGCCGGCCCAGCGCTTCGAGCGGCCCGCCGGCCCCCGCGCGCGCCGCCTCCTCGATCGCGCCGCTGAGCCCGGCCAGCGCCGCGAGGCCGAGAGTGCCGGCGATGCCCCGCAGCGCGTGGGCGGCGGTTCGTACGCCGTCCAGATCGCCGCGGGCCAGCGCGAGCGCAAGCCGCTCGCGATGAGGCCGGGTCTCCTCCGCCACGCCGGCGACGATCTCGGCAACCTTCGCGGGCCCGAGCGCCTCCACCAGCGCCGTGAAGTACGCCTCGTCGAGGACGGACGCGGCCGCGTTCGTCCCGGCCCGGGCCGCCAGAGCCCGCGCGAGCGCGGCGGGATCGATCGGCTTGGCCAGGTAGGCGTCCATCCCGGCCGCCACGCACGCCTGCGTCTCCTCCGGCAGCGCGCTCGCGCTGAGCGCGATGATCGGGATCGCGTGCTTGCCGTCGGCAAGGCGGCGGATCTCGCGCGTCGCCGCGAGCCCGTCCATGTCGGGCATGTGCACGTCCATCAGGACGACGTCGTACGTCCCGGCCCGCACCGCCTCGACGGCGGCGCGGCCGTCGCCCACCACCTCCACGCTGTGACCCTGACGCTGCAGCAGGCCAACCGCCACCTGCTGGTTCACGCGGTTGTCCTCGGCGACGAGGATGCGCAACGGCTCGACCGTCACCGGCGCCGGGCCCGGCTCGGCGGCGACCTCGCCGGCCGCGGCGTCCAGCGCGACGACGAACCAGAACGTGCTGCCCCGGCCCGGGCTGCTCTCCACGCCGATCTCGCCGCCCATCGCGGTGACGATGCTCCGGGAGATCGCCAGCCCGAGACCGGTGCCCCCGAACCGTTGCGTGGCGGCGGGGTCCAGCTGGCTGAACTCCTGGAAGAGCCGGCCCTGGGCCTCCGCCGCGATCCCGGGACCGGTGTCGCTCACCGCGCACCGCAGCGTCGGCCGCGCGGCGGAGCCGCCGAGCCGCTCGATCGACAGCCGCACGCGGCCGGTCTCGGTGAACGTGATCGCGTTGCCGACGAGATTGAGCAGCACCTGCCGCAGGCGGCCCCCGTCGCTCCGCACGGCGCGCGGCAGGCCGGGGTCGAGCGCGGTCTCGAGCGCGAGGCCCTTGTCGCGAGCGCGCGGGCCCATCAGGGCGGCGACGCTGTCGACGACGCGCCGGAGATCGACGTCGACCCGGGCCAGCTCGAGCCGGCCCGCCTCCATCTTCGAGAAGTCGAGGATGTCGTTGAGGATCGTCAGCAGCGCGTCGCCCGAGTCCCGGATGGTCTCGGCGTAGCGCCGCTGGTCGCCGGCCAGCGGCGTCCCCAGCAAGAGGTGGGTCATGCCCAGGATGCCGTTCATCGGCGTGCGGATCTCGTGGCTCATCACGGCCAGGAAGTTGGCCTTGGCGGACGCCGCCGTCTCGGCGGCGTCGCGCGCCACCACCAGCGAGGCCGCCACGCTGTTGAAGGATTCCACGACCTGGCGCATCTCGTCACGGCTCTCGAGCACGATCGGCCCGGTGACCTCGCCCGTGCTCATGCGCCGTGAGACGTCCTCCAGCGCGCTCACGGCCCGGCGGACGGCGACGTAGAAGCCGATCCAGAGGTACACGACGGCTGCCAGGGGAACCGCCAGGAACACCAGGAGCTGGGCGCGGCGGGAGGTCAACGCCCGCGTCCGGGCGGCCAGCAGGCCGTCGAGCGCGCCCGCCGCGGCGTCGTGGTGCGCGAAGACGACGCCGAGGCTTCGCGCGTGGCGGTCGAGCGCGTCGTCCGGTCGCGCGCGGCCGCCGGGCGCCGGCGCGGCGCCCTCACCGTCCACCGGGCCGAGGAGGGCGGCCACCGCGTCCCAGGACGCGGTCAGCCGCGGCTCCAGCAAGGGACGGAGCGCGGCATTCTCCCGGAAGGCCACCGCGTGGCCCCGATCGAGGGCGTCCCGCTCGGCCAGGGCCAGGCTCCGGCTGGCCAGCCGCCGGGCCTGCGGGGCGGGGCCGCCGGCGCCGGGCGGGTCGAGGATACCGGCGCCGAGCGCCGCGAGATGCCTGGCCAGCGCGGGCAGCCGAAGCACGACCGCGTCCATCAGATAGTAGCTGTCGAGGTCGGGGTCGAGGATCAGGTTCGAGGTGTCGCCGGCGTGCGCCATGAGCTGGAGGGTCTCGGCGATGAGCGCCGCCGGCTCCACCGAGGGATGGGTGATCCGCACGCGCAAGGCCTTCCAGAGATCGCTCGCGCGGAGCCGGGCGCCCAGCCGGGCGTCGACGCGGTCCATCCCCGCCGCCGCCACCGCCAGCCGCTCCCGCTCCCGGGCCAGCCGCATGGCATCGGCGTCGCCGGTCCCGCCGGCGCCGAGGGCCTGGACGACGGCGAGGGGCTCGAGCAACGGCCGCAGTGCGGCGATGTACTCGACGCCGGCCCGCTCCTGGCGCGCGAACGCCAGGCGGTCCTCGATCTCGGCGAGCCAGAAGAGCATCATCAGCGCCAGCGGGATCGCGAAGAGCAGCGAGATCAGCACGAACTTCTGGGGGTAGCGCAGGCGGTTCATCAGCGCGACGGCGGGCGCCACCAGCGGCGTCATGGCCACTCATGATGGGCGAGGGCGCCGGCCGGGACAAGGGGCGGCCTTGACTTTCCCGCAGGGGCTCGCCGACCATGATGGCCTCACGGCGGGGGTGCGCATGAGCCAGGGCAAGCGGCTGAACGTCTACATCGTCGACGATAGCCGGACGCAGTCCGAGGTCGCCCGCGCCTTGCTCGAGAAGGAGGGCCACGCCGTCCTCGTCAACCACTCGAGCGAGGACGCCCTCCGCGACATCCCCGACCGGCGCCCCGACTGCGTCCTGCTGGACATCATGATGCCGGAGCTGGACGGCTACGACCTCTGCCGCCGGCTGCGGGCCATCGCCCACCTGGCCGCCACCAAGCTCGTCGTGATGTCGGCCAAGGCCTATCCGTTCGACCGCAAGCGGGCCTTCGACCTCGGCGCCAACGCCTACTTCGTGAAGCCGCTGCACCCGGCGTCGTTCGTGCCGGAGCTGGAACGCGTTGTCGCCGACACGCTCGTGATGACGTTCTGGGGCGTCCGCGGCACGCTGCCGGTCTCCCGGCGGGACTCCGTGCGATACGGCGGCAACACCTCGTGCGTGAGCCTGTCCTTCCCCGACGGCCGCCTGCTCGTCTTCGACGCCGGCACCGGCATCAAGGCGCTGGGCGACGCCCTCACCGCCGCCGGCCGCTCCCGCCTCGACGCGCAGATCCTGATCTCGCACCCCCACTGGGACCACATCAACGCGTTGCCCTTCTTCGCGCCGTTCTACGCCCAGGGCCACCAGATCGAGGTGGGCGGCCCCGGGCACGGCGACGCCACGCTGCGCGACCTCGTCTCGTTCCAGATGGACGGCGCGTACTTCCCGATCACCACCCGTGAGTTCGCGGCCAGCGTCAGCTATCGCGACCTCGGCGTCGGCTCGTTCGACCTGGGCGGCCTCCGGGTCACGACGACGCTCCTGCGGCATCCCGGGACCTGTCTCGGCTACCGCCTCGACTACGGCACGCGGTCGATCTGCTACGTGACCGACAACGAGCTGTACCCGCCGGACCACAAGCTGTACTCCGAGGAGTACCTGGAGCGGCTCGTCGACTTCACGCGTGACGCCGGCGTCCTCGTCACGGACTGCACGTACACCGACGCGGAGTACCGGACCAAGGCCGGCTGGGGCCACTCGGCCGTGAGCCAGGTCGCGGACCTCGCATGGCGCGCCCGCGTCCGGGAGCTCTACCTCTTCCATCACGACCCCGATCAGAGCGACACCGTCATCGACGCCAAGCTCGCCCAGGCGCGCGACCTCCTGCGCGCCCGCGGCGCGACCACCGACGTGCGCGCCCCCCTCGAGTACGCCGCATTCGAAGTCTGAGTGACATGGGGGGCCCCGAGATGGCCCCCCATACCCCCCCGGGCGGCTCGGGGCGCCCCGGCGGAGCCGTGGCGCCCCTCGATACACGCCGGGGTATACGGGGCCCCGACATGGCCCCCCATACCCCCCAACGCTCGTCGCGCCCCGGCTAAGCCGGGACACTCCTCGTTATCCCGACACGCTCCTAGCCGGCCGTCAGCGGCCGACTGGCGGTCGGGGTGGAGCCGAGGACGCGGCGGATGACCGCGTCGTCGATCGTGCGGAGGGTGTCCAGCCGGGCCAGCAGCATGGCGCTGTCGCAGAGATCGTTGATCGCCCGGGGGACGCCGCGACTGGCGGCCTGGATCAGCGCCAGCGCCGGCCGCGTGAACAGCGACGCTTCCCCGCCGGCGACGCCCAGGCGGTAGCGGACGTACTGGACCGTCTGCTCCTCCGTCAGCGGGTCGAGGGCGCAGCGGATCGAGACGCGGCGGTCCAGATGCTGCACGCGCCGGAGGGTGGCGATCAGCTCGGGGGTGCCGGCCAGCAAGATGGTGACGAGCGTGCGCTCGTTGGTCTGGATGTTCAGCAGCGAGCTGAGCTGCTCGAACCACGCCGGATCGTCAACGTGCTGGGCGTCGTCCACGATGATGAGCGTCTCGCGGCCCCGGCGGGCGGTGCCGACGATGAGATCGTGCAGCGTGTGCTCCAGCTCCGTGCGGGCCGTGCCGGCGGCCTCGATCCCCAGCTCGTAGAGGACCTGGCGCAGCAGATCGATGCGCCCGCCGTGAGGGTTGGTCACCAGGGCGATCTCGTAGCGGCTGGCCTCCAGCCGCTGCACGACCGCCCGCGTCAGCAGCGTCTTGCCGCAGCCCGGCTCTCCGGTCAGCACCGCGCAGCCCCGCCGCTGGCGCAGGGCATAGGTCAGGCGGACCAGCGCGTCGGAGTGCATCGGGGACAGCCAGAGAAACCGCGGGTTGGGCGCGTTCTCGAACGGCAGTTCGCGCATCCCCCAGTACTCTTCCCCGGGGACGTCGGCGGGAGCCTCCAGCAGGCCGGGCGCCGTGACGGGCGGCTCGGCCGGCATCGGCGGGGGCTTCACCACCTCCACCGGCGCCGGCTGCACGGCCGGGCGGCAGCGGGGCCGGCGCCGCCTCGAGCACCCCCGTCTCCGCGAAGGACGGTGACGTGCCCAGGACCCGGGCCGCCCGCTCGCGTCGAAGCTCGTCCTCCAGGTGCCGGGCGACCCGCTGGTGCGCTTCCAGCCGCCGGCGCGTTGACGCTGCGGGCCAGGCGCCCCATGAGGTGCCCTCGCTCGTCGCTGTGCCGCATCCGCGCCCGCACGTCCCCGGCGTCCAAACTGCGGATCACGCGCAGCAGCCCCTGCACGGGGCGCGCGACCACCCGGTCCGTCAGCAGCGCGCCGCACACCAGCCCGCCGAGCGCGAGCAGACCGAGGCCGGCCAGCTCCAGCCCGAATAGCCGGTCGGCGTCGCGGAACACCGACCGGCGGGGCAGCGCGATCACGATCGTGGCGTCGGCGGCGCGCCCGGCCTCGCGCGCGAGCGGCTCGAACAGCAGCAAGCTGACCACGCCGTCGAGCCAGGCCGCCGCCACCAGGCCGGCGCCCTGCTCGTCCAGCAGGCGCCGCAGCGGCTCGTCGAGGATCTCGCCGTTCCACCGCAGGGGCTCGAGGTGGTGGCTGAGAATAACGCCGTTGCCGTCCACGAGCATCATGCTGGCGCCGGCCGGGAGCGGACTCGCGAGCGCGGCGCGCTCGAGCTGGCCCAGGTCCAGCACGCCGACGACCACCGCACGCACACCGCCCCGGCGTCGTCGATCGCCGCTGTCGAGAGCGCCACCGCCGGGCGCGCGCGGCTGCGGTCGAACGCGTAGCGGCCCAGGGTCGGAGCGCCCGACTCCGCCGTGCGCCGGACGGCGGCGGCCTCGACAGTGGCCGGCAGGCGGGCGGATCCGAGCGCGGAGCAGAACACCCCGCCGCCCGGCGTCACGGCGACGAGGTCGAGGTAGCCGGGCACGGCGTGCAGGACGCCCGACAGCAGCAGGCTGCAGGCCCCCGGGTTGGCGGAGACGATCTCGGGGCGCTGCGAGAGGGCGAGCAGGAGCTGGCGGGCGGCGTCGAGCAGGCGCTCGTGCTCGCGGGCCACCGACTGCGCGACCACGGCGGCGGCACGCCCGGCCTCCCGCCCGGCCTGGCGGCGGGCTTCGCCGTGCACGAGGAACGCCCAGGCGGCGAGAGCCAGCAGGCAGAGAGAGACGGTGACGATCAGGCCCTGCCATGCCCGAAGGCTACCGGACCTCAGCGCGCGGGGCAGGATCCGATAGCGCATCAGAATCGCAGAATTGCACACTCCGGCGGGGGCTGGAAGTTCGCCGTGATGTTAGTATTTCGCCGGTGGAGTCTCTCCCCGAGCCGTTCAACGCCGCCGCGTTCTTCGTCGATCGCCACGTGGCCGAGGGGCGGGCCGGCCGCACCGCCTTCCGCTTCACCGGCCGCTCCATCACCTACGGAGAGGTCGCCGACCGGGTGGCCCACGGAGCCGGCGCTCTGGCCGAGGCGGGCCTCGAGATCGAGCAGCGCGTGCTGCTGGCGCTGAACGACACGCCAGCGTTCGCCGCGGCCTTCTGGGGCGCCGCCAGGCTCGGCGCCGTCGCGGTGCCCGTCAACACGCTGATGGCCGCCGAGGAGTTCGCGTTCCTCCTCAACGACAGCCGGGCGCGCGTCGCCGTGGTCGAGGCCCAGGTGGCCGATCGCCTGCTGGCCGTGCGGGATCGCTGCCCGTGGCTGCGCACGGTGCTGGTGGTGGGCGGCGGCCCCCCGGGCGCTCTCGACTTCGACGAGGCGCTGGCCCGGGCCGAGCCCCTGGCCGAGGCGGCGCCGACGTGTCGCGAGGACATCGTGTACTGGGGCTACACCTCGGGCTCGACCGGCCCGCCCAAGGCCGCCGTCCACTCGCACCAGGACTTCGTGGCGGCGGCCGACCTCGTCGGCGTCGGCGTCTTCGGCCTCGGCCCGGACGATGTGGTGTTCTCGGCCTCCAAGCTCTACTTCGCGTTCGGCCTCGGCAACTCGCTCTACTTCCCGGCCCGGGTGGGCGCCGCCGCCGTGCTGGTGCCCGAGCGCATCACGCCGGAGCGGGCCTTCGAGGTGATCGCGGCCGAGCGGCCGACGCTCTTCCTGACGGTGCCCACGCTCTACGCGCGCATGCTCGAGGTGCCCGACGCCGAGGGCCGCTTCGACCTGTCCTCGCTGCGCTACGGCGTGTCGTCGGGCGAGGCGCTGCCGCCGGGGGTCTTCGACGCCTGGGCCGACCGCTTCGGCCTCGAGCTGGTCGAGGTCGTCGGCTCCACCGAGGCCCTGCACGACTTCATCGCCAACCGGCCGGGCGAGGCCCGCCGGGGGACGTCGGGCAAGGTGATCCCCGGCTTCGAGGCGAAGCTCGTCGACGACGCCGGGGCGCCGGTGCCGGACGGCGCGGTGGGCCACCTGCTGGTGAAGGGCGAGACCACCGCGCCCTACTACTGGAACCGCCGGGAGCGCACACGCCGCACGATGCTCGGCGCGTGGCTGCACACGGGCGACATGTTCCGCCGGGACGCCGAGGGCTGGTTCTACTTCGAGGGCCGTGCCGACGACATGCTGAAGGTGGCCGGGCAGTGGGTGTCACCGGCCGAGGTCGAGGCGCTGCTCGTCACGCACCCGGCCGTGCTCGAAGCCGGTGTGGTGGGCGAGACCGACCCCCGCGGCCTCACGGCGCCGCGGGCGTGCGTGGTGCTCAAGGCCGGCGTCGCGGCCTCGCCGGCCCTGGCCGGCGAGCTGCGCCAGCTCGTCCGGCAGCGCGCGGCCGCCTACAAGGTCCCGGGCTCGGTGGAGTTCGTCGCCGACCTGCCCAGGACCGCGACCGGCAAGATCCAGCGCTTCCGGCTCCGGCGATGAAAGTCTTCATCGACGGCGTGACCAAGACCTACCGGGACCGCCGCGGACAGAGCGTGGAGGCGCTGGCCGGCGTCACCTTCACCGTCGAGGCGGAAGAGCTGATGGCCGTCGTCGGGCCCTCCGGCTGCGGCAAGACCACGCTGCTCAACGTGCTGGCCGGGCTCCTGACGCCGGACGCCGGCCGCGTCGGCTTCGAGGGCGAGCGGCCCGCCGACCGGCCGGCGACCGCGATGGTGTTCCAGGAGTTCGCGCTCTTTCCCTGGCGCACCGTGCAGGCCAATGTGGAGTTCGGCCTGGAGGAGGCCGGCCATCCGGCGGCGGCACGGCGGGCGATCGCGCGCCGGTTCATCGATCTGACCGGCTTCGACGGCTTCGAGCGGAAGTACCCGCATCAGCTCTCGGGCGGCATGCGCCAGCGCGTGGGCATCGCCCGGGCCCTCGCCGTCGATCCCGCCGTCCTGCTGATGGACGAGCCCTTCTCGGCGCTCGACGCCCAGACGCGCCAGCTCATGCAGGAGGAGCTGCTCGGCATCTGGGAGCGCACGCGCAAGACGATCGTCGACGTCACCCACAACATTCACGAGGCCGTGTGGATGGCCGACCGCCCGGCGACGTCGAGCTGGTGCCGCTGCAGGCGCTGCCCGCCCTCAACGACGCGCTCGCGGCCAGGCGCGTGGACGCGGTGGCGACCGCCGAGCCGTTCGTGTCACGGCTGGAGGCGGCCGGGGCGGGGATGACCATCGTGCGGACCGGCGACACGTTCCCCTGGCAGATCGCCACGGTGATGTACTCCGACCGGTTCGCCAAGGACCGCCCGCGCGCGGTGGCCTTCATGAAGGGCTACGCCAAGGCCTCGCGCCACTACCATGACGCCGTGCTGGCGAGGAAGAGCGGCCCCGCCTTCGACGAGATCGTGGCCATCACCGCGAAGTACACCGGCGCCAGCCCCGAGCTCATCCGCAAGGGCTTCCCGTACCAGGACCGCGACGGGCGGCTCATGCCGGGCGACGTCGGGCGACAGACCGCCTGGTGGCACGCCCAGAAGCTCGTCAAGGCGCCGATCGCCGAGAAGGACATCGTGGACGAGAGCTTTCTGCGCGAGGCGCTGAAGGGGCTGCGGTGAGGCGGGCCCGCGACACCGCGCGCTCCGGTATCATGGGTGCTTCGGAGCGCCACCGGGCATGAAGATCAAGAAGCTGCTCGTCGCCAACCGCGGGGAGATCGCGGTCCGGGTGATCCGCGCCTGCCGCGAGCAGGGGATCGCCACCGTGGCCGTCTTCTCCGAGGCCGATCGCGAGGCGCTGCACGTGCTCATGGCCGACGAGGCCTACCCGATCGGGCCCCCGCCGGCGAGCGAGAGCTACCTGGCCGTCGACAAGCTGGTCGCGGTCGCCCGCCGCGCCGGCGCCGACGCCGTGCATCCGGGCTACGGCTTCCTGGCCGAGAACGCGGGCTTCGCCGAGGCCTGCGGCGAGGCCGGGCTGACGTTCGTCGGTCCGCCGCCCGCCGCCATCCGTGCGATGGGCGACAAGACGGCGGCCCGCCGGATCGCGCGGGACATGAAGGTGCCGATGGTGCCGGGCACGCTGGAGCCGATCCGCGCCGACGCCGAGGCCGCGGCCCTCGCCGGCGAGATCGGTTACCCGGTGATGCTGAAGGCGGCCATGGGCGGCGGCGGCAAGGGCATGCGCCTGGTGCGCCGCGAGGCGGAGCTGGCCGACGCGCTGCGGGCGGCGCGTTCGGAGGCCGGCGCCGCGTTCGGCGACACCGCGGTCTACCTGGAGCGGGCGGTGAGCGAGCCGCGGCACGTCGAGATCCAGGTGCTGGCCGACGCCCACGGCGCGGTCGTGCACCTGGGCGAGCGCGAGTGCTCCATCCAGCGGCGCCATCAGAAGCTCGTCGAGGAATCCCCCTCGCCGGGCGTCGACGCCGACCTGCGTGCGCGGATGGGCGAGGCTGCCTGCCGCATCGCCCGCGCGGCCGGCTACGTCAACGCCGGCACCGTCGAGTTCCTCGTCGACGCCGACCGCAACTTCTACTTCCTCGAGATGAACACCCGGCTGCAGGTCGAGCACCCGGTGACCGAGATGGTCACCGGGATCGACCTCGTGCGCGAGCAGCTGCGCCTCGCCGGGGGCGAGCCGCTCGGCTACGGCCAGGGGGACGTCTCGTGGCGCGGCTGGGCGATCGAATGCCGCATCAACGCCGAGGATCCGTTCGGCGGCTGGCTGCCCTCGCCCGGCACCATCATCGGCCTGCGGGCGGCCGGCGGTCCCTGGGTGCGCGACGACTCCGGGGCCTACGAGGGGTACACCGTCCCCCGCTGGTACGACACGCTGCTGGCCAAGCTGATCGTCTGGGGCGCCGACCGGCCCGCCGCCATCGAGCGGATGACGCGGGCGCTCGCCGAGTACGAGGTGGTCGGCGTGCGGACGACCATTCCCGCGCTCGAGCGCATCGTCGCCCATCCCGACTTTCGGGCCGGCCGCCTGTCCACCGCATTCCTGGACCGCGTGCTGCCCGACCTGCGCCCCAACGAGTCACGCCTGGCCACGATCGCGACCATCGCCGCCGTCCTCGCCGAGCACGACCGCGCCCGCCGTCCCCCGGCAGCGCCGCGCGCCGACGCCGCCCGCCCGAGCGCCTGGCGCCACGCCGCCCGCCCGAGCTGGAGACGCCCATGAAAAAATCGACGACGGGCGGCAGAACGCAGAACAGCACGGGCACGACACGGGAGAGCAGCACGGGCAGGACAGCACGAAGCAGGACGGGCCGACACCACGTGTCGGGGCCACCCGTTCCCCGGCCAGGCCACCCACGTCTCGATCCGTGCTGGCGCCACCCGCTCCAACAGTATGCCCGGGCGCGGATCCCGCTGTCGACGACCCCCCGCCCGCGGATCGCCCGTTGAAGTACGTGGCGACCGTGGGGGGCACGAGCGAGGTCGTCGAGGTCACCGGGGGCGACGGCCGTTATCGCCTGACGCTCGGCGACGAAACCTGGGAGGTCGACGCCCGGCTGACCGCGCAGGGCATCTACTCGCTGCTGGTGGGCGGCGTGTCCTACGTGGCCGACGTGGTCGACCGGGACGGCGCCTGCGTGGTGGACGTGGACGGCGAGACGTACGCGATCCAGGTCGAGGAGCAGGCGCGCTGGATCATCCGTACTCGCGGCGGCGCCGCCGGGGGGGCGCGCGGCCAGACCCTCACCGCCCCGCTTCCGGGTAAGATCACGCACGTCGCCGTGCGGCCGGGGGACCGGGTCGAGGCCGGCGACACCCTGGTGGTGATCGAGGCCATGAAGATGGAAAACGAGTTCAAGGCGTCGGCCACGGGCACGGTGGCCGAGGTACGCGTGCAGCCCGGCGAGGCAGTGAACCCGGGCGATGTGCTGGTGGTTGTCGAGGCGTGACGGGGCGGGCGATCGAGTTCCATGGCGTCAACAAGTGGTTCGGCAAGCTTCACGTCTTGCGCGACATCGAGCTGTTCATCGAGGCCGGGGAGGTGGTGGTCGTGTGCGGGCCGTCGGGCTCGGGCAAGTCCACGCTCATCCGGACCGTGAACGGACTGGAGCGGGTCCAGGGGGGCGACATCATCGTCCTCGGCACCTTTATCACCCGCCGCGGCGTGAACCTGCCCGCCCTGCGCACGCACGTCGGGATGGTGTTCCAGTCGTTCAACCTGTTTCCCCACATGACGGCCCTCCAGAACATCATGCTGGCGCCCATGAAGGTGAAGCGGCTCTCCCGGGCCGAGGCGGAGAAGACGGCCCGCGCGCTGCTCGAGCGCGTCGGCCTGGTCGAGAAGGCCGACAGCTACCCGGCCAACCTCTCGGGCGGCCAGCAGCAGCGGGTGGCCATCGCCCGCGCGCTGGCCATGCAGCCCCGGATCATGCTGTTCGACGAGCCCACCTCGGCGCTCGACCCCGAGATGATCAACGAGGTGCTCGATGTCATGACGGCGCTGGCCCGTGACGGTATGACCATGATGTGCGTCACCCACGAGATGGGGTTCGCCCGCCGGGTCGCCCATCGCGTCGTGTTCATGGACGAAGGGCAGGTGGTCGAGCAGGCCACGCCCGAGGCGTTCTTCACGGCCCCCACGTCCGACCGTGGGCGGCAGTTCCTGTCCAAGATCCTCACCCACTAGGAGGCGTTCGATGAAACGTTTGCTGGCGCTCGTCCTCACCCTGGCCGTCGCGTTCACCGCGGCGCCGACCCTCGCGCAGCCGGACACGCTCGGGAAGATCAAGAGCACCGGCGTGCTGACGATCGGGACCCGCACCGGCTCGCCGCCGTTCGCCTACGTCAACAAGAGCAACGAGTGGGTCGGCTTCTCGATCGACCTGGTCGAGATGCTGGTCAAGCCGGAGGTCGAGAAGGCCGTCGGCCGGCCGGTCAAGATCGAGAAGAAGGAGTCGACGCCGCCCACCCGCATCCCGCTGCTGTCCTCCAACGCCGTCGACCTCATTGCCGGCACCATGACCGACACGCCGGAGCGCCGGCAGTCGGTGGACTTCAGCCTGACGTTCTTCTACACGGGCGCCCAGTTCCTCGTGAAGAAGGGCAGCCCGATCAAGGGCATCAACGACATCGCCGGCAAGCGGATCGCGTCGCAGCAGGCGTCGACCAACGCCAAGATCCTGCGCGAGAAGTACCCGCAGGCCCAGCTGCGCGAGTTCCCCGACCAGCCGGCGGCCTTCCAGGCGCTGGCCCAGGGCCAGGTGGACGCCTTCACCAACGACGGCATCCAGCTCGCCGGCATCAAGACGAAAGCGCCGAACCCGGGCGACTGGGAGATCGTCGGCGACTTCTACTCCGAGGAGCCGTACGGCATGGCCATGCGCAAGGGCGACGCCAAGTTCAAGGCGGCCGTGGACGCCGGCCTCCGCAAGGGCTTCGAGTCCGGCAAGTACTTCGAGATCTACGACAGGTGGTTCGGACCCAAGGGCGAGCTGCCGTACCCGATGACGCCCAAGGTGCGGGCGTATCTGCTCAAGCAGATCGGCAAGTAACCGGTTGACCCGTCGCCGAGACGCCTGAGGGGCGACGTGCCCGGAGCTTTGGATCGGCGGTTCGGTTACGCGCACCGTAGCCGAACCGCCGCAATCGACTACGATCGGCCTGGTTGGGCCGGGTTCGGAGGTGCTATACCTGGTAGCTCGATGACCCCCAAGGTGCCTGAAGAGACATGATGCCGATGAGATTGCGATCGTACGGCTTCGAGTCCGCTGTTTGCTGGCCCCCAGCACTCATGAATGTGGACCGACCCCGAGTGGGCGCCGGCGCTGGGGGGTGCGTGGGCCCAGCCGCGCCCTCATGGCGAGCCGTCGTCGCGTGCGCGAGCGGAGGACGAGGCGAGCGCGCGATCGGCGAATCGACTCACCGCCAACCCAGCCCCCTCCGGGGGATGGGGGGCTCGCGCTCGCCCCGTCCGGAGCGAGCATGCCGCGACAGGCGAGCCAGGGAGGCGTGGCTGGGCCCACGCACCCCCCAGCGCCGGCGCCCACTCGTCGCAGACCATTCCAGGTGAACTACACCTTCAACTGGAGCGTGCTGTGGAGCGGCCAGTCGGGACAGTGGCTGCTCTCGGGCCTCCTCATCACGCTGCAGCTGTCCGCGCTCGCCTGGATCCTCGCCGTCGTCCTCGGCATCCTCTCGGGCGCCCTCCGCACCGTGCCGCTGGTGCCGCTGCGGTGGGCCGCCACGTTCTACGTCGAGTTCTTCCGCAACGTCCCGCTGCTCGTCTGGATGTTCTTCTGGTACTTCGGCGTGCCACCGCTGCTGCCGCGCGGCGTGCAGGACTGGCTGTTCGACCACGGCGTGGAGTTCTGGGCCGCCATCGTGGCGCTGGGCGTGTACCACGGCGCCCGCATGTCGGAGGTGATCCGGTCGGGCATCGGCGCGATCCCGAAGACCCAGTTCGAGGCCTCGATGGCCATGGGGCTCACGACCTTCCAGGCCTACCGGCTGGTGATCCTGCCGGTCGCCCTCCGGCTCATCGTGCCGCCCGGCACCAGCGAGTCCCTCAACCTGCTCAAAAACTCCTCGGTCGCGCTGACCATCAGCGTGGCCGAGCTGACGTTCCAGACCCGGCAGATCGAGACCTACACGGCCAAGGCCATCGAGGCGCTGACGGCCGGCACCCTCATCTATCTGGCGCTGTGCCTGTCGATCGCGACCATCATGGCGCGCGTCGAGCGGCGGTACGCGATCCCGGGGCTGATCTCCCGGACCCAGGCCGGCTGAGCCGTGGACTTCTCGGTCGTCGCGAGCAACTTCCAGTTCCTCGTCGTCCAGGGGCTGATCGGCATCGGTCCCTTCGTCGGCGGCACGCTGCGCCTGGCCATCCCCGCCATCGTCCTGGGCTTCGTGCTGGGGATCTTCATCGGCCTGGCCCGGCTGGCCCG
>DASWJN010000100.1:0-1907 GCA_036397135.1 Candidatus Methylomirabilota bacterium
GCGCTTCGACGCCGTGCTCCGCCAGGCGCCCTCGCAGGAACTCGATCAGCGCCAGGTTCGACTTGGCGCTCACCGTGTCGAAGCCGACCAGCGTCTCGATCAGCGCGCGGCTGTCCGCCGAGGCCATTCCGCCGCACCCGCTCCCGCCTATTCGTCGCCCGGCACGCCGTAGGACGGCGCCGCCGAGGGATCGAGGGCCCGGGTCACGTAGTCGTCCATCTGCGGCGCCCAGCCCTGCCAGAGCGCGGCGAGCGCGGCGATGGGATCGTCCTCCGACCAGTCGACGCGCAAGTCGACGAGAGGCCAGGCCTCGCGGTGGGCGATCAGCAGGCCGGCCGAGCGCACCGGCCCGGCCTCGCCGCCCGCCGCCCGCCCGCCCTCGAGCGCGCGCACCAGACGCTCCGGGAACGGCGCGGCAGCGGCATCCTGGAACGCCTCGATCATGGCGGCCGGCACCGTCGGCGCGGCGAGCAGGTTGCCGGCGGCAACCGCCCCGTCGCCCGTCACCACGGCGTGGGTGCCGAGGGTGTGTCCGCCCGAATGGTGGGCGACGCCGCCCGTCCGGTCGACCAGCGCCAGCTGCCGGTAGTCGCGGTGGGCGTGCTCCGCCAGCAGAACGCCAAGCGCCTCGGCCGCGGTCTTGCCGCCGGCCATGAGGTCGAGCCCGCGCGGCCCCAGCCTAGGGTCGGTGATGTTCTGGGTGGCGACCGCCCCGACCCCGGCGCGCACGAAGGCGCAGCGCGACGCCACCGCCATGGAGGACGAGGTGACGGCGACCCCGGCCATGCCGGTCCCCGGGCAGTACGCGGTGATCGAGAAGGTCACGGGCCCCTCGCGGTCGAGTGCGCCCGCGCCTGCTGCACGAAGAAGGACGCGCCCGTGGGGTGCTCGGGGACCTCCATC
Source organism: Candidatus Methylomirabilota bacterium (assembly GCA_036397135.1). GTDB lineage: Bacteria > Methylomirabilota > Methylomirabilia > Rokubacteriales > CSP1-6 > AR5. The sequence goes on from DASWJN010000100.1 coordinate 904, forward strand.
TCGAACGCGGTGGCGCGGATCCGGTTGGGCTCGCGGCCCCGCACGATCATGCCGTTGTGCCGGCCGGGAACCGGGTTCGGCGCCAGGGGAACCGCGTCGGCGGCCGCGTAGACGCAGATGAAGAGCGTGCGCGGCCGCTCCGACCGGTTGGCGGCCGAGCCGTGGAGGAGACAGCCGTGCATGAGACAGACGGCGCCCGCCGGGCCGGTACAGGAGACGGTCTCGCCCGCAAGCGCGGCCGCCGTCTCGTCCGCCACCGCGCCGGTGAACACCCCGTCGTGCCACAAGCTATGGAGCGGCCCCTTGTGGGAGCCCGGCACGACCTCGAGCGGCCCGTTTTCCTGCGTCACCTCGTCCAGCATGAGCAGCGCCGTCACCATGTCCGTATTGCTGTGCGGGTCGTAGAGGAAGTCCTGGTGCCATTTCACCTCGGTCGCCGCGCCCGGCAGCTTCGAGTTGATCTTGCAGTGATGAAACCGCAGGTCCGGTCCGATCAGGTCGGCGACCAGGTCGGTCATGCGGCTGTCGGCCATCGCCTCGAGATAGGCGTCGGAGATGTCGGCGGGCGCGGCGACCCGGCGCAGGGCCGGCCTCTCGGCGCTGTGTCCGGGCTCGAGGTCGAAGCGCGGCCGGCCGTCGATTATCTCGCCGTAGGCGGCCTCGTGGCGCCGGCTTTCCTCGACCCAGGCCGCGAACTCGCGGCGCAGGGCGGCGAGTTGCCCGGGCGTCACCGCGTCCTCGACGATCACCACGCCGTCGCGCCGGAACGCCTCGATCTGCTGTTCCGTCAGGCGCTCCCTCAACTGCCCTCCTCCGGGATGACCGCGATGACGTCGATCTCGACCAGCCACTCCGGCCGCGCCAGCGCCGGCACCGTGAGGCCGGTCGAGACCGGATAGACGCCCCTCAGCCAGCGCCCGACCACCCGGTAGACCGCCTCCCGGTAGCGGATGTCGGTCAGGTAGATGGTCACCTTGCAGATGTGCTCGAGCCGGCTGCCGCAT
>DASWJN010000101.1:0-3671 GCA_036397135.1 Candidatus Methylomirabilota bacterium
CGCCGTGCACCGGCCGTCCGGCGACGAGGACGCCGCCGCCGATGCCGGTGCCGACGGTCACGAAGACGACAGGGTCGTCGCCCCGGGCGGCGCCCCAGCGGTGCTCGGCCAGTGCGGCGCCGTTGACGTCGGTGTCCACGGCCACCGGGACGCCCAGCGCGCGGCGGAAGGGCCCGGCCACGTCCGTGTCCGCCCAGCCGGGCTTGGGCGTGCTGGTGATGAACCCCCACGTGGGCGAGCCTGGGTCGAGATCGACGGGGCCGAAGGTGGCGATCCCGAGGGCAGCCAGCGCCGCGTCGTGGAACTCGCGGAAGAACGCGACGGCCCGGGCGAGGGTCTCCGCCGGCGTCGTGGTGGGGATGCGGGTTTCGCGCCGGAGATCGCCGGGGCCGGCGCCGACCGCGCACACGAACTTGCTGCCGCCGGCCTCCACGCCGCCGAGGATCAGAACGCGTCGGCCGCCGACGCGATCGCGTCCAGCTCCTTGCGCGTGTACGAACCGAGGCTGCGGAAGTCGAGGTCGGTGTAGTTCTTGATCCAGCGCATCGCGATCTTCACCGCCTGACGATAGCGCTCGTGCATCGCGGCGTCGGCCGGGCGCCGGCCCAGGATGTCCTGCAGCTCCTCGTTCAGCAGCCGCTTGACCAGTGCGGCGTTGTGGGTGGCGGCCGGGCCCTCGGTGGTGCGGGCCGCGTGGCGGATGCGCTGGGCGATCTGGGCGACCGACATCCGGCCGGTGGCGAGGTCCTCCATGAGCGCCGGATGCACGCCCGGCTTGCCCTCCAGGCTGTCGATGCCCTTGGCCCCGCGGCCGTTGAGCCAGCCCTCGACGTACTCGATCAGCATGCGCGCGTTGCGCCGGGTGCCCTCCAGCGTGACGGGGCCGGCCGGCACCTCGACCTTCACCGGGTAGTTGTCGGGATTCGCCATCTGCGCCGCCGGCTTCCAGCCGGAGGCGATGAGCTGCTTGAACGGATCGGCCGCCGTCTTCATGTGGAAGATGTGGGCGACCCACGCCCGGATGAAGCCCTGGGCGGCCTCCCACTCCTTGTCCCTGCGGATGGCGTCGGCGGCCGCGCGGTTCACCTCGGGATCGGGGTTGGGCAGGGCGGTGGCCATGCCGCCGATGGGCACGGCGCCGCGCTTGAGGCAGACGGCGACCAGGCGGCGGAAGATGTCGGCGATGAAGGGCGTGGTCTTGATGTCGACGCCGAACCGGTCGGGCCAGACCGACTTGGGATCGGCCATCACGTACTCGAAGATCGACGCCTTGAGGTCCCAGCGCGCGGCGTTGAGCCCGGCCGCGTACGGCCCCAGCTCGTGGAGCATCTCCTCCATCTCGTACACGCACGGCAGCGACTCGACGAGCACGATGGCGCGGACGGTGGCGCCGGCCAGCCACGGCAGCCGCTCGCGGCTGAGATCGAAGAGATCGCGGTAGAGGCGCGCCTCGGCGGCGAACTCCAGCTTGGGCAGGTAGAAGTAGATGCCCTGGCCGCGCTCGGCCTGGGCGCGGCCGGCGTGGAAGAGCGTCAGCGCGGTGCCGAGCAGGGCGGCGTTCACCGGCCGGCCGTCGATCGTGGCGTCGGGCTCGTTCAGGTGGATGCCGCGCTCGCGGTGCATGAAGAACGGCAGCTCGCCGGGGGCGATCTTGTACTCGCGGTTGCGGGCGGCGTCGCGGAAGTACAGCTCGCGCTGCACCGCCGCCACCCGGTTGTGGGCGGCCTGCACGGTATCGACGAGCCGGTGACCGCCGGAGTCCTCGTCGTCGTCGAGGTCGCCCTCGGCGCGCTCGCCCTCGGGGCCCGGGTTGAGCGCGTTGATGAACATCGAGGTGATCGAGCACGGGCCGGAGATCTCGATGCCGGGCCTGCGCAGGTCGGCGGGCACCGCCGGCACCTTCCAGTCGCCGGTGTTGGCCGCGCTGCGGGGGGGATGGGACGGCGGCACGCCTTCCGTCAGCGCGCGCTGCAGGGCCTCGGCCCGCCGGGCCAGCAGGGCCTGGATCCTCGGGGTGAGCGCTTCGTGCAGCGCCAGCAGGTACTCGACGAACGACGGCGTGAAGAGCGTGTCGGCGCCCTCCACCGCGTCGTACCGGAAGCGGGGATGCTGGGCCATGCGGATCTCCTGGGCGGAAAATCGCGACGTCCCATTTCGCACGGCCCCCGCGAGGCTGTCAATGGCAGAATGCGCACGCGATGAGCGAGCGACCCCGCGGCCGTCCCCGGCGCGTGCGCGGCCTCGGCGGCCGCAAGACCCGCCGCGCGCTCGAGCGCGGGGGCACCGGGCCCGCGCGCGCGCTCAACGCGACGCTCGGCCGCTGGGACGGCGTGCGGATCACGCCGATGTTCGGCCGCTGGGGCTACTTCGCCGGCGAGCGCCTGTTCGCCTGCTTTCCGGTGCGCGACAAGGATCGCGACCTGTGGATCCGCCTGGCCCCCGCCGACCAGGCCCGCGCCCTTCGCGAGCCCGGCGTCCGGCCCCACCGCCGCTTCGGCCGCCGCGGCTGGATCGAGCTGACGATCGAGAGCGAGGCCGACGTGCCCCGGGCGCTCGGCTGGCTGCGCCGCGCCCGGGCGGCGGCCGGGCGATCCGACCCGCCGGAGGAGGCATGATGGGCGCCATTCGTGACCTCGCCGAGGGGTTCTGGCACACCTTCGCCAACATGACCGTGCTCCGCGCCTACAACGCGCTCATCAACGCGCGGCAGGTCGGGATCGCCCCCGCGTGGCCGATGGACTACGACGAGCCCGACGTCGTGTACGACGACACGCTGGCCTTCACGGCCGGCGACGTCCGCCTCGAGCTGCACCACGCCCGCGGCGAGACCGACGACCACACGTGGATCTGGTGGCCCGAGCGCCTGCGGGCGATGAGCCACCTCGCGCCCGAGCTGCTGATCCCCGGCCACGGCGTGCCCATCGTCGGCCGCGACCGCGTCCGCCAGGCCCTCGACGAGACCGCCGAGTGGCTGGAGACGCTGGAGCACGAGACGGTGGCCCGCATGAACGCCGGCGCCACGCTGGACACGGTCCTGGCCGAGGTGCGACCGCCCGCCCATCTGGCCGAACGGCCGTACTTGCAGGCCGTCTACGACGAGCCGGACTACGTCGTCCGCAACGTTTGGCGGCTCTACGGCGGCTGGTGGGACGGCGTGGCGTCGCACCTGAAGCCGGCGCGCGAGAGGGAGATCGGACGCGAGGTCGCGCGCCTGGCGGGTGGCGTCGAGCGGCTGGTGGCCCGGGCGCGAGAGCTGGCCGCGGCGGGCGATCTGGCGCTGGCCAGTCACCTGGTCGACTGGGCGGCGGCCGCCGAGCCCGAGGGCCGCGGGGTCCACGCCGCTCGCGCGGCGATCTACGAGGCGCGGGCGAGGGATGCCGGCGCGCTCATGACCCGGGGGATCTTCTCGGCCGCCGCCCGCGAGTCGGCCGGGCGCGCGGGAGAGGGCGCGTAGACGCTCACGGGCAGCCTCGCTGGCGCGGGCCCCGTTGACCATCTGGACAAGAGACAGCCTCCTGGTCCCGAGCCGCCAGGAGGCTGTGGGGCCTCACCCGCCGGCACCGCAGACCCGATGCCGCTTACTTCGGCAGCGCCAGGAACGTCGCCGTCATGGACGGCGCGTGGCCGGAGCAGAGGAGCTGGTAGGGCCCCGCGCGCTCGGCGACGAAGCG
>DASWJN010000102.1:0-29396 GCA_036397135.1 Candidatus Methylomirabilota bacterium
CCAGCCGTGGAGCGGTGACTCCCGCAGGTGGATGAAGGCGATCGACTCGAACTCCTCGACGCCGCCCCGCAAGGAGGCGAGGCTGAACAGGTCCGGCACGAAGTGGATCGCCACCGGCTCGTCCCCGATCTCGCTCAGCACCGGGCCGAGCCGCGCGTAGTCGCTGTGCGGCAGCGCGATGATGACCATGTCGACCTGGCGGCTCGTGAGCACCGTGCGGATCTCCTCGATGCCGCCCAGCCAGCGGACGGGGGTGCCGACCGCCTCGCCCTTGTCGCTCAGGAGCCCGAGGACCTGGATCCCGGTGTCGGGGCGCCGGCGCAAGACACGCAGCACCTCGGCGGCCGGCTCGCCGCCGCCCACGACCACCGCGTAGCGCTGGTTGTGACCACGGCGCCGGGCCACCCGCAGCGCCTCCCGGAACACGGCGCGAGCCAGGCTGGCGCTGACAATCGAGCTGACCCAGAACATCGCGATCACCAGCCGCGAGTAGTCGTAGGAGCGGAAGAAGAAGGTCATCACGAACACGAGGACGAGCACGCCGAGCGTGGACGCCTTGGTGACGTCGAACCACTCGGCGAGGTGGGAGCCGAGCCGGTGGGGACGGTAGAGGTCGAGGGCCCTGTAGGCCACCCCCCACACGAGGAGGATCGGCACGAGCTGGAGCGCGTAGTCGGCGAACGGCGGAACGTCGCCGGCCGGCAGCAGGCGGAAGCGCACGAGGTAGGCCCCGATCCAGCAGAGCGCGACGAGCGCCAGGTCGGTAGCGAACGCCAGGTGCTCGAAGAGGCGGGAGTGGGTCTTCAGCACGGGCGCCCCGCTCGGGACGCCGCCCATCGCGTTTCGAGGTACTCGCGCACGCGCCCGGCGAAGATCGGCCGGTCGAAGCGGGCTGCCCGCCGCCGCAGCGCCTGCGGATCGAAGCGGTGCCGGTCCGCCTCGAAGCGGAGGATGGCGTCGGCCAGCGCGTCGACCGTCTGCTCCGCGAAGAAGACCGCGGTCGGCGGCTCGTCGCCCTCGCCGAGCGGGGTCATGGTCTCCAGCGCGCCGCCGCGTCCCAGCGCGATCGTGGGCCGGCCGGCCGCCGCGGCCTCCAGCGGCACGATCCCGTAGTCCTCCACCGCCGGGAACAACACCGCCCGGCAGCGCGTGTACAGCGCGGCGACCTCGGCGTCGGGGCGCCAGCCGAGGAACGTCACGCCGGCGCCGGCCTGGGCGCGCAGCCGCCGTTCTTCGGGCCCGTTGCCGACCACCACCAGCTTCCGCCCCAGCCGCCCGGCGGCGGCCACCGCGAGGTCCACGCGCTTGTAGGGCACCAGGGCGGAGACGACGAGGTAGTAGTCGTCCACGGCGTCGGCGATGCGGAACCGGGCGATGTCCACCGGCGGGTGGATCACGTCGGCCGCCCGGCCGTACACGCGGCGGATGCGGTCGGCGATGTGCCGGGAGATCGCGACGAAGCCGTCCACGCCGGCGGTGCGCCGATCCCATCGCCGGAGCCCGGCGGCGACCGGGGGCAGTGCCAGCCGCGTGAGCCAGCCGGCGTCGTGCGCGTAGTCGGCCTCCAGGTCCCAGACGTAGCGCATCGGCGTGAAGCAGTAGCACAGGTGGAGCGCGCCCGGCGGCACCCGCACGCCCTTGGCCACGCAGTGCGACAACGAGATGACGAGGTCGTGCCCGGCCAGATCCAGGCCGCGGACGGCGGCCGGGAACAGCGGCAGGTACCGCCGGTAGCGGGTCGCCGCGCCGGGCAGGCGCTGCACGAACGAGGTCACGATCCGGTGGCGCTCGATCGCCGCGCTCACGCTGCCCGGCACGTGGAGCAGCGTGTAGACGGGCGCGTCGGGGAACAGCTCGCAGAAGACCTCGAGGCAGCGCTCGCCGCCCCGCATGCCGGTGAGCCAGTCGTGGACCAGCGCGACCCGCGCACCCCCCAGCGGGGCGGAAGCGGCGTCGCGGCCGGTCAGGGACAGAGTGTGGGCGGGCGCCGTCGCCAATCCTCGAGCGTCACTCGGGGGCGCTGGGGTCGATCGCTGCATGCATCCCGGGGCATAGTACTACAGCGCCAGGGCCTCCTTGTAGACGCCCTCCACGGCGGCCAGCATGTCGCGCGCGTCGAATTCGCTGCGGGCGCGCGTGCGGTTCTCGGCCCCAAGGCGCGACCGCAGCGCATCGTCGGCCAGGACCCGTTGCAGCCCTGACGTGAAGCCCTCGACCGTCCCCGGCACCAGGCCGAGGGACGCCTCGCCGAGCGCTTCACGGTGGGCCGGGATGTCGCTGGCGACGACGGGCACGCCCAGCGCCATCGCCTCGATCACGGCCAGGGGCAGGCCCTCCTTTCGCGAGGGCGTCGCGAAGACATCGAACGCGGAGAACCGGTGGGCCGCCTCGGGCACCTCGCCGGCGAACCGGACGCGGCCGCCCAGACCGAGCTCGGCGGCCAGCGCCCGCAGCCGGACCTCCTCCGGACCGCGACCGAGCAGCGCCAGCGTCGGCGCCGGCCGGATGGCCGCCGCCGCCCGCAGCAGAACGTCGAGCTGCTTCACGGCGTCGAACCGGGCGGCGCAGCCGACGACCGGCGCCGACTGGTCGAGACCCAGCTCGGCGCGGGCGTCCCAGCGGTCGAGCGCGTGGGCCCCCAGGCGTGCGACGTCCACGCCGTTGAGGATCACTCGGCTCTGGTTCGCTGCGAACAGGCCGAGCGCGAGCCCCTCGCGCTCCTGCGCGCGCGACACGTTGACGACGATGCGCGTCCACGCCGACAGCCGCCGCTCGAGCGCCAGATAGGCGGCGGCCAGCGGGCGGGGATAGCGCTCGTAGTGGATCCCGTGCAGGGTGTGGACCGCGGGCCGCCCGGTCAGGCGGGCGGCCAGCCGGGCGTGAACGCCGGCGCCCTTGCCGTGCGAGTGCACGAGGTCGACGCCGCGGCGGCGGATCAAGGCCGCCAGGCGCAGCAGCGTCAGCGGCTCCAGCCGGTCGGTACGCGCCTCCACGATCTCGAGGCCGGCGGCGCGGAACCGCTCGAACAGCGCGCCGTCCCGCGGGCCGGCCACAATCGGTCGCCAGCCTCGCGCGCGAAGGCCAAGCGCGAGCGTCAGGACGTGCTGGGGCCCGCCGCCGGCCTGGGTGGAGACCAGGACCTCGAGCACGGTCGGCGGCGCACTCATGCCGGCGGCCCGGTGAGCGCCGCGCGGACGGCGCGGCGCAGACGCCGCGGCAGCGCCAGCGCCACCGCCGACCGCAGCGCGTACACGGCGCACCACGGCGGGTACGCGCCGCTGGCCACCGCCCGCCACCGCACGCGCATCTCGGCGCGGAGCCGGTCCTCCTCGCGCTCGACCGAGATCCGGCGCTCCCCGAGCCGCCGGACCACGAGCGGCTCGTCGAGGTTGGCCAGCCCGGTGAGGGCGGCCATCCGCATCCAGAGGCCGTAGTCCTGCGCCACCGCCAGCCGCTCGTCGTAACCGCCGGCGCGCTCCACCAGGGCGCGGCGCGCCATCACCGAGGAGTGCACGAACGGGTTGGCGCGGATGAGGGCACGGCGGATGGCGGCGTCGTCGGTCGGCGGCCGCAGCACGCGCACCTCGCGGCCGGCGCCATCGATCTCGCGCGCGCCGGTGCCGAGAAGCCCGACCTCGGGCCGCGCGGCCAGGAACGCGCGCTGGTGGGCGAACCGCTCCGGCAGCGCGCGGTCGTCGGCGTCCAGGCGGGCGATCAGCTCGGCGCGGGCGAGGGCGAGCGCGCGGTTCAGGGCGGGGGTCAGCCCGGTCGGCGCCTGGCGGTGGACGCGCAGCCGCGAGTCGCGCACGCCGGCCAGCAGGTCGGGGGTGGCATCCGTCGAGCCGTCATCGATCACGATCATCTCCCAGTCGCAATCGGTCTGCGCCAGGACGCTCGCCACCGCCTCGGCCACCCACGGGGCGCCGTCGTGCACCGACATCAGCACCGAGACGGCCGGGGTCATCCGGGCAAGGCTCCGCACGGGCGAATCGGCGGAGAGGAGGGCTCGACCACGGGCGCCGGGTGGGTCACTGCCGTCGGGCGACCACGAGCAGCATCCGGGTCAACGACTCCGCTCCGGATCGATGCCGTGGGAGCGGGCGAGGACGAAGGGCAGGGCCATGACGGCACAGGCGGCGAACAACACCTCGGTGTCGCCGAAGTTGTACTCGAAGAGTCCCGCGACGAGGAAGGCCGCGACGGCCAGGAGCGCGCCCAGCGCCAGCGCACGGTCCGCCGCGGCCGGCAGCGCGCGCCACGCGCGGATGGCGCACCGGAACCAGGCCGCGAAGATCCACAGCCACAGGCCCAGGCCGATCACGCCGCGCTCGGCGGTGATCTGCAGCGGGCTGTTGTGCAGGTGGCTCGTCGACCGCCGGAGCGCCTCGGGTGGCGCGTACATCGCCGGATACGCGTGCTTCACCTGGCCGGGGCCCACGCCCAGCAGCGGGTGATCGCGCACCATGCGCAGTCCCCCGCTGAGCATCGCCAGCCGGTCGCGCGTCGTCTCGTTGTCGAGCGTGATCCTCCCGAGGCGCTGGGTGACGCCCGGAACGGCGAGCGCCACGACGACGACGGCCAGGGCGGCGGCGAGCACGAGGCGGTCGCGCCGGAGGAACGCCAGGGCTCCGGCCGCGCCGAGCGCGAACCCGATCCACGCGCCCCGTACGTAGGTCAGGCTGAGAGCGACCAGACCGATGGCCCACGCCGGCCCCGCCCAGGCGAGCTGACGCCCCGCGGTGGCCAGGCGCGGCAGGGCGCCGACCAGGACGATCGTCAGCACGCCGGCCAGCGTCATGTAGATGGAGAAGAAGCCGCGCGCCCGGCTGCACTTGCGAAAGAAGCGGCCGAGCCCCGGCACGTCGGGCGGTGTCGCCGGGCAGGCGGCCACCTGGACGATGGCCAGGAGCGCGACCGCCGACACCGCGATGAACAGTCCGATGGCGAAGCGATGGGCCTCCCGGGCGTCGTCGAGGGCCGCGGCCACCACCCACACCGCCACCAGCCAGAGCACGCCGCGCCCCTGCACCAGGCTCTCGAGCGGCCGCGGTGAGGCCAGCGCCGACACCGCCGTCCACGCCATGAAGGCCACGATGGGGACGAGCAGCGGCGGGCGCCGGGCCCGGCCCGAGGCCAGGACGAGCACGGCGAGCACGCCGTACGCCAGCTCGGCCAGCGTGATCGACAGCGCCAGCCCCAGCGCGAGAGCGACCAGGGTCCACGTCCGGGCCCGCTCCATCACCGCTTGCGGAACACGAGATTGAAGTAGGGCAGCACCAGGGATGGCGAGCGGCCCGTCGCCGCCAGGAGGCCGCCCAGGGTCCCCAGCACCGGCAGTGCGGCCCGGCGCCAGCGCGAGCGGGCGGTGGACCGGAAGAACCCCAAGCCGTAGCCGGCCTCCTCGGTGACGTCGATCACGCCGGCCGCGCCGGCCGAGGGCAGGCACTCGTGAAACCAGGCGTTGCGCCAGGCGCCCTCGGTGAAGCTCGCGAAGCTGCCGGCGGGCACGCGGGCCGGCCGCAGCAACCGCGCGTAGCCGTAGGCGAGCCGGGGCGGCAGCCACTGGATCCCGGGCAGGCCGACGGAATGCGTCTCGAGCGGGAAGGCGCGGTTGGGCGTGTCGAAGACGGCCAGGTGCCCACCCGGCGCGAGCACGCGATAGTACTCGTCGGTGAAGCGCCGGCGGCCACGGCTGGGCAGATGCTCGATCACCGCCACCGCCAACACGAGGTCGAACGCGCCGTCGGCGAAGGGCAGGCGCGTCGTCTCCTCGTCGGTCAGCTGGAGGACCTGGCGCACCTTGGCCAGGCCGAGATCCTCCACCTTGGTCCGGGTGATCTCGACGAACGGCGCGTCGACGTCGAAGGTGTGGATCTCGGCGACCGCGGCGTGGTCGTTCAGGTACTCGGTGTTATGGCCGAACGAGCAGCCGACCTCCAGCACCCGGAGCCCGGCGGCGCCCCGCGCGGTCAGGTAGCGGAGGAGCGGCTCGAGGAAGAAGCGCCCGCGCGTCTCCTTGTAGGAGAAGTAGTGTGGCGCGCGCGTCAGGCCCTTGCGGGCGATCAGCATGCGGATCAGCCGCTCGCTGTAGTGCGTCCGGTAGCGCCGGCCGTCGACGGAGAGGATCCGTTCGGTTCCGGTGTCCTCCAGCACGAACCCGTCCGTCACCGGGCGAGCTCCGCCAGCACGGCCAGCTCGCGCTCGACGACGGCCTCGAGGGCGCAGCGGCGCTGCACCGCGGCGCGTCCGGCGCGCCCCAGGCGCTCGCGCAAGGCGGCGTCGTTCGAGAGCACGCGCAGCGCCGCGGCCAGGCCGTCGACGTCGCCGGGCGGCGCCAGCCACCCGGTCTCGCCGTGACGCACGATCTCCCGGATGCCGGCGACGTCGCTGCCGACCACCGGCAGTCCGCACGCCATCGCCTCGAGCAACGCCTTGGGCTGGCCCTCGTAGGCCGAGGGCAGCGCGAACAGCTCGGCCCGGGCCAGCCGGCCCGGCAACTCGGCGTTGGGCACGGTCCCGGCCCGCTCGAGCGGCACGCCCGCCGCGGCCGCCCGGTCGGCGAGTCGCTCCCCCTCGGGGCCCTCGCCGATCACCAGCAGCCGCACACCCGGCACGGTCGTGGCGGCGGCCACCAGGACGTCCAGCCGCTTTTCCGGCACGAGCCGTCCGACGAACGCGACCAGCCCCTTTTCCCGGCGGTCCACCGGCGGCGGGGCGAAGAGCTCCATGTCGATCGCGTTCGGCACGATGCGGAGCCGCCCGCGATCCAGGCCGTGCCGGGCGACGAGGTAGTTTCCGGCGGCCTCCGACGTGACGACGACGCGGTCGGCCGCTCGGACCGCCAGACGCTCGAGCGCCCGCACCACGACCCGACGGGCCGGACTGCGCGACTCCCGCTCGTAGTTGAACGACCACGGATAGCCGCAGCGCACGATCAGCGGCGTGCCGTGCAGCCACTTGGCGAGGACCGCGGTCCACGCGCCCGAGGCCTGGTTGGTCTTGAGGACGCCGGCGCCGCGCAGCTCCCGCCGGTAGACCCACGGCGCCAGCAGGCTCGACGACGCGGCACCCAGCCGCGGCGGTCGCGGCAGCACGCGGATCCCGCCGAGGCGGGGCTCGAAGCTGCGGTCGCCGGCGCCGTAGGTCACGAACGTCACGCCGCCCACCCGCGGCAGCAGCCGGCGGTACACCTGCGTCTCGCGGTCGAGGATGCCGCGCTCGGCCCACGTGGCCAGCGAGACCCCGTAGGTGAAGAAGACCGTCAGGCCCGTGGCCGGCACGCTGCCCAGATCTCTCCCCACCGCACCTGGCGCTCGTCGACGGCGAGGCCGGCCGCCGCCATCTCGGCCTCGAACTCCTCGAGGGTGTACTCCACGCGATGCGTCGGGTCGAGCCGAAAATCCACGCCCAGCTCGCGCTTGAGCGGAACCCGCCAGTCCCGCTCGAACAGCGGCACCCGCACCAGCACGCGCCGGGCGCCCGAGCGCGCCAGCGTCTCCCGCAGGAAGAGGACCCGCTCGTCGAGATGCTCGAGGACGTTCGAGAGGACGACCACGTCGAACGGGCCGGCCGGCAACGCGCGCGCGTCGGCGGTGAGGAACGACAGGCCGGCGCCCCGGTGGCGCGACCGCGCCGCCCGAATGGCGGCCGGGTCCTGGTCCACGCCCGTGACCACGGCGCCCGAGCGTCCGGCCACGTCGGCGGCCAGGGCCCCGTTGCCGCACCCGATGTCCAGGACGCGCTCGCCGGGCGCCACCCGCTCGACGAAGAAGTCGTGGTAGCGCGTGAGGCGATGCTTGGCGTGCAGCCCCCCGCCGTGCCAGACCGAGGCCACGCTGATCGCGCGATAGAGCAGGTTGTCCAGCCGGCACAGGCTTCGCAGCAGCAGCGCCGGCGGGACCGCCCACCGGAGCAGCGCGCCGGCCAGGCTCACGGTGTCACTCCGGCCAGCGTGCGGAGCAGCGCCGCATGGCGCGGCGCGACCACCTCGGTCCAGTGCGGCGCCATCGCGCGCACGGCGGCCGCCGACCACGCGGCCAGACGCTCCGGCTCGGCCACGATGCGGTCGAGTGCCGCCTCCCAGTCCGCATCGGTGGCGCACACCAGGCCGTCGACGTCGGAAGTCAGGACCTCGGCGTACGACGGCACCGGCCCGGCCAGCACCGGGACGCCCTGGGCCAGGAAGACGCCGATGCGGAAGAAGCTGTGCCCGTGGTTGTAGGGGTGGTCGAGGTCGCGCGGCGCGATGGCGAAATCGCCGCGCAGGAGGTCGGTGGGGGCGCTGGCGTGGCGCCAGCGCACGAACGTGAACGGCACCGAGAGCGCCGGCCGCGCGTCGGAGACGATGACGAGCCCGATGCCGCGCTTGTCGAGCCGGGCCAGCACCGGCTCCAGCTCGACGGCCTTCACCGAGTACCCGCACCAGATCGCCGTGATGGGCCCGCCCGGCCCCGGGGTGCGCGTGTGCCGGAAGTGCGCGCGGTCCACGGAGTCGGGGATGTACTCGACGCACGGATGGGCCTGGCGTGCCCGGCGCGCGATGAACTCCGACGCGGCCGTCACGGCGTCCGCCGCCTCGACCATGGCGCGGCACTCGGCCACGTGGCGCGCGGTGACGCCGTAGCCGCCCGGCATCCAGCCGGTGTCGTCGAGGTAGTTGACGCACAGGTCGAACACGACCCGGGTGCCGCGAGCCCGCGCGGCCACCGCCAGGTCGTGGGCGTCCGCATCCTGCCGGCGCACGAACACGGCGACGTCGGCCCGCGGGCGGGGATCGTTGATCACGGATTGCACGCCAAGGCGCTCGAGGTAGGGCAGCAGCTGGAGGCAGCGGATCCAGCACGACGCCGGCATGCGGTCCCAGTTGCGGTGACGGACCGGCAGGAACCACGTGACGGTGACGGGCCGGGTCATGCCGCGGTCCCGGACGCGCGGCGCGGCCGCGCGCGCGCCGCGAGCCAGCGGGCGACGTCGCCCGCCGGTGGCCGGATGCGCAGCAGCGTGCGCAGGCAAAGGGCCGCGCCCGGCAGCGGGCGCCGGGCGGCCGCCTCCAGCGCGGCCAGGTACTGCGGGAACACGGCGTCGAAGCGGAACCGGCCGACCGCACGGGCGCGGGCGGCCTCGGCCACTGCCGGCCGGCGGTCGAGCGTGTCCACGAGCACGCGGTCAAAGGTCTCCGCGTCCACGGCGGCGCCACCCGGGCCGACCAGCTCGGCGGTTCCCCCGCTGGCCCGGTACAGCACGGGCAAGCCGCTGGCCAGGGCCTCCAGCACGACGTTGGAGCAGGTCTCGTTCTCGGAGAACGTCAGCAGGACGTCGCAGGCCCGGAGGATGGCGGGGAGCCGGGCCCAGTCGGTGTAGCCGAGGAAGGTCAGGTTGTCGAGCGCGGGCGCACCCTCGTACCGGCCGACCATGATGAACTGCAGATCGCTCCGCCGGCGGGCCAGGCTCCAGACCAGCCCCGCCCCCTTGCGCGCGTTCGTGCTGAACGCCACGTGGGCGACGCGCACCCGTCCCGGCAGGACGGCGCGCTCGCCGTCCGGGCGGAAGCGCTCGACGTCGACCGGGTTGTGGATCACCGGACCGTCCTGGCCGATGATGCCGCGCCCGAGGGTGGTGGTCCGGCCCCAGGCGCTCTGGAACACGGTGGTATCGGCCAGGAGATTGACGAGCGCCTGCCGCGTGTCGGCGATCGCGTCCCGCCCGTAGAGCGCTGCCGAGCCGTCGATGCGGTGCAGCACGCGTACCGCCCGGCGGGCCCGCTTGACGCGGGCCACCGCCCGGTAACCGGCGACCCAGGAGTTGACGACGAGCGCGTCGTAGTCGCCGCCGAGGTCCTCGGTGACCTCGACCCCCGCGCGTCCCAGGTACGCGCGGAAATTCCGAAAAAACGCATGCCTGCCCCCCGCGGGGGCGTCGGCGACCGGCAGACAGATCCGCATCAGGACCGCCGGTGGCTACCGCGAGACCGGCTTCCGCGCATGGCGGCGGTTCATCCGCCTTTCGCGCCGTCGCCGCGTCGCACGTGGAGCACCAGCGTCCCCATGTGAGAGAAGGGATGCGGCGCGGACCCGCGGGCCATCCTGTAGAAGGCCTCCGCGCTCTCGAGAAGAGCGGGATCGCGTGGAGGCCCTTCACCGAGGTTGTGAGTCACGAAGGTCGCCGGATCGACTCCACGGAGCCGGAAGTATCGGCCGAAAAAGTACTGCCAGTCCCTCAGGTGATCTTGAGTGAGATCGATGGCGTGCACCATGACACCGGAAGTCTCGTCGAGCAGCTCGAACATGTGATCGAACACCGCCGCCATGGCGACGAGGGGAATGTGTTCGAGAGTCGAGGACGAACAGATCAGGTCGAAGGAGTTCCGCTGCAGCTGCGGTTGCCGTTCCCCCCCCAACCGCCCGAACACATAGTGAACGTTCGGATTACGCTCGGCGATGGACTCGCGCAGCCCCGCCCCATACCAACCGGCGGTGTGAGCGTCCTTCGACTCGATGCCGAAGTCATCGATGACCCAGCATTCGGCAGCGAGTTTTTCCTCCAGGAACCGGGGCAAGCCGCTACCGCCTGCACCGACGTCGAGCACCCTCAACGGCCGGGACCGGCCTTCGGCCAGGCGCGACGCGACCTCGACGGCCAGCGAGTACCCATAGCCTTTCAGCCCCCACTCGTGGGCCGAGACGAGATCCAGAGGCGCGCTGTAGTTTGCCGCGTCGAAATGCCAGCCGGTATAAAGCTTTCGGTCCAAGAACTCGAAGAGCTTGTTCGCCTTGGCCCAGCCGAACTCCACAACTCGGACCTGCGGCCGCCCGACCGGCGCGCCGACGGTTCGTGGCTGGTAGGGCTGGTAGGGCTGGTAGGGCTTGGACGAACGACGGGAACGCCGTACCTCGAGCCCCAGACGACTGAACACCGCGTGACGCCACCGTTCCATGCGGGTTCGCGGCTCGGAGGTGGGACGGTAGCGCCGGACATCCAGCCCCAGGCGACGGACGCTCGCCTTGAGTGCATTCTTGGAACGCGACATGACCCCTCCCGTGAACGTGTTCGGCACTTCGGTGATCGCCGCCTCCGTCCCTCAGACCGCGTCGTCGTCATCCGGCACCATCCCGGCGCCCTCACCGCCCCACACCGTCTTGCCGTCCGACGTCCGCGAGCGCTCGTGGCCCCACTTCAGGCAGCTCCGGCACAGCTCGGGCTCCTCGTCCGGCCGGCGGCCGGCCCCGTCGATGCGACGGCGGAGGTCGACGTACGCCGCCGAGTTCCAGACCTCGGTCAGGCTCTGCCGCCCGAGGTTGCCGACGATCGCCTTGCCGGCGATGTCGTAGCAGCAGGGCACGACGTCGCCGTTGTAGTAGACGAAGATCGCGCGGTAGATGTCCAGGCATGGCTTGAGGTGCAGCTGCCGCTGGTAACGCTGGTCACGGGGGACCGCGTCCGGATCGGTGACGGCAAACGTCTTGACGAAGAAGTTCAGGCCCAGCTCGGCCGACATGGCCCGGGCGGCGTCGATCTCGTGCTCGTTGTTGCGCATGGCGATCATCTGCCACTCGAGGCGGATCGGCGAGCGCCGCTGGCGGGCCCGCTGGGCCATCATCGCCATGTTGCGGCGCACCCGCCAGAACTGGCCGCCCACCCGGTTCTTCTGGTAGACCTCCTCGCTCACACCGTCCACGGAAAAGCGCAGCATGTCGAGGCCGGCGTCGAGCAGGCGGTCGGCCATCGGCTCGGTGAGCGGCAGGCCGTTGGTGAACATCTGCGTGAGGAGCCCGCGGTCCTTGGCCAGGCGCACCATCTCCGGAAGCTGTTTGTGGAGCAGCGGCTCTCCCTGGAAGTGCAGCTGCATCTTGTCGATGCCGAACGCGACCGCGTCGCCGAGGATCTTGCGGTGGAGATCCAGCTCCATCGTGCCGAGCCCGCGGGGGAGCAGGTCGTGCTCGGTCGACGGCAGCTGGTTCTGCATGCCGACCAGGCAGAACGGGCAGTTCAGGTTGCAGCGGCTGGTGACCTCCACCGACAGCATCCGCGGGCGGCGCCCGCGCAGCCGGCGCCGCGGGAGCGGGATGCCGAGCGTGCCGGCGACCTTCTTGATCGTGTCCTTCAGATACCGAGAAGGTTCCATAGGGTCCTCAGGCGGGGGGGCGGCCGCCCCGCCGGCATGTCGATGGCGTCCCGGATGGCGGCGGCATAGCGCGCCGCCGCCCGGGCTGCCGTGAACTGCGCCGCCCGGGCCAGCGCCCGCTCGCGCAACCGGCCACGCTCGGCGAGCAGGCGCCGCAGGTCATCGGCCAGTCGCGGCCCCAGGGCCACGCCGGCGTCGCCGAGCAGCTCCGGCGTGCCGCCGCTCGGATGGTAGAGACACGGCAGGCCCACCGCCATCGCCTCGATCGGCGTGTTCGGGCAGGGCTCCAGCTCCGAGGGAAAGAACAGGAAATCCGCGCTCCGCATCAGGGCGGCGATCGCGTCGCGATCGCGGGGTCCGAGCACGACGACCCGGGGATCCCCGAGCCACGGCTGGCCCGATTCGACGTGCCGTCCCGCGCAGTAGACGCGCAGGCCCGCGGGGCCGGCGGCCAGCAGCTCGCCGATGCGGTCGAGACGCTTGCTGGCGCCGACCGACCACGAGACGTGCAGCGCGGTCGGCGCGCCCTCGAGCGCCACGCGGTCGCCCTCGGGCCGGAAGACCCGGCCATCGACGCCGTTGTGAATGACCCGCGACGCCGGCGCGCGGCAGATGGGCCCGACGTTGGCGCGCACGAACTCGCTCTGGAACACTGTGAGGTCGGCGGCGGCGTTGAGTCGCGCGATCCGCCGGTGCTTGAGGCGGCGCCGCCAGCTCTCGGCGGCATCGAGCCGCTCGTCGAGGCGATGCACGACGCGGGCGCCGCGCCGACGGTGGCGAGCCAGCAGCGCGGGCGTGGCATGCTGGGCGAACGCCAGGACGGCGTCGACGGCGGCCCGGGGGTCGAAGGTGACGCGGGCCCCCTCGGCGGGCAGCGCCTCGGCCAGCACCCGGGCGAAGCTGACGCTGCCACCCCCAGCGGTCGTGTAGGGATCCAGCGTGAACAGCACTCTCACGCCGTCACCGGCAGTGGCGTCCTCACCGCCGTCTTCCGCCCGCGATCGCACTCGTCGACCATCTCAGTCCCGCCAGGCGCAGCTTCGTGGAAGCGGCCGTCACGACGCCGTGGAGGCGGTTGAGCATCCTGAACCGCATCACATCCACCGGGCGTATGCCATGCGCCTGGAGCATTCGGTCGAACGCGGTCGTGGCGAATTTGTACAGCTCCAGGTCCAGCACGTTATGCCGTTCGACCGCGGCGACGGTCGAGGGGGCCAGCGCGCTCAGGGGAGGCCGCACCTTGGTCACGTTGCGGCGGTAATAGTGCAGGTGCCGCCAGCCAAACATCCGCTTGAAAAGGACCAGTGATTCGTCGAAGCGCTCCGCGAGGCCGAACGTGGCAAAGTGCTCCGTGATGTTGCGCTCGGCGCGCTCCAGCATCTCGCGCGGGGTAGGTGCCGCGCCGCCATCCCAAGGACCGCTCAGGAAACGGACCTGTTCGTCCGAGGGTATCAACCGAACGAAGTCTTCGAGCGTGATCCGGTCTCGGAGCACGCGCTCGTGCATCGGATGTTCTGGCAGCCCGCGGATGTAGTAGTAGAGGGACATGACGCGGTCGACCGGGTCTCGGAGAATCGTGAGGTAGCGTGCGGGCCGTGGCAACAGCCTATGGACACCGAACATCATGTGGCCTGCCAGGCAGGCGAAGCGCTCGCGCTGGTGCAGGGGGAGTGCTTCGAACTGCTCGAGGCCGGGCCTTCGCGGACCCCCGGTGAGGAAGGTGGCCTCCGGCGAATACTGGCGCCTCAGGATGTCGGTGAGCGTGCTACCGGCGGTTTTCGGGATATGGAGAAAGATTAGCACCGGCGGCGCGGGGTTTGTCAGGGATGCCGGCGCCTGGATCGTCATCGCGGCCCCCGGTGGCGTCCTCACCGCAGCCGGCGCTCGACGGCCGCAATGATCGCGCCCGTCACGCCCTCGGCATCCACCACCGAGGTGTCGAAGACACACCCGGCGTCGAGGGGCGGCTCGTAGAGCGCGTTCATGCCGGGGATCCGCAGGGCGGCATCCCGGCCGGCGGCGGTGTACAGGCCGTGCCGCTCCCGCTCGCTGAGCACGGCCAGCGGCGCGTGCAGGTACACCAGCATGAAGTCGTCGGGGCCGATCAGCCGCCGGGCGTAGTCGCGGTCGGCCGTGAACGGGCTCACCAGCGCGACGATCACCACCAGCCCGGCGCGCTGGAAGAGCCGGGCCACCTCGGCGGCGCGGCGGGACTGCTCGGAGCGATCGCGGTCGGTGAAGCGCAGGTCGGCGCTGAGGCCGAAGCGCAGCTGCTCGCCGTCGACGACGAAGGTCTTCACGCCGGCCTCGAACAGCCGGCGCTCCAGCAGGCGGGCGACGGTGGTCTTGCCCGCTCCCGGCATCCCGGTCAGCCACACGACCTGGCTGCGATGGCCGTAGGCCGCCGCCCGCTCCGCCGGCGTGATCCCAGCCGGCCGGGGGGCGATGTGCTCGCTGCGCGGCAGCTCGGCGCCGTAGGGCCGGCGGTAGAGATCCTCGTCCTCGAGCACGGTGCCGCCGCCGACGATGTCGTGGCCGTCGAGCAGCACGAAACGTCCGGTGGCCGGGATCGCGGCGGCGGGATCGAAGACGAGCGGCTGGCTGGCGCGCAGGATCACCTCGCCCACGTCGTGCTGGCCCACCGTCCCCTGCCCCTCGTAGACCTCCATGGAGGACGACCGCATCCCCCGCGTGATGCTCAGCACGGTCACGTCCCGTTCCAGCGTCCCCAGCCGGAGCCGGTAGTGCTGGTCCGCTTCGAGCGCCTGCCGCCCGAGCCAGAACAGGGAGGTGGCGATGACGTTGGATCGCCGCGGGGGCGCCGCCGGGTGGGCGATGACGTCGCCGCGCTGGACGAACAGCTGATCGTCGAGCGTGATCCCGATCGACTCGCCGCTCGCGGCGCCCTCCGGCGCCGGCGCCGCCTCCGGCCACGTCTCGATGGATTTCACGCGCGCCCGCTGGCCCGAGGGCCACACCTCGATCTCGTCGCCGACCGCCAGCGCGCCGCTCTCGATGCGCCCGGCCACGATCCGCCGCTCGTCCAGCTTGAGGACGACCTGCACCGGCAGCCGCAGCACGCCCGACGACTCGGCCGCCGCCGGCTCGACCGCGCCGAGGGCGGTCAGGACCGACGAGCCGGCGTACCACGGCATGCGCTCGGACGGGCCCACGACGTTGTCGCCGTCGCGGGCGGAGGCGGGCACGATGGCCACCGGCGTCATCCCGATGTCGGCGAGAAACGCGCGGTACTCGGCGGCCACGCGGTGAAACGCGTCCGCCGCGTAGGCAACCAGATCCATCTTGTTGACGACGACGATGACGGTGCGCACGCCCAGGAAGCTCACGAGGGCGGCGTGGCGGCGGGACTGCTCCTGCACGCCCTCGGCGGCGTCGATCACGAGCAGGGCGGCGTCGGCGTGGGCGGCGCCGGTGATCATGTTCTTGAGGAACTGCCGGTGGCCGGGGGCGTCGATGAGCAGGTAGTCGCGGCCGCCGTGGGCGAAGCGCACCTGGGTCACGTCGATCGTCACGTTCTGGCGTTGCTCTTCCTCGAGGGCGTCGAGCAGGAAGGCGTGCTCGAACGGGCGCTGCTGGCTGTCGCAGATCCCCTGCACCTTGTCGAGGGCTCCGTCGGGCAGCGCCCCCGTCTCGGCCAGCAGGCGGCCGACGAGGGTAGACTTGCCGTGGTCGACGTGCCCGACGACGACGAAGGCGACCCGGGCGGTCACATGTACCCCTTGACGCGCAGCTTCTGCATCGCGTGGGTGTCTTCCTGGTCCTGGGCCCGGCCGGCGCGCTCGGCGGTCCGGGTCGTGCGCAGCTCCTCGATGATGTCGGCGATCGACCGCGCGGCCGAGGCGATCGAGGCCGTGCAGGGCGCGCAGCCCAGGCTGCGGTAGCGGCGGCCGTCCCGCTCGAAGTAGAGGTCGATCATCGGGATGCGCTCGCGCTCGATGTACCGCCAGACGTCGAGCTCGGTCCAGTCGAGGAGCGGGTGCACCCGCACGTGCTCGCCGGGCGGGACGTCGGTGCGGTACTGGTTCCAGAACTCGGGCGGCTGCTCGGTCACGTCCCAGGCCGAGGTCGGGGTGCGGGGGCTGAAGACGCGTTCCTTGCCCCGCGAGCCTTCCTCGTCGCGACGGATGCCGACGATGATTCCGGCGAACCGGTGGGCCTCGACGACCTGGCGCAGGGCCTCGGTCTTGAGGGCGCCGCAGCACACGAGCCGGCCGCGGGTGTGGTTCATCCCCTCCTCGAGGGCCTCGGTGTTCTGCGAGACGATCAGCGGCAGCTCCCACTCCCGGGCGATCCGGTCGCGGTACTCGATCATCTCCGGAATCTTGTAGCTGGTGTCGATGTGGATGAGCGGGTACGGGATCTTGCCGAAGAAGGCCTTGCGGGTCAGCCACACCAGCGCCGTGGAGTCCTTGCCCATCGACCACAGCATGGCCAGGCGCGGAATCTTGCTGTACGCCTCGCGCAGGATGTAGATGCTGTTGTGCTCGAGCGCGGTCAGCTCGTCCACGGCCCGACCTTTCGCGCCGACGTCAGATAGCCGCGCTCCTCCAGGGCGTCGACGATGCGCCCCAGGCTCTGGGCGGGGCTCTCGCGCTCCGTGCGGACGGTCACCTCCGCCCGCAGCGGCGGCTCGTAGGGATCGGACACGCCGGTGAAGTTGGCGATCTCCCCCGCCAGCGCCCGCCGGTACAGGCCCTTGACGTCGCGCCGGATGCACTCCTCGGCCGCGCAGTCGACGTGGACTTCGACGAAGTCGGCGCTGGCCGCGCGGGCCTCGTCGCGGGGGCCCCGGTACGGCGAGATCATCGCGACGACCGCCACGACCCCGTGGCGCGCCAGCAGCCGGGCCACCCACGCCACCCGCCGGACGTTCTCGTCACGGTCGGCCTTCGAGAAGCCGAGGCCGCCGGTGAGGTACCGGCGCACCTCGTCGCCGTCGAGCACCTCGACGGCCCGGCCGCGGCCGCGCAGCTCGTCGCCGAGCAACCGGGCCAGCGTCGTCTTGCCGGCACTGGGCAACCCCGTGAGCCAGACGATGCATCCTCGCTCCGCCGCCGCCACGGCTACGCCCTGGCCTCGAACCACTCGATCGTGCGGCGCAACCCCTCGTGGAACGGCGTTCGTGCGCGCCAGCCCAGCTCGCGCTCGGCGACGCTGGTGTCCAGGCAGCGCCGCGGCTGGCCGTCCGGCATCGTGGTGTCCCAGTGCACTTCCCCCGTGTACCCGGTCAGGTCGCAGATGAGGCTCACCAGGTCGAAGATGCTGATCTCCTGCCCGGAGCCGAGGTTGACCGGCGCCGCGCCGTCGTAGCGCTCGGCGGCGCGGACGATGGCCTCGGCCGCATCCTCGACGTAGAGGAATTCCCGCGTCGCCTTGCCGCTGCCCCACGCGGTGATGCGCGGCAGCCCGGCCGCCTTCGCCTCCACGCACCGGCGGATGATACCGGGGATGACGTGGGAAGACTCCGGATCGAAGTTGTCCCCGGGGCCGTACAGGTTCACGGGAATGAGGTACACGCCGTTGAAGCCGTATTGCTCGCGATAGGCCTGGAGCTGGACCAGCAGCATCTTCTTCGCGAGCCCGTAGGGCGCGTTCGTCTCCTCCGGGTAGCCGTTCCAGAGGTCCTCCTCCCGGAACGGCACCGGGGTGAACTTGGGATACGAGCACACCGTCCCCGCGCAGACGAGCTTGCGGACGCCGTACCGGCGGGCGTACTCGATGAGCTGGATGCCCATGAGCGCGTTCTCGTAAAAAAAGGTCCCGGGGTGCTTGCGGTTGGCGCCGATGCCGCCGACCGTCGCCGCCAGGTGAATGACGACGTCCGGCCGGGTGTCTTCGTAGAGCCGGACGACGTGCTCGCGCTCGCGGAGATCGTAGTCGGCGCTGCGGGGCGCGATCACGGCGCCGGCCCCCGCGTCGCGCAGCCTCCGGAGCACGAAGGAGCCCAGAAAGCCGCCGCCGCCCGTGACCACCACCCGTGTGCCGTTTCCGAGGGGGGCGCTAGTCGACATCACCACGCTCCGCCGCGGCCAGCGGCGTCGTGACCGAGGTCTGCCAGCGGTGCCAGGCGCCGAACTTCTCCGCGAGCGCGCGCCGGCCGCCGCCGGGATGCGGAAGTCCCGCCGCTTCCAGGTCGGCGTCCACCATGACGCGCACCAGCTCGTCGAAGGTGATCCGTGGCGACCACCCCAGCCGCTCGCGCGCCCGGGCGGGGTCGGCCCGCAGGCGCTGAACCTCGAGGGGGCGGAAGTAGCGGGGATCGATCTCCACGCACTCGCGCGCGTCGAGGCCGACGTAGGCGAAGGCCGCCTCGGCGAACTCACGGACCGACCGGCTCTCGCCGGTGCCGATGACGTAGTCGTCCGGCCGCTCCTGCTGCAGCATGAGCCACATCGCCTCGACGTACTCGGGGGCGTAGCCCCAGTCACGCTCGGCGTCGAGGTTGCCGAGGAAGAGCCGCTTCTGCTTGCCGGCCAGGATCGTGGCCACTCCTCGCGTGATCTTGCGGGTGACGAAGATCTCACCGCGGCGGGGCGACTCATGGTTGAAGAGCATCCCGTTGCACGCAAAGATGCCGTAGGCGTCGCGGTACATGCGAGACATCCAGAACCCATACGCCTTGGCAGCGGCGTACGGGCTGCGAGGCGCCAGCGGCGTCCGCTCGTCCTGAGGGGGTGGCGCATCGCCGAACATCTCCGAGGAGGCGGCATTGTAGAAGCGCGTCGTGATCCCGCTGCGCCGGATGGCGTCGAGCAGATGGGTCGTGCCGAGGCCCGTGACGAGGGCCGTGTGCTGCGGCATGTCGAAGCTCACCTTGACGTGCGACTGAGCCCCGAGGTGGTAGATCTCGTCAGGCTTCACGGTGTAGACGAGGTCGGTGAGTCGCTCGGCCCCCGTGAGGTCGCCGTAGTGCAGGAACAGCCGCGAGTCCGCGTCGTGGGGATCCTTGTACAGGTGGTCGATCCGCCGCGTGTTGAACGTCGACGCTCGGCGGATCATCCCGTGCACCTCGTAGCCCTTGTCGAGCAGCAGCTCGGCGAGGTACGAGCCGTCCTGGCCGGTGATGCCCGTGATCAATGCGCGCTTCATTCCTGTGTCACCTCACGTGGCGTGGGTCACGACGCGTCATTATAGAGTGCGATCAGCGCGTCGGCCAAGGCGCCGGGGGACAGCCGCTGCTCCGCGAACGCGCGCGCCCGACAGCCGAGCGCCAGCCGCTCCGTGTCGCCGAGCGCGGCGAGCCGGCGCACGGCAGCGGCGAGGGCGGTGGCGTCGCTGGGCGCGACGATCACGCCGCAGCCCGCCTCGCCCAGCACGCGCGCCTGGTCGCTCACCGCGGTCGCCACGATGGGCCGGCCAGCGGCCAGGTAGGCGGACAGCTTGAACGGATACTGCGAGTTGCTGGCGGCGTGCCGGGCCCGCGGCGACACCAGCACGTGGCAGCGGGCCAACTCACGCGGCACCCCGTCCCGCGGCACCACGCCGAGCAGGGAGACGTTGCGTAGATCGCCCGCGCGATGGCGTTCCGGCGGGAAGCCCATGAGATGGAACCGGATGCGCGGGTCGTCCTGCAGCAGCCGGGCGGCGCCCATCACGGTCTCGATCCCCTGCCAGACGGCGTCGTTGCCGGCGTAGCCGACGACGACGGGCGGCGCCGGCGGGGGCTCCTCGTAGCGGAAGAGCCCAAGGTCGACCGGCCCCCACAGGACGCGCACCTTTTCCGGCCGCACGCGGAGCCAGCGCCGCAGCAGCGCGCGCTGGCTGAAGCTCATGGCCACGATCCCATCGGCACCGTGGGCCCCCCACGAATCGAGCAGCCCCAGCATCAGGCGGCGCCCGAGGCGAAGGCCGTCGAGTTCCAGGCAGGTGAGCCCGTGCATCTCGAACACGACGCGGGTGCCCGGATGGCGGCGGCGGTAACCCAGCGCCGGCGCAATGCTCTGGGTCGTGATCGCGTGAATGACGTCCGGCGAGTGGGCTTCCAGCTCGCGCAGCGCGGCCGGCACGAACCGCTGAAGCCAGAATCCCTTCCTCGGCGGCGCGCTCTGGAGGTCGGGGCTGACGACGGCGACCGCGCCGGCCCCCGTGTCCGAGAGCCGGCTGCGGACTGCGTCGATCGTCATCCGAGCCCGGATCGCGGTCGCCTTGTCCGAGGCGAGATCCCACGGGAAGACGAAGGCCACGCGCAGCGACCGCGGGACGACCTCGGGGGCCGCCGGAAGCGGAAGGGTCATGGCTCCACGAGCAGGGAGCGCACTACGGGAAGAACACCCTGCGCACGTTCCACACCCCGTCCCGGGTCCGCTGCTGAACGACCCGGCCGCTCCTGTAGAAGCCCACACGGCAGATCGCGGGGCGCAGGCGGCGCGGCACCGCCGCCGCCATGACGCTGCGCAGCTTCGACAGCATGGGGGCCGGCGCCCGGCGGGAGCAGCGGAGCCCATATCGCCCGGCGATGACGGCGGCCTCCGCCATGTAGTCGTCGAAGTGGCGCACGTGGCGCTGGCCCCCGTGGCGCCGGATCCCTCCCAGCGGCACGGCCACGCCGTAGAGCTCCGCGTGTTCCCAGAAGCGCGCCCACAGGTCGAGGTCGCCGGCGAGCTTGAACGACGCGTCGAGAGCGCCGCCGGCGCGCTCCCACAGCGAGCGCCGCCAGAAGGTCGATTCCTGCTGCACGCCCATGCCGCGGCCGAGGACGGCACGGCGATCGAATCCCGGCAACTGGGTGCAGTGCGTGGCCGCATCGGCCTCGTTCCAGAAGAGCGGGTAGAGCGTGCTGAGCCACTGCACCTCCGGCAGCCGCTCGAAGATGTCGGCGACGACCGCGAACGCCCACGGTGTGTACATGTCATCGGAGTTCAGCCAGGCCAGAATGTCGCCGGTCGCCCGCCGAAACCCCTTGTTCAGCCCGTCGTAATGCCCCGCGTCCGGCTCGCTGACCCAGTAGGCCAGGTCCCTCTCGAAGTTCTTGATGATCTCCACCGACCCATCGGTGGAACCTCCGTCGATGACGATGTACTCGAGATTCGGGTACTTCTGTCCGAGCACCGAGCGGAGACAAGCTTCCAGGAACCGCGCTTGATTGTATGACGGCGTCACCACGCTTATGCGCGGCTGATGGGCGGGGCTCACGATACCGTCCACACGCCGTTGTCCGCGCGGATGACATGCCCTCCATATCTGTACGGCAGACCAACCCGCATGAGAAAACGCCGCAGGCGTTTGGGCAGAAGCGGGTGGAGCCCCTCGCCGATGCGGGAGAGTGCGCTATCGGATCGGCGATGCCGGCCGACGACAATGGCCTCAGCCACGTACTGTCGCGAATGCGACGGGCACCGCTCCTCGCCGTATAGCCGGAGCCCGCCCAGCGGCACCGCCACCCCGTACAGTTCGGCGTGCTCCCAGAAGCGCGCCCACAGGTCCAGGTCGCCGGCGAGCTTGAACGACGCGTCCAGCGCGCCGCCGGCCCGCTCCCAGAGAGAGCGCCGCCAGAACGTCGATTCTTGCTGCACGCCGATGCCGCGGCGCAGGATGGCCCGGCGATTGAAGGCGGGCAGTTGGGTGCACAGCGTGGCCGCGCCCGTCTCGTTCCAGAAAAGCGGGTAGAGCGTGCTGAGCCACTCCACCTGGGGCAATCGCTCGAAAATGTCGGCGACGACCGTGAATGCCCACGGCGTGTACATGTCGTCGGAGTTGAGCCAGGCCAGAATGTCGCCGGTCGCTCGCCGGAACCCTTTGTTCAGCGTCTCGTAGTGCCCGGCGTCCGGCTCGCTCACCCAGTACGCCAGGTCCTTCTCGAAGCTCTTGATGATCTCCGCCGACCCATCGGTGGAACCCCCGTCGATGACGATGTATTCGAGATTCGGGTAGTTCTGACTCAGGACCGAGCGGATGCAGGCGCCCAGGAAGCGACCCTGGTTGAACGAGGGGGTCACCACGCTGATCCGTGGCCGGTTGCCCACCGCTATCTCCTCACGCGGGCTTCACTGGCGAGGTACCACGGCGCTCCAACGAGGGCTGATACGTTTGCGCCTGACGCATTCCGTTACCCGGAGGGGTCATGCGGACCTCGCTGGAATACCGCGTCGCCACACCCTTGGGCGGGCGACGGGCGACGTCGTCCACGTGCCGCTCCACTTGGTGATCATCTGCGGCCGACGATCGTGATGATAGGGAATGCCGAATCGCGTGAGAAACCGTCGCAGCCGCCTCGGTAGAACGGCATGCATCGTGATGAGGACTCGGGTGGCGGGGCCGCCGACGTGGTCTTCGTAGCGCTCGAGAATCGACGCGGCTTCTGCCCGGTACTGCTGCTCATGAAGGACGTGGCGCTGGGCCTCGTGCACCCGAATCCCGCCCAGCGGCACCGCAACCCCGTACAACCGCGCGTACTCCCAGAAGCGCGCCCAGAGATCCAGGTCGGCTGCCAGCGTGAACCTCGTATCGAGCCGGGCGCCGGTCCGCTCCCACAAGGACCGCCGCCAGAAGGTCGACTCCTGCTGAACGCCCACCCCCCGGCGCAGGACGTCCCAGCGATCGAAGCCGGGAAGCTCGGCGCAGAACCTGGGCAGGTCTGTCGCATCCCAGAAGAGCGGATACAGCGTGCTGATCCAGTCGACGGCCGGCAATGCC
This sequence comes from Candidatus Methylomirabilota bacterium, assembly GCA_036397135.1. GTDB lineage: Bacteria > Methylomirabilota > Methylomirabilia > Rokubacteriales > CSP1-6 > AR5. Next base: position 22,775 of record DASWJN010000102.1, read on the forward strand.
TCGAAGATCGAGGCGACGACGCGCAGGGTCCAGGGGGCGTACATGTCGTCGGAGTTCAGCCACGCCAGAATGTCGCCGGTCGCGCGCCGGAACCCCTTGTTGAGGGCATCGTACTGCCCTCCGTCCGGCTCGCTGAGCCAGTACGCCAGCTCCTTCTCGAAACTCGAGATGATCCCCACCGAGCCATCGGTGGAGCCCCCGTCGATGACGATGTACTCGAGGTTCGGGTACTTCTGGTCGAGGACCGAGCGCATGCACGCTGGCAGGAAGCGCCCCTGATTGTACGACGGTGTCACCACGGTGATGCGCGGCCACTGGCCGGATTCTGTGGCGCTCACGTCGACCTCGGCCGTCGCGCCGTCATCATCAGTCCCACTGATAACCGAGCCGGCCGACGAGGCCAGGCGCGGCGGCTTCGAAGTCGGCCCGCAGCCGATCATCGAAATGATTCTTCCAGTCTCCGGCGATACCCTTGCGGTAGTGAGCGGCCTCGTCTTCCTCGCCGCGTCGGCGGCCGCTCAGCCGCTCGAAGCTATAGTCGCGGAGGAGCCGCTCGATGTCGTCGGGCGGCATCTGGACGTCGCAGTGGGCGAACATCCGTTGAAGCCCTTCGCTGCCACCATCGGTCAGGTCCTCGAACCGGATGACCACGCTGTTGGGATCTCGTCGCTCGGCCTCCCTCCAGGAATCCAGCGCGGCGAAGTGTCCGCGTTTCTGCATGTGCTGGAGCGCATAGCGGATGCCGTCGGGCACCGACAGGGTCCCCAGGTCCTGGCGAATGCGCCCGATGCCGCCGACCACCGCGTGCGACTTCTTGGTCGAGAAGTACCACGACACGACGATGTCGCGCGGATCCCGCATGACGAAGAAGGCCCGGTACGCGCCGGGCTTCGGAATGGCGAGGAAGTTGTCGAGGTCGATGTAGAGCGGCGTCACGATCGTCTCCCGCGGGAACGGCTCGGCGAAACGACGTTCCGTGATCGGCCGGGCGTCGTAGCGGCCCTCCAACGATGCCTGATACGTGAAGGGCCGGAGGCCTGAATACGTGTACGTCAGGGCGTCGGAGAGCAACGCCCGGACCCACTGGCTGCCCGTCTTGTGCACGCAGCAATGGTAGACGTTGTCCGCGCGCGAGCGGTGTCTCACGGCATCGGCGACGGGGCGTTCCCCACCTGTCAGCATTCGCCGGATCCCGGCCAGCCATCCAACGCCCATCGATGTCGTCCTCCACTCACCACGGGTACGTCCGGATCGCTCGAGGGCCGACGGCGTTGCGAGCGCCCGCCTCACCGCCCGTACGGCGCGAACACATACTGTCCTCTCCACAGCGCCTGGAGGACGGCCACGGCGGGGGTGCACCGGTCCGTCAGCGGTTGCAGATACCGCGATAGCGGCGCCTGGAACTGCGGCATCGTCTCCAGAAAGCGCGGTCCCGTCTCCACGAGCCGGATGCCCGCGCGCCGCTCGACCTCCGCCGCTGCCGTCGCCACGGCGCGGGCATAAGGCCGATAGACGCGACCCCTCAGCGCGCGCCCGGCGCCCGCGCCGTAATGCGAGAGGCTGGTGTCGTAGACCCAGCGGCTCCGGCGGCGAAACCCGTGGAAGTGGTAGAAGATCAGCGGCGTGCCGTCGATGTGCGCGCGGCCCTTCACCGACTCGACGCAGTACTGCAACACGTTCCACGGCGCGACGTTCGCCCCCCCATGCCGGAGACTGACCACGTTCCGGAACCGGTCAGGCCAGTCGTCGAGGTACTTCTGGTCGGCGAAGCGGCCGTCTTCGCAGCGGTCGTAGCACCACTCGATGCACCGCTCGCGCCACCAGCGCAAGCATTCCTGCCCTGCCGCGTCGCGCCGGAACGACACCCAGCCGACGTTGTAGATCCCGTAACGCCCCCAATCGCGCAGGTGCGGCGGGAACCGGTGCTCGATGATCCCGATCGAGGCCGGGCGCAGCTCGTCGAAGATCGGCTCGGGAGAGTCGAAGAAGAACAGATCCGCGTCGAGGTACGTGAGCAGGTCGATCTCGGGCTGCCGCTCGAACAGGAAGCCAGGCAACGAGGGTGTGCAGGTGAAGTAGTACTCGAGGCGCTCTCGATGCGGCTTGACCGCCGCCAGGGGACGGTCGTACGCCTCCAGCTCCTCGAGGGCGATCGGCTCCAGGCCCGGCAGCCGCATCCTCGACAGGACGTCATAGCTGACGTCATCCATGCACAGCGCCCAGAGCCTGAACGCGGGACAGTGACGGGCGAGTGACCCACGCAACGCCAGTCCACGCGACAGGTACTGGCGGTCGAAGTAGGTGCAGAAGTGACGTGTCGGGCTATCCGGCATCGGACCCGCCCCACGCTGCGATGGCAGCGGCCACCTGCCCGACCCGGGTCTTCGTCTCCAGCGGCCCGATCGGCAGGCTCACGATCTCCCGACACAGGCGCTCCGTGACCGAAAGCCCACCGCCGCCGATCGCCACCCGCCCGCGATACGCGGGTTGCAGGTGGACGGGCACGGGGTAGTGGATCTGCGTCGGGATGCCTCGATCCGCCAGGAAGCGTCTGAGTGAGTCCCGACGCTCGGTGCGGACGACGTACTGGTGATAGACGTGCTCGGCTCCGGGACGGGTGACGGGGCCGGCGACGGGTCCCGACGCGAGCGCCATGTCGTAGGCCCGGGCGAGGTCGCGGCGATCCCGGTTCTCGGCATCGAGATGGCCGAGCTTGACGCGCAACACCGCGGCCTGGAGCTCGTCCAGCCGGCTGTTCAGCCCGGGGACCTCGCTGAGGTAGCGCTGCCGCCATCCGTACTGCCGCAGCAGACGAAGGCGGGCGGCCATGTCATCGTCATCCGTCAGCACGGCGCCGCCGTCGCCGAGGGCGGCGAGGTTCTTCGTGGGGTAAAAGCTGAAGGCAGCGAGGTCGCCCCAGGCCCCCAGCCTTCGCCCCTCGAGCGCCGCTCCATGGGCCTGGGCGCAGTCCTCCACCACGTGGAGATGGTGCGGGCGAGCGACGTCCCGCAGCGCCGGCATGTCGGCCGGCTGGCCGTAGAGGTGCACGGGAATCACGGCCTTGATCCGGGACGGGCACGCGCCGGGCCGGAGGGTCGCCGCCAGGCGGTCGGGGTCCATCGTGAGACTGCGCGGGTCGACGTCCACGAGCACCGGTACCGCGCCGCACATCTCGATCGCGGCCACCGTGGCGACGGCCGTGTGAGAAACGGTGATCACCCCGTCACCGGGCCCGACCCCGCACGCCCGCAGGGCGAGATGTAACGCGTCGGTGCCGCTGCCGGTGCCGACGGCGTGCCGCACGCCGATGTAGGCCGCGTACTCGCGCTCGAACGCCTCCACCTCCTCGTCGAGGATGTAGCGTCCGCTGTCGAGGACGCGCTGGATCGCGCGGTCGATCTCGTGCTTGTGAGCGGCGTAGGCCGCCCCCGGGCCGCTCGTCCCCCGCGTGCCCGGCTCGGAATGGCTCACAGGTAGCGTCCCAGATGCTGCCGGTAAAAAGCCAGGGTGGCCGCCAGTCCCGGCTGAAGCGACACCCGGGGCCGCCAGCCCACGGCCTCCTCGATGCGGCGGCCGTTCGCGTGGTAGCTGCCGATGTCGATCCGCTTGCGGTCCGCGGGAAACGGCTGCAGGCGATACTCCCCCCCGCCGTTGGCCTCCACCAGCGCATCCGCCAGCGCCTTGAGACTGACCACCTCGAGCCCGCCAAGATTGAAGACCTGGCCGCGCGCGGGTGGGTAGAGGGCGATGCGCAGGAAGGCATCGGCGACGTCGTCGACGTAGGTGAAGTCCCGCAGCTGGGCGCCGTCCCAGACGTCGAAAGGCCTGGCTTCGACCAGCGACCTGATCCAGATGCCCAGGAAGGTCTGGCGCGCGTCCTTGACCCGCATGCGGGGGCCATACGTGTTCGTGAGCCGCAGCGCGCAGGCCCAGACGTCGTGCACGTCGCTGTAGAGGATGTGGTACCACTCCCCCGCCATCTTGTTGATGCCGTTCACGTCGACGGGGTGGAGCGGATGCCGCTCGTCGACTGGGAGGTACTCCGGGCGTCCGTATACCTGCCGGGTGCTGGCGAAGACGATCTTGATGGCGGGGTTGTACTGGCGGCACGACTCCAGGATCGACAGCTGGGCGCGGCAGTTGATGTCGAGGTCGCTGTACGGGTCACGCATCGAATCGAGGTGGCTCGTCTGGCCGGCGAGGTTGAAGAGATAGTCGCGGTCGTGAACCAGGTACCGCATGCTGTGCGCGTCACGCACGTCGGACACGTTCACGCGCACGCGGTCCTCGATGCCGGCGATGTTGAACGGATTGCCGCCATACTCGGGAATGAGGCTGTCGATCAGGCAGACGTCGGCATTGACGTCGATGAGTCGGCGGGCGAGCGTCGAGCCGATGAACCCCAGGCCGCCGGTGATCAGCACCTTCCGCCCCTGGAAGGCCTCCTCGAGCTCGGCCCGCCTCGGGCTCATGCCTTGGTCGCCACCAGCACGTAGTCGAGCGTGTCGCCCTGCCGCCCGGTCAGGCGGTCGGCGACCTCCCCCGCCAGGAGCAGCGGGGCCAGCAGCACCGAGAGGACCTCGATCATCCACCGCGGCCGACTGGCAGCGTACGTGTGGACCACGGTGTCGGCGACCCGCTGCGTCACCGTGGTCCACATTCCGCAGGTCGCCGCGATGTCGACGACGCGCAGGCCGTTGCTCTCCGCCAGGTAGCGCAGTCCGTACTTGGTGTACCGGTAGAAATCGTGCGGTTCGTGGTGCAGTCCCCACGTCTGGGGCGCCGTCAGCAGCAAGGTGCCCGCGGGCTTCAGCACTCGACCGACCTCGCGAAGCAGCGTGGCCGGCTCCGGGACGTGTTCCAGGACCTGGTTGCACAGCACGGTGTCGAAGGCGGCGCCGCGAAACGGCAGCGCCAGCGCGTCGCCGCCGACGTCGACGAGCCCGCTGCCGGGTGTGTCCAGGCCAACGTACCGGTCCACGTGCGAGAACAGACGGCGGTACGGTTGATAGCCGCATCCCACGTCGAGCATCCACCCGCGGGCATGATGCGCCCGCGCCTCTACCGCGTCGGCCAGGTATCTCCGCGCCAGCCGCAGCGGCGAGGCCCACCCTCGCGACGGCGGCCCCACCTGCAACCGACCGACGATCGATCGTAGCCGCCGGTGCCACGCGAACCGGCGCAACACCCGTCGAACGATACTCCGGCGGGGCGAGTTCATGCCACCCGCTCGCACACATATGTCAGGGTATCGACGTCGTCGGCCAGTGTCCCCGGGCGGTACGGCAGGCTCTCGAGGATGTGGCGGATCGCGAGGCCGTTGCTGCGCAGGCACCGCTCCAGCTCGGTCCGGTTGACGATCACCTCGGCCACCGTGGCGCCGTAGGCCGTCTTCGTGAGGAACAGCGTGGGTCCGCCCAGCCGGACCGGGACCGAGTGGAAGACGCAAAAGCGCAGCGCCACCCGGCACGTCTCGTGAATCGCGCTGACGTAGTCGGGCAGGTGCATCAGCACCGTCCCCGACCACGCGACGTCGAATGCCCGGTCACGGAACGGCAGCGCGAAGGCGTCGGCGACCGCGACCGCGAGCCCCGGATAGCTGGTCCGGGCCGATCGCGCCATTGCCTCCGAGTAATCCACGCCGATGTAACGAAAGGGCTGACGGTACAGGTGCGAGAGAATCTCCGAGTAGTAGCCGTTCCCGCAGCCGATCTCGACGATGGTGAAATCCGCGAGGGCGAGCAGGCGCAACGACTCGGCCGCCACGGCGAAGTCGCGCCGGACGTCCCCTTGCCGCATCTGCGAGAGCAGAGGCCGGTAGGCACTCGATTGTCGCTCGGCGACCTCCGCTGTCCGCCAGCCGGAGCGGGCCGCCCGCGGAATCTCGGCCTCGGCGACGAGGCGGTGCTCGCCTGACACCGGCACTTCCGACGCCGGCCGTGATGTCGACACGGCGCCGATGGGCGGCCGCTGGCGCCGGACAGCGGCCCGCGCCTCGTGCAACAGGCGTCTTGCCCGCCGTCGCACGGCCCGGATGGGACTGACGGGCGGGCGGCTGCTCTCGGCTCGTCCCGTGTCGTCCAACAGATCCTCCAGGCGCCGGCCCCCGGCGAGCGGCGGAAGGGCGCCCTCCAGCCGGTCGAATTCGTAACCGAACTCCTCGACGAGCGGGCGCCCCAGGTGAGTGATGAACGCGTGGGCCAGTTCCACCTCGCGAGCCGAGCGGAATGCCGTTCGCCAGGCGTCGACATAGTCGGCAACCGGCCGCTGGTGCTTCCGGATACTCTTGGGGTCGACGAGGCGTCCGGGCAACACGCCGTTGGCCCCGTAATCGAGCATGCTCGGCACGTACTCGAGCCGGAGCCGCTGGCAGAGGTCCTTGACGGTCCGTTCGGGCTCCTCGACGAGATCCTCGTACCTCACGAGCGTGGCGTCGTCGCCGAAGCAGCGCACACCGCGGCGCAACAACGCGTACCCGTGCAAGAGATCGTTTCGTAATGGCGCGGAGGACAGCGCTCTCCAGTCCCCCGGAACCATCACGTTGAGGTACGACGCCAGCATGCCCAGCGGATGACGGACGAGGAAGACGTACCGGGCGTCCGGGAACATCCGGATGATCTCG
>DASWJN010000103.1:0-11339 GCA_036397135.1 Candidatus Methylomirabilota bacterium
CCGTGCCCCGCCCCCGGCGTCACCACGTTTCACGAGATTCATTAGCCCGGCGCGCGCTCGCGCCCGGCCGCCCCGCCCCGGGGCCGCTACAGCACCCCGTCAGGAGGCCGGCGCCGACGAGGATCAGCACGACCGCCGACACGACCACGTACTCTCTTGGGCGCTCGCTCCCGCCGCCGGTCATCCGGCCGTTCGACGTCGGCCCGCGGCCACGATACTCGATAACGAATTCCGATACAATGGCCGGGCGGCGAGGAGGCCGCCGACCGTCATGGGTGAGAGTCGCACCGCGCCCGCCCGGGGCTCGCTGCTCGAGGTCCTGTGGGTCTCGACCCGCCTGGGGCTCACGTCGTTCGGCGGCCCCATCGCGCATCTCGGGTACTTCCACGGCGAGTACGTGGCCCGGCGAAAGTGGCTCGACGAGCAGAGCTACGCCGATCTGGTGGCGCTGTGCCAGTTCCTGCCCGGTCCCGCCAGCAGCAAGGTCGGCATCGCGGTCGGAACCATCCGAGCCGGGCTGCCGGGCGGAGCGCTGGCCTGGCTGGGGTTCACGCTGCCCTCCGCCCTGGCGCTCGTGGCCTTCGCGTATGGCGTGAGCGCGCTCGGCACCGCCGGCGACGCCGGCTGGCTGCACGGCCTGAAGGTCGTCGCGGTGGCGGTCGTCGCGCTCGCGGTCTGGAACATGGCGCGCACGCTCTGCCCCGACCGGGAACGGGCGACGCTCGCCATCCTCACCGCCGTCGTCGCGTCGGCGTGGCCGACCGCCTTGGGCCAGATTGTCCCGATCGTCGCCGCCGGGATGGTCGGCTTGCGGCTCTTCCCCGGGTCGACCCCGCCTCCATCCCTTCACGTGCGGGTGCCGGTCAGCAGGCGGCTCGGCGCGGTGTGCTGGGGTCTCTTCCTGGGTCTGCTCGTCCTGCTGCCACTTTTCCGCCAGGCCTCCGGCAATCGAGCGCTCGCGGTCTTCGACAGCTTCTTCCGTGTTGGCTCCCTGGTGTTCGGCGGCGGTCACGTGGTACTGCCGTTGCTCCAGGCCGAGGTGGTGGGGCCGGGCTGGGTGACGAACGAGACGTTCGTGGCCGGATACGGCGCCGCCCAGGCCGTCCCCGGCCCCCTCTTCACGTTCGCCGCCTATCTCGGGTTCGCGATGCAGGCCGAGCCCAGCGGCTGGGCCGGCGCGGCGCTGGCGCTCGCCGCGATCTTCCTGCCCGCGTACCTGATGACGATCGGGGCGCTGCCCTTCTGGGACGTCCTCCGCACCCGGACGATCTTCCAGGCCGCGCTGCGGGGCATCAACGCGGCCGTCGTGGGCCTGCTGGTCGCGGCGCTCTACCATCCGGTCTGGACGAGCGCGATCGCGGGCGCGTCCGACTTCGCGCTCGCGCTGCTCGCCTTCGGGCTCCTGGCGTTCTGGAAGTGGCCGCCCTGGCTCGTGGTCGTGCTCACGGCCCTGGCAGCCGAGGCGGTGGCACGCTGGTAGCCGCGATGGCGCCGCGTGATGGTGGCAAGGATCGCGAGCTCTACGGCGGCCTGATCCGGCTCCACATCCTTCACCACGCCACCGAGGGGCCGATCTTCGGACTGGCGATCATCGAGGAGCTGGCCACTCACGGGTACCGGCTCAGCCCGGGCACGCTGTACCCTATGCTCCACGCGATGGAGCGGAAGGGCTACCTGCGCGCGCGGGTGGAGCGCGCCGGCCGCCGCGCGCGCAAGGTCTACGTGATCACGCGGCGCGGGACGGCCGCCTTCCAGCAGGCGCGCGAGAAGGTCAAGGAGCTGTTCGGCGAGCTGTTCTAGGGGACGGCGGCCATGGCGCCGCCGTCGGCCACGAGGTGGGCGCCGGAGACGAACGCCGCGTCGTCGGAGGCCAGGAAGAGCGCGCAGCGGGCGATGTCCTCCGGCTCGCCGACGCGGCCCAGCGGGATGCCCCGGCCCTCCTTCGCCGCCCGCTCGGCACCCTCGACGATGTCCGCCGTCAGGCGCGTGCGGATCGTCCCCGGGCAGATGGCGTTGACCCGGATGCCGTCGCGCCCGTAGGACGCCGCCATCGCGCGCGTCAGCGCGAGCACGGCGCCCTTGGACGCCGCGTAGGCGTGGCTGGGGCGCCCGACAGAGCCGTGGAAGGCCGAGACCGACGCGATGTTGACGATGGCGCCGCCGCCGGCTTCTCGCAGATGCGGCACCGCCGCCCGGGACACCAGGTAGATCGCCCGCACGTTGACGTCCTGGGCGAGATCCCAGTGCTCGAGCGCGATGGTCTCGACGGTGCCGCCGACGACCATCGTGCCCACCCCGGCGTTGTTGAGCACGACGTCCAGCCGGCCGAACGCCCGTACCGCGCCCGCCACCACGGCCGCGCAGTCGTCGGGGCGGGCGAGGTCGGCGGCGATCGGCGTCGCCTCGCCGCCGGCCGCCCGCACGTCGGCCACCGTCCGCGCCAGTTCGGCCTCGCGCACGTCCGCGACGGCGACCCGCGCGCCCGCCCGCGCGAAGAGCAGGGCGCTCGCCCGGCCGATCCCCGTCGCCGCGCCCGTGATGATGGCCACCCGGCCCCTCAGCGCGCCGCTGTCCGCGATCCCCATGGCGTGGCCTCCCCGATCGTTGGCGTCTATACTGGCGCCGGCGGATAGCGTACGGCATCTTCCACGGGAGGGACGGCGATGAGCGAGCCCAGGCAGCTGTTCAGCGTGAACCGGGCCAAGGACGCGGTCTACCAGACCGGCCTGCGAGGCTTCATGGAGTACCGCGATCTCGGCATCGCGCAGGCGACCCACGGGCAGTACCGGGCCCACGTGATCCGGATCAGGAAGGACGGCCCCGGCGCCCACGACCTGCACACGACCGGCCTGCACCAGCACCAGTGCGACTTCCAGATGTTCTACGTGCTGAACGGCTGGATCCGGTTCGTCTACGAGGGCCAGGGCGAGCAGACGTTCCACGCCGGCGACTGCGTGCTGCAGCCGGCCGGGATCGTGCACAACGAGCTGGAGTGCTCGGACGACGTCGAGATCCTCGAGGTCTACTCGCCGGCGGTGCACGAGACGCGGGTGGTGGCCGCGATGCCGGAGGCTGCCGCGGCGCATTGACCGCGGCGCCGCTCCGGGGCGACGGCCTGTTCCCGCCCGAGGCGTACGCGCGGGAAGACGAGTCGCCCGACCCCCGCTTCTACGTCGCCCCGCGCCGGGTCGTCCACATCGACGACGGGGCCATCGCCGCGCTCGGCCGCCTGTACGCCGAGGCCCTGCCGGCCGGCGGGCGCCTGCTCGACCTGATGAGCAGCTGGCGGAGCCATCTCCCGGAGGCCGTTCGCGCCCGCGAGGTCGTGGGGCTCGGGCTGAACGCCGAGGAGATGGCCGACAACCCCCGGCTCACGCGCGCCGTCGTCCACGACCTGAACCGCGACCCCGGGCTGCCGTTCGCCGACGCGGAGTTCGACGGCGCCATGTGCGCGGTCTCGATCCAGTACGTGACCCACCCGCTCCTCGTCTTCCGCGACGTTCGCCGGGTGCTGCGGCCGGGCGCGCCGTTCGTGGTGGCCTTCTCCAACCGGTGCTTTCCGACGAAGGCCGTCGCGGTCTGGCTCGGCACCACCGACCAGCAGCACCTGATGCTCGTCGGCAGCTACTTCGACGCGGCCGGCGGCTGGGCGAAGGTGACCGCGGAGGACCGATCGCCCGCCGGCGACGGCGATCCGTTGTACGCCGTGTGGGCGCACACGTCTTCGGCTACACTTCGCTGACACCTCGTGACCCAGGAGGATCGCGCATGCGCACCATCGACATCCACGCTCACGTGGTCCCGCAGTCGCTGTGGCGGGCCGTCGACGCCGGCCGGGAGTGGTACGGCTTCCGCCACGAGCCGGGCCCGGGCGTCGGGACCATGGTGGGCGACGGCAAGCGGACGCACTTCGCCTCGCCCAAGGTGCGCTTCACGCTCGACGAGCGGATCAAGGACATGGACGCCCAGGGCGTGGACGTGCACGTGGTCTCCATCCACACGCCGTTCTTCGGCTATCACCTGCCCCCGGCCCAGGGGCTGCAGCTCGCGCGGGAGGTCAACGACGAGATCGCCGGCATGACGCGCGAGCATCCCCGGCGCTTCGCCGGCCTCGCCACGCTGCCGATGCAGGACGTCCCGGCGGCGATCGCCGAGCTGGAGCGCGCGGTCACCGTCCTCGGCCTCAAGGGCGCCGAGCTGGACACGCACGTGAACGGCAAGCAGTGGGACGAGCCGGAGTTCCGGCCGTTCTTCAAGGCCGCCGAGCAGATGGGCGCCGTCCTCTTCTACCATCCGCAGCCGCAGCACAACTTCCTGATGGAGCGCACCCCGCGCGACGGGCTGTTCAACAGCCTCGGCGTGATCCTCGACGACGCGATCGTGGTGGCGATCCTGATCGCGGGCGGCGTGCTGGAGGCGTGCCCGGACCTCCGCGTGTGCATCGCCCACGGCGGCGGCCCCGCCTGCCTGGCGATGGGGCGGCTCGACCGCGGCTGGCAGAGCCGGCCCGAGGCCCGCCGCATCCCCCAGCCGCCCAGCGCCTACCAGCGCCGCCTCTACTACGACTGCGTGACGGGCAGCGAGGCCGCCCTGCGCTTCCTGCTCGACCAGGTGGGCGCCGAGCGCGTGGTGCTCGGCAGCGACTGGCCCTTCGTGCCGTGGCACCCCTCGCCCGTCGCCTGGGTGCAGGGGCTCCCGAGCCTCACGCCGGAGGAGAAGGAGCGCATCCTCTGGCGCAACCTGGAAGCGCTGCTGGACCTGAAGCCGTGATCCGGCCGGACCCGGGAGGGAGGACGCCATGAAGACGCAGCGCGTGACCAGCCCGCACGTGAAGGAGGCCCCGCCGGGGACGTGGTCGAACTGCCGCGTCCACGGCAACCAGATCTTCGTCGCCGGCATGACGGCCGGGGACGGCCAGGGCGGGGTGCTCGGGGACGGGTCGATGTACAGCCAGGCCCGGGAGACGTTCACGAAGATCAAGCACCTCGTCGAGGCGGCCGGCGGCACCATGAACGACCTCATCCGCCTGGACATCTACGTGACCGACATCAAGCAGCGCGAGCAGGTGTGGAAGGCGCGCCGGGAGTTCTTCACCGGCGACTTCCCGACCTCCACCCTGGTCGAGGTGCGCGCGCTCGCGACGCCCCAGCTGCTCGTCGAGGTCAACGCCACCGGCTTCCTCGGCGCCAGCGCCGGCGCCTGAGACTCTGGAGGACACCATGACCCGTCCGCGCACCGCCCGTGTCAGCCGTCGCCGCTTTCTCGCGCTGTCCGCCTCGGCCGCCGCCATCGCCGCCGCCCCGGCCGCGGCCCAGCCATCCCGCCGGCCGGGCGGGACGTTCATCTCCGCCAAGACGACCGAGGCGCCGAGCCTCGAGCCGATCATGGAGCAGGCGCTCTCCCGGCAGCGGCTCGATCCGCTGTTCTACAACCGGCTGGTCGAGTGGGGACACGACGGCAAGCTGGAGCCCGCGCTGGCGGAGTCGTGGACGGCCAGCGCCGACGGCCGCACGTGGACGTTCACGCTGCGCCGGGGTGTGAAGTTCCACAACGGGCGCGATTTCACGTCCGAGGACGTCAAGTACACGTACGAGCGCATCCTCGATCCGAAGGTGGGCTCGGGCGGGCGCGGCTACCTCAGCGCCATCGACCACATCGAGCTGCCGGATCCGCACACCGTGCGCATCGTCACCAAGCAGCCGAGCGCGTCGCTCCTGGCCGGCATGGCCGGCGGGTGGTCGGCGATCGTCTCCCACCACGAGAAGGGCGATCTCCGGCGTACCGCGGTCGGCACGGGACCGTTCATCCTGCAGGAGTGGGTGCCCCAGAGCCACCTCAAGGCGCGGCGGAACCCCGACTACTGGGACAAGGGCAAGCCCTCGGTCGACGCCGTCGAGATCAAGGTGATCCCCGACGAGGCCAACATCATCGCCCAGCTGCGGACCGGCAACATCCACCACGCGCTCCTGGAGGACAACAAGAACTACCTGCTCGTGAAGGACGACAAGCGCCTGCGCGCGCAGCGCGCGCCCCGGCTGGGGTTCGACATGGTGAACATCAACCACGGGCGGCGGCCCTACACCGACGTGCGGGTGCGGCAGGCGCTGAGCCTGGCCGTCGACCGCGCCGAGGTGCTGCAGGCCGCCGCCTCCGGCCTCGGCTCGGTCACCGGACCGCTGACGCCGGCCATGCGGCCGTGGGCATTGCCGGCGGACGCGTTCAAGGAGTGGTACACGCCCAATCTCGAGCGGGCCCGGAAGCTGCTGGCCGACGCCGGGTATCCGAACGGGTTCAAGACGACGCTCAAGGTGATCCCGACCTTCCCGACCATGGTCGCCGGGGCCCAGGTCGTCGCCGCCCACCTCAAGAAGATCGGCGTGGACGCGCAGATCATCCAGGAGGAGTACGGGGTCTGGATCAAGGCCATCATCAAGCCGAACTTCGACTTCGACCTCACGATGAACCTCACCACCGGCGACGCCGACCCCGACTCGCTGTTCTACCGGCGCTTCCACTCCTCGGAAAAGCAGTGGAACAACGACGGCGATCCTGATATCGACGTGCTCCTCGACCAGGGCCGCACCACGCTCGATCCGGCGAAGCGCAAGGACATCTACGACCGGGTCCAGCGGCTGATGGTGGACAAGGCGATCCAGATCTGGACGTTCGCCCCGGACATGATCGACGTCACCCAGGCCTCCGTCCAGTACCAGCAGCACTTCACCACCAATTACTACGGGTTCCGCACGGTCGCCCTCGGGAAGTAAGGACCGGCCGGCAGGCCCGCGACCGGGCGCGTAGCGTGCGGCGCTACGTGCTGCTGCGAACGCTGTCGATGGTGCCGGCGCTGCTCGGCGTCAGCGTCGCCGTGTTCCTGCTCGTCCGCCTGATCCCCGGCACCGTCGTCGACCAGATGGTGGGGACGGAGGGGTCGTACAGCGAGGAATCGATGCGGGCCCTCCGCGCCTTCTTCGGCCTCGACGCCCCGATCCACGTCCAGTACGCCCGCTGGCTCGGCGCGGTGCTCCAGGGCGACCTCGGCACCAGCTGGCGGACGGGGTTGCCGGTGGTCCAGATGATCCTCGGCCGGCTCGAGGTCACGGTCGAGCTGACGGTCGTCGCCATGCTCGTCGCGATCGCCGTCGGCGTCCCGCTCGGCATGCTGTCGGCCCGGCGCGAGAACACCGCCCTCGACCACGCGGTCCGCCTGGTCAGCCTGTTCAGCCTCTCCATCCCCGTCTTCTGGCAGGCGACCATGCTGATCCTGGCCGTCTCGCTCTGGCTGGAGTGGGCCCCGTCCGTCGACTTCGTCAGCTTCACCCGCGACCCGCTGGGCAACCTCGGGATCATCGCGCTGCCCGGCCTGGCGCTCGGCACCGCGGTGGCCGCGGTCTTCATGCGGATGACGCGCTCGTCCGTGCTGGAGGTGATGCGTCAGGACTACGTCCGCACCGCGCGGGCCAAGGGCGTCGCCGAGCCGGGCGTGCTCTGGCGCCACGCGCTCAAGAACAGCCTCATCCCCCTCATCACGGTGGCCGGCGTCCAGGTCGGCTATCTGCTCGGCGGCGCCGTCATCACCGAGGAGGTGTTCACCCTCCCGGGGGTGGGCCGGCTGCTCCTGTGGGCGGTGTTCCAGCGCGACTACCCGCTCGTGCAGGGCACGATCCTGTTCATCAGCGGGCTGTTCATGGTGTCGAACCTGCTCGTCGACCTGGTCTACGCCTACGTCGATCCCCGGATTCGCTATGGCTGAGCGGGCGCTCCGGCCGGCGTTGCGGAACTGGCTCGTCCTCTTCGGCACCGGCATCATCGTCGCGATGGTGCTGCTGGCGGCCTTTGCGGAAGTCGTGGCGCCCTACGACCCGACCGAGATGAAGGTCGTCGACGCGCTCGAGGGGCCGTCGCTGGCGCACCCGTTCGGCACCGACCGGTTCGGCCGGGACGTGCTGAGCCGCACCATGCACGGCAGCCGCATCGCCCTGGGCGTGGCGATCTCGAGCATCGGGCTGGCGCTGGTGATCGGGACGATCCTGGGGCTAGTGGGCGGCTACGTCGGCGGCGTCACCGACCTCGTGATCGGTCGGGCGATGGACATTCTCTTCAGCTTCCCGACGCTGATCCTGGCCATCGGGATCGCGGCCATGCTGGGCCCCGGCCTCGACAACGCGGCCCTCGCCATCGCCGTCGTCTACGCGCCGTTCTTCAGCCGCGTGGTCCGCGGCCCCGTGATCGCCGAGCGCGCGAAGGAGTACGCGGTGGCCGCCCTCGGCCTCGGCGCCGGCACCTTCCGGGTGGTCTTCCGCCACATCCTGCCGAACGTGCTGGCGCCGCTCATCGTCCAGGCCTCGGTGAGCCTCGCCTATGCGATCCTCACCGAGGCCGCCCTGAGCTATCTCGGCCTGGGCACCCAGCCGCCCGCGCCCTCGTGGGGCACGATGCTGAACGAGGGCCGGACGTATCTGGAGACCGCGCCGTGGATGAGCATCTTCCCCGGCCTGGCCATCATGCTGGCCGTGCTCGGCTTCAACCTGCTCGGCGACGGCCTGCGCGCGGCGCTCGACCCCCAGCTTCGCGGCCGCTGACCAACCCCGGCCGGCCGGGGGGGCGCTGCCCGCGCGGTAGTGCGTCCCGTGGGTGTGCCGGCCGAGGCGATCATCGGGGCCGCGCCGCCGGCCTCGAAAACGCCGGCATGACTTCCTCGGCGAAGCGCGTGAGCTGCTCGATCATGAGATTGCGCGGCGTGCCCAGCGCCCACGCGATCATGACGTGCTCCAGCCCGGGATACCGCGCCTCCACCTCCTTCAGGTAGGCCACGATGTCGCCCGGCGAGCCGCACAGCCAGCTGCGGTTGCGCACGCCGTTCTCCAGGCTGGCCGCGGTCGGCGACTGCGCCTGGCGCGCGGCCACCGCCCTCACGTGCTCCTCGCTGTAGCGCAGCATGCCCAGGGGCGCCATGAACTTGGCGTGCTCCTCGAAGTACGGGCGCGCGCGCTCGATGGCGCGCGCTTCCGTCTCGTCGAGGCACATCCGGAAGCCCAGGATCAGGTCCTCGCCCAGCTCGAGCGCGCGGCCGTGCCGGCGGGCCGCCTCCTGGTACTCGCGGAACCAGCGCTCGACGAACTGCTCGGCGGTGGCGGAGACGACGCCCTTGATGCCGTGCCGGGCCATGAAGTCCAGGCTCCGCGCGCTGCCGCTCACGATCGGCTGCCAGACCTCGACCGGCTGGCGCAGGGGACGGGGCACCAGCGTGATCTCCGTCAGGCGATAGCCGCGGTAGGGGACGTCGGGCGGGATCGTGTAGTGCTTGCCCCGGTGCGCGAACGACTCCTGCCGGAACGCCTTGAGGATGATCTCCACCTGCTCCTCGAACAGCTCGCGGTTGGCCTCGCCGTCCAGCATCGGGTTGCCGAAGGTCTCCACCTCGCGGGAGTGGTAGCCCCGCCCCACGCCGAAGACCACCCGGCCGCCGGTGAGGATGTCCGCCGTCGCGTAGTCCTCGGCCAGCCGGAGCGGATGCCAGGTGGGGACGATGTTGAAGGCGCAGCCGAGCTTGATCCGCTCGGTGCGGTGGGCCAGGTCGACGGCCAGCAGGGGGATGTTCGGGATGCACTCGTACCCTTCGTGCTGGAAGTGGTGCTCGGCCAGCCACAGGGTCTCGTACCCCAGCGCGTCGGTCGCGCGGGCCAGCGCGGCGGCGGTCTCGAACACCTCGGCCAGCCGCGCGCTGGGATAGCGCCGGTCGTCGGCCGGCGTGCCGGCCAGCCCGCACCGCTCCAGCTCGATGTGGCCCACGTACAGCGTCGAGAACCGCGTGATCATCGTCAGCTGGGCCCGGGGCCGTCCGGCTTCCGCGACCAGAGACCGCCCGCCAGATAGCCGCCGTCCACGGCGAGGGTGTGGCCGGTGACGTAGCTGGCGTCGTCCGAGGCGAGAAACAGCGCGGCCCGGGCCACCTCGTCGGCCTCGCCGAAGCGCCCCATCGGGATCCGCTCGACGCGCCGCCGGCGCGCGTCCTCCGGCAGGCTCCGTGTGAGCCGGGTGTCGATCTGGGCCGGAGCGATCGCGTTCACCGTGACGTGGTGCTGGGCCAGCTCCACGGCCATGGTGCGCGTCAGCTCGATCACCCCGGCCTTGGCCACGTTGTAACCGACCAGGTTCTCCACGCCCCGGAAGCCGTTGATCGACGCCGTCGTGATGATCCGCCCGCCCCCCTGCTTCACCATCTGGCGGGCGGCGATCTGACAGCACAGAAAGACCCCGGTGAGGTTCACGCGCAGCACCCGGTGCCATTGAGCCTCGGGGTGGTCGAGGAACGGCGCCGAGTGCGCAATGCCCGCGTTGGCGAACATCACGTCGAGGCGTCCGAACTCGGCGACGACCCGGTCCACGAAGGCCTGCACCTGACCCGCATCGCCCACGTCCACGCCGACGGCGATCGCGCGACCACCGTGTCCGACGATCTCCTTGGCCACAGCCTCGGCACCGCTGACCTCGATATCCCCCAGCGCCACCGTCGCCCCCTCCGCCGCGAAGAGAAACGCCGTCGCGCGCCCGATCCCCAGCGCCCCGCCTGTGATCGCCGCCACCCGTTCATCCAACCGCATTGCACGGCCTCCTATGCGGGCAGCTTGTCGCCGTCCGGCGGTGCCGGGACCTCGAAGGCGTTGACGACGCCGGAGAGGAGGGCGAAGTAGTTCGCGGCCGCCGTCAGCTCCACGAGCCACGGCACGCCGTGGCGCTTGACGAGCGCGTCGAAGGCGGCCTGGTCGACGCGGTTGGTGCGCATGAGCTGGCGCGTGTACGCCACGATCTCCCGCTCCTCGTCGGGCAGCCTGGCCGGGTCGCCCTTGGCGCGGATCAGGTCGATCGCCGCCTCCCGAACGCCGGCGCGGCGGGCCGCGCCGACCTGGGCCGCCCACACGTAGGCGGCCTCGCGCTCGCGCACGGCGGTGAGGATCGCGAGCGAGCGGAGCCGCCCCTCCACCACGCTCTCGTCGCGGAAGAAGGTGACCAGGCTCAGCACGCGCTCGGCGAGCTTCGGGCTGTGCAGGAGCACGCTCATGGGCCCGCGCACGTTGCCGAAGACGCCGACGACGGCGTCGACGACGCGGTGGTGCTCGGGGGGGACGTCGGACTTGCCGGTGATGGGGGCGACTCGCGGCATGGGCGTAGCTCCTTCGCGCGGGATGACGGCGGGGGCAGTATGCCGTATGCTGCCCCGCGATGCGATTCGGACTCTTCTTCCAGGTGCCGGAGGCGCCCGGCCGCACCCACGCCGAGCGCTACGGCGAGATGCTCGATCTCGTCACGCTCGCCGACTCGCTGGGCTTCGACGTGGC
>DASWJN010000104.1:0-10286 GCA_036397135.1 Candidatus Methylomirabilota bacterium
CTGGGGGACCACGTGGTGGGAGGCCGCGTCGACATGGTGGGCGGCTGGATTCCATCGAGGCGCAGCGCCCGGTCTGGCGCGGCGGGAAACGGGTGCCCGAGCCCCCACCCCACCCCCGGCCCGCCCCTCCGCGCGGCGTCCGGCTCGTCGGCCTCACGTTCCGTGACCAGCATCGCCCGCGAGACCGGAATCTCGGGCGGGCCGAACGCGTGAAGATCGCGCTTCGGGGGGTGGTCAAGCGGTTCGGCGGCGTCGTCGCGGTCGACGACGCGACGCTGGACATCGCCGATGGGGAGCTGTTCACGCTGCTGGGGCCGTCGGGGTGCGGCAAGACCACGCTGCTGCGGCTGATCGCCGGGTTCTACCGGCCGCCCGACGAGGGTGAGATCCGGTTCGGCGAGCGGCGGGTCGACGGGTTGGCGCCGTATCAGCGGAACATCGGGATGGTCTTCCAGAACTACGCGCTGTGGCCGCACATGACGGTGCGGGCGAACGTGACGTACGGGCTGCGGCTGAGGAAGCTTTCGGCGGATGAGATCGCGCGGCGGCTGGAGCGGGGGTTGCGGCAGGTGAACCTGGTCGGGCTCGAGGATCGGTATCCGGGGCAGCTGTCGGGGGGGCAGCAGCAGCGGGTGGCGCTGGCCCGGGCGCTCGTGCTCAGTCCCGACATCCTGCTGCTGGACGAGCCGCTGTCCAACCTCGACGCGAAGATCCGCGTGCAGGTGCGGGGGGAGATCCGGCAGCTGCAGCAGTCGCTGGGGATCACGACGGTCTACGTCACGCACGACCAGGAGGAGGCGCTCTCGCTCTCCGACCGGGTGGCGGTGATGCGGGACGGGCGGATCCAGCAGGTCGCCACGCCCAAGGCGCTGTACGAGCGGCCCGGGAACCGCTTCGTGGCCGACTTCGTCGGCACCAACAACTTCATCCCCGGCGTGTGCAAGGCCCAGGAATCGGGCCAGGCCGCGGTCGACACCCCGCTCGGGCTCGTCCGCGGGCGCCCGGCGGCCGGGGTGGCGGCCGGCGCCCGCTGCGTGCTGGCGGTGCGCCCCGAGAACGTGACGCTGGGCACGGCGGGCGACAACGTCTTCGAGGGGCGGGTGGTGTTCGCCTCGTATCTCGGCAGCACGCTCCGCTACGACGTGCAGCTGGCGGCCGGGCTCCTCCTGAAGGTCGACGTCGGGGACGCCTGGCATCACGAGCCGCTCGCGGTCGGGCAGCCGGTGCGGGTGAGCTTTCCCGCCTCGGCCGCCCTCACGCTGCCGGACGAGTGACCCCGGCCAGCGCGGCGGCCGCCTCCCCCGACGCCGGCGCGGTGCCCCGGCTGGCCCGGCTCGGCCCCGGGCTGGGATACGCCGCCATCTGGCTGTTCCTGGTCGTGTTCCTGGTCTATCCGCTGCTGCGCATCTTCTACGACGCGTTCACCGACGAGGCGGGACGCCTCACCATCGCCAACGTCGTGGAATTCGGCGGCGACGCCTACTACGTGCGCTCGCTCTGGAACTCGATCCTGCTCGGTCTCGGCACCGTGGCGTGCACCTCGGTGCTGGGCTTCGCGGTCGCCTTCCTGCTCGTCCGCTTCGACTTCCGGGGGCGCGACCTCTTCGGCTACCTCACCCTCATCCCGATCATCTCGCCGCCGCTGGTCGGCGTGCTGGGCGTCACCTTCATCCTGGGGCGGGCCGGCACGGTCAACGTGCTCCTGCACGACTGGCTCGGCGTCGAGCGGCCGATCAACTTCGTCTACGGCGTGCACGGCGTGCTGCTGGTGGAGACCCTGCACCTGTTCCCGATGATCACGCTCAACGTGCTCGACGCGCTGGCCAAGATCGACCCCGCGCTGGAGGAGGCCGCCGAGAGCGTGGGGGCCCGCGGCTGGCGCAAGCTGCGCACGATCACGCTGCCGCTGACCACGCCCGGCTACGTGGCGGGCGCGCTGCTCGTGTTCATCTGGACCTTCTCGGACTTCGCCACCCCGCTGGTGCTGGGGGTGCACGACCTGCTGGCCGCCCAGGCCTACCTCAACATCGTGCAGTTCGTCGACCGCCGGCTCTTCCGCATGGGCATCGTGATCTCGGCGCTCATGGTCGTGCTGGCGATCCTCTTCCTCGTCGCCGCCCGGCGGTACGTCGCCATCAAGGACTACTCGTCGCTCGCCTATTCCCGGATCGCGCGCCACCGGCTGTCACCGGCGGGTCAGGCCGGCGCCGTGCTCTTCCTGTCGCTGGTGATGCTGGCCTCGTTCATCCCGTACGTGGGCGTGGGGCTGGCCTCGGTCGGCAAGGGGTGGTCGCTGACGCCGCTGCCCCTGCAGTACACGCTGCAGTACTACGAGCGCGTGATCGTGGAGACGCCGAAGTACATCCTCAACAGCTTCGTGTACTCCGGCCTGGCCGTGCTGGGCTGCATCGTGGTCGGCGTGCCGATCGCCTGGATCCTGGCCCGCACCCGCGCCCCCGGCCGCGACACCCTCGACGGCCTCGTCACGCTGATCCTGGCGCTGCCGGGCACGGCGATCGGCATCGCCTACATCCGCGCCTTCCACTTCGAGCTCCCGTGGCTCGACCTCAAGCTCACCAGCCTCTGGATCGTGCTGCCGCTGGTGCTGTGCATCCGCCGGCTGCCCTACACGGTGCGCGGCGCCTACGCCTCGCTGCTGCTCGTCCACCGCTCGATGGAAGAGGCGGCGGCCAGCGTGGGCGCCACCGGCCCCCGCAGCTTCCGCGACGTCACGCTGCCGCTGATCTGGCGCGGGGTGCTGGTGGGCTCGCTCTTCTCGTTCATGACCTCGCTGCAGGAGGCCTCGGCCGTGCTCTTCCTGTCCCTCGGCGGCTGGGAGACGATCCCGGTGGGGATCTTCGCCTTCTACATCGCCGGCAGCGCCAACGAGGCCGCCGCGCTGGGCGTGATCCTCATCGTGGTGGCGGCCCTCTGCGTGCTCGTGATCAATCGCGTCGCCGGGGCGCGGATGGGCGGCATGTTCGGGTAGCGGTTGTACGGACCCCCCGGCCACCGGCCCCGTGATTCCACCGAAAAATCAGCACGTTCGGCCGGCTTGTCGGCCCCCGAGGGGTGTGCTAGTGTTTCGCTTCACATGGCGCCGACCGGGGATCCAAGCGCCTGGAAAGCGCTCGGCGAACTGTCGACGATCGGCCTGGCCCTGGTCATCGCGACGGTCATCGGTCTGGCGGGCGGGTACTATCTCGACCGCTGGCTCGGCACCTCGCCGTGGCTGACGCTGATCGGGCTGGTACTCGGCATCGCGGCGGGTTTCGTGAACCTCTTTCGAGCGGTCAAGCGCGCGGAGAAGAACGTCGATGACCGTGAGTGAGCTGACGGCGGGCGTGACGCAGCGGACGGCGGTGGCCGTGCTGGCGGGGGCGCTCGCCGGCGGCTGGCTGGGCGGCGCGCCCGGCGCCCTCGGCGTGCTCGCCGGCGGCGCGCTGGCCATCGTCAGCTTCCGGCTGCTGGCCTCGCGGGCGGCGGCCGCGACGTCGAATCCGGCGCCGGCGGCGCCGTGGGTGCTGCTGGCCGGCGTGCGCTTCGCGGCGGTGAGCGGGGCGGCGGCGGCGTTGTTCGTGGCCGGGTGGGCGCACCCGGTGGCGTGGCTGGCGGGCTACAGCGCGCTGCCGCTGGCCGTGGTGCTGCAGGGGCTGCGCCTGGCCCGCGCGGAGCGCCGCGCGTGAACGTGATCGAGCATCCGCCGATTTTCCGGCTGCCAGGCATCCCGGACCACGTGACCTACACCTGGCTGGTGATGATCCTGCTGGCCGGCCTCGCCTTCGCCGCCTCCCGCAACGTGGCGCTGGTGCCGCGGGGGCTGCAGAACTTCTTCGAGGTCGTCCTGGAGCAG
This sequence comes from Candidatus Methylomirabilota bacterium, assembly GCA_036397135.1. Lineage (GTDB taxonomy): Bacteria > Methylomirabilota > Methylomirabilia > Rokubacteriales > CSP1-6 > AR5. The sequence continues at coordinate 3,854 of DASWJN010000104.1, forward strand.
TTCCAGCAGCTGATCGACGACGTCATCGGCCACGCGGGCCGGCCGTACCTGCCGCTCATCGCGACGCTGGGCCTCTTCATCCTGGTCGGCAACCTGCTCGGCCTGGTGCCCGGCATGAACGGGCCCACCACCAACCTCAACACCACGGCCGCCTGCGCGCTCGTGGTCTTCTTCGCCTATCACTGGATCGGCGTCCGGAAGCAGGGCGCGCTCACCTATCTCAAGCACTTCATGGGGCCGGTGCCGCTGGCCCTCAAGCCATTGATGTTCGTCATCGAGATCATCAGCCACCTGGCCCGGCCGCTGTCGCTGACCCTGCGGCTGTTCGGCAACATGTTCGGCGGCCACATCCTGCTGGCCATCATCTTCTTCCTGATGGGGCTCGACGGGCTCATCGGCTGGGCGCTGTCGGGCAGCCCGATCGGCGCCGTCGTGGGCGGCATCGGCGGCCTGGTGATGATCGTCTTCACGGTCGGGTTCCTGTACCCGCTCAAGATCCTGGTGTCGTTCCTCCAGGCGTTCATCTTCGTGATGCTGACCATGCTCTACATCTCGGGGGCCGTCGAGGACGCCGAGCATCACGGGGGCGAGCCCCATCCCGCGCACCACTAGCAGACCACACGTACAGAGGAGGGCGGTCGTGCGACGTTCACTGATTCTGGCAGGTCTCGCAGTTCTGGCAGTCCCGGGCCAGGCGCTGGCCCAGGCCCCGGCCGGGCAGGGGAGCTGGGTCGGGCCGTTCGCGGTCCTGGTGGCGGGGTTCGCGATGGCGATCGCCGCCGGCCTGTGCGCGCTCGGCCAGGGCCGGGCGGTGGCCTCGGCCGTCGACGCGATGGCCCGCCAGCCCGGCGCGGCGGCCCGCATCCAGACCGCGATGATCATCGGTCTGGCGCTGATCGAGTCGCTGGCGATCTACGTGCTGGTCGTGGCGATGATCCTGCTGTTCGTGCAGCCCGTCAGCTAGCGGCGGCTCACGGGAGGTCTCGGCGGCGCGGCTCACCCCGCGCCGTCGCCGTACCATGGCGCGGTCGAACCATCGCCTGCCCAAGATCCCCGAGATGACGATCCGTCGTCTCTCGGTGTACACGCGCTGCCTGCTCCAGCTCGAGGAAGACGGCGTCAAGACGATCTCGTCGCAGGAGCTGGCCGACCGGTTCAGCCTCAACTCCGCCCAGGTCCGCAAGGACCTGGCCTACTTCGGCGAGTTCGGCGTGCGCGGCATCGGCTACTACGTCTCCGGCCTCAAGGCCGAGCTGCAGCGCATCCTCGGCCTCGATCGCGAGTGGGCGGTGGCGCTGGTGGGCTTCGGCAACCTGGGCTCCGCCCTCTTCCACTACAAGGGGTTCGCCCGGCAGGGCTTTCGCATCGGCGTCATCATCGACGACGATCCCGGCAAGGTCGGCCGCGAGGTCGATGCGGTGACGATCGTGGCCGGCCGCGACATGGCGCGGGAGATCAAGGCCCGCGGCATCGCGATCGCGATCGTGGCGGTGCCGCCCGAGGCCGCCCAGGCGGTGACCGATCAGCTGGTGGCCGCCGGCATCAAGGCCGTGCTGAACTTCGCGCCCACCCGGCTGCGCGTCGGCCGCGACGTCCGCCTGAAGAACGTCGACCTCTCCATCGAGCTGGAGACGCTCTCCTTCTACCTGGCCAAGAGCGGGCGGTAGTCTGCCGCGCGGTCGTGTCGTGGTACCGTAACGCCTCGGCGATGTTGAGGGAGTGGCAGGCGTTTGAGGGCTTGGCGAAGGCCTTCGCCGAGGGAGACGCCTGCCTGCGCGTCGCCAGCCTGGCCGGTCTTGCCCGTCCGCTCGTGCTGGCCGAGCTGCTGCAGATCCATCCCCGTCCGGCCGTCGTGGTCGTGCGCTCGATGACCGACGCCCACCGCTGGACCCAGGACCTCAGGTTCGTCCGGGCGCCGGTGCTGGAGTTCCCCGAGCGCGAGCCCCGGCTCTGGCGCGGCGGCCACCACCGCGAGGCCGACGCCGAGCGGGCGGTGATCGCGCGGCGCCTGGCGGCGGGCGAGCCGGTGGTCGTCGTCGTCACGCCGGCCGGGCTCGACACCACGTTGCCGGCGCCGGACGAGTTCTCGGCCAGGACGCTGCGGATCGGGGTGGGCGACCGGCTGGAGCGGGAGCTGTTGCTGGAGGCGTTCGAGACGGCGGGGTACGAGCGGACGGACACGGTCGTCGAGGTCGGGCAGTGGAGCGTGCGCGGCGGCATCGTGGACGTGTTCGTGCCCAGCCACCCGAGCCCGGTGCGCCTGGAGTTCTTCGGCGACGAGGTGGAGTCGATCCGCCATTTCGATCCGGGCACGCAGCGCTCGACCGACGGCCTCGACGAGCTGCTGGTGCTGCCGCTCGGCGCCCCCGCCGACGACGCGCCCGGCTCGGCGCGCCTGCTCGAGTACGTGCCGGTGAGGGCGCCGATCGTGCTCGACGCCCCCGCCCTCCTGGACGAGACGTCCGAGGAGGCGCCCGGCCGGCGCCCGCTACGCGAGGTGCTCGGTGACCGGCCCCGCGTCGAGCTGGAACTGGTGGCCGGCCCCGCCGGCGAAAGCCACGTCCTCGACACCCAGGACGTCCCCGGCTTCGGCGGGCGCTTCGCCCAGCTGACCGAGCGGCTTCTGGCCTGGCGGGGCGAAGGCTTCCGGGTCCGGCTCGTCGTCGCCGACGAGCATCAGGCCGAGCACCTGCGCCAGATCCTGCGCGACCACGGCATCGAGGTCCCGCTCGCGCCTGCGCTCGAGGCGCCGGCCCCGCAGGCGATCGTCGTCGGCGACGCCTCGGGCGGCATCGCGATCTCGGCCGTGGGGCTGGTGCTCCTCACCGAGGCCGAGATCTTCGGCGCCCGGCGACGCACGCTGCGCCGCCCGAAGTACCAGCGCGGCGCCGCCCTCACCGCATTCACCGACCTGGAGGTGGGCGATCTCGTCGTCCACGAGGACCATGGCATCGGGCGCTACCTGGGACTGCGCACGATGTCGGTGGGCGACCGCGACGGCGACTTCCTGCTGCTGGAATACGGCGAGGGGGGCCGGCTCTATGTCCCCGTCGAGCGGCTCGACCTGGTGTCGAAGTACCTGGGCGGGGATGCCGGCACGGCCCGCCTCGACCGTCTGGGCGGCGCCTCCTGGCAACGGGTGAAGGAGTCGGTGCGCGCGGCCCTGCGCGAGATGGCGGAGGCGCTGCTGAAGCTCTACGCCCAGCGCACCGTGGCCGAGGGGCATGCCTTCGCCGGCGACACGCCCTGGCAGCGCGAGTTCGAGGCGGCGTTCCGCTTCGAGGAGACGGCCGACCAGCTGCGCGCCATCGAGGAGGCCAAGCGCGACATGCAGAACCCGCGGCCGATGGACCGGCTGGTGGCCGGCGACGTCGGCTACGGCAAGACGGAGGTCGCCCTGCGGGCGGCGTTCAAGGTCGTCGCCGACGGCTTCCAGGTGGCAGTGCTGGTGCCGACCACCGTGCTGGCCCAGCAGCACTGGTCCACCTTCACCGACCGCTTCGGACCGTTCCCGGCCAGGGTCGAGCTGCTGTCGCGCTTCCGCTCGCCCAGAGAGCAGAAGGCGGTGGTGGAGGGGTTGCGCCAGGGCACGGTCGACGTCGTCATCGGTACCCACCGGCTGCTGTCCCGGGACGTCGAGTTCAAGCGCCTGGGCCTGCTGATCATCGACGAGGAGCACCGCTTCGGGGTCGCCCACAAGGAGCGCATGAAGCAGCTGCGGGCGTCGGTCGACGTCCTCGCCCTCACCGCCACGCCGATCCCGCGCACGCTCTACATGGCGCTCTCGGGCGTGCGGGACATGTCGGCCATCGAGACCCCGCCGCTCGACCGGCTCCCGATCGAGACCGTGGTGCGCCGGTTCAGCACGCCGGTCATCAAGGAGGCGCTCGAGCGAGAGCTGGGCCGCGGCGGCCAGGTCTTCTTCGTGCACAATCGCGTGCAGTCGCTGCCGTCGATGGCGCGGTTCATCCAGGAGCTGGTGCCCGAGGCGCGGGTGATCATGGCCCACGGCCAGATGAAGGAGCGCGAGCTCGAGGCCACCATGGTGAAGTTCGTGAGCGGCCAGGCCGACGTCCTGGTCTCGACGGCCATCGTGGAGTCCGGCCTCGACATCCCGAGCTCCAACACGATCATCATCAACCGGGCCGACCGCTTCGGGCTGGCCCAGCTCTACCAGCTCCGTGGGCGGGTGGGCCGCGAACGCCTCCAGGCGTACTGCTATCTCCTCGTCCCCGCCGACGGGCGGGTGGACGAGCAGGCCCAGCGGCGGCTGCGGGCGCTCCAGGAGCTGACCGAGCTGGGGTCCGGATTCAAGCTGGCGCTGCGAGACCTGGAAATCCGGGGTGCCGGCAACCTCCTGGGGGCCGAACAGCACGGCCACATCGCCGCGGTCGGCTACGATCTTTACAGCAAACTTCTCGCCGAAGCTGTGCAAGAATTGAGGGGCGATCGGACCGGGGTCGCCGTCGAACCGGTCATCAGCGTCCAGGTCGAAGGGTTCTTGCCAGAGGACTATGTTCCTGAGGTCAACCAGCGACTCGCATTCTACAAGCGGCTGGCCACGGCGGCCGGCGACGAGCTGGCCGACCTGCGCGCCGAGCTGCTCGATCGCTTCGGACCCCTGCCCGAGCCCGCCGCCCAGCTCCTCGACATCGTCCGCATCCGCGTCGCCGCCCGGGCGCTCGGGGTGGAGCGGATCGAAGCCGGCGAGGGCAAGGCGGTGATCACCTTCGCGCCCTCGACCACCGTCGAGCCGGGGCGGCTGGTGGCGGCCATCCAGGCCAGCCGCGGGCGCCTGAAGATGCGGCGCGAGTTCACCGTGGAGGCCGCGATCGCCGGCGGTGACTGGCCGGCCGTGCGTGACTCGGTGCTCGGCGTGCTGACCGGCTTCGCCGCCCGATGAGGGTCGGGCTGCCGGCGGTCGGCCTGGTGGCACTGTTGTTGGGGGGCTGCGCGCTGCCCACGCTGCCGAAGTGGGTGCCGTACCTCGGGAAGAAGGATCCGCCGCCGGCGCTCGCGTCGGCGCCCGCCTCGTCCGAGAACACGCTCGACACGCCGACACCCGGCGATATCCGCCAGCGGCCGGCCGAGGACGGCGACGACAGCCTGGCCGATCGGATCATCGCCGTCGTGAACAACGACGCGATCACGCTGGCCGAGCTGCAGGAGTCGATCGTCTCCTACCGGGCCGAGAACCCCGGCCGGCGGTCCGGCCCCAGCGACGAGGAGCTGCGCAAGGACTTCCTCAACCGGCTCATCGACAGCCGGCTGCAGCTGCAGGAGGCCGAACGCGAGAGGATCACGGTCGACGACGTCGAGCTGAACGAAGAGTTCCTCGAGCGCATCAAGCGCTACGGCGCCAAGACCGAGGAGGACTTCGAGAAGCTCGTCCGCAGCCAGGGCGTGACGGTCGAGGCGGTCAAGAAGCGGTTGCGCGACGGCCTCAAGGTGTCCAAGCTCGTCCGCCGCAAGGTGGCGCTGCGGGTGTCGGTCACCGAGGCCGAGATCTCGGCGTACCTTGAGGCCAACCGCGCCAAGCTCGAGACCGACCTCTCGTTCCACGCCCGGCACATCCTGATCGCGCCCGAGTCCGCCAGCGATGCCGGCTGGGAATCGGCCCGGATCAAGGCCGAGATGCTGCGGGCCCAGCTGCAGGACGGCGCCGACTTCGTGGAGCTGGCCAAGCAGCATTCGCGGGACGCGACGGCCCGGGACGGCGGCGATCTCGGCACCCTCAAGCGGGGGGAGCTGGCCCCCGATGTCGAGAGCGAGCTGCTGGGGTTGGAGCCGGGGCAGATCTCCCGCCCGGTCCGGTCGGTGCTGGGGTACCACGTGTTCCGGCTGGAGGCGAAGGAGACCCTGCAGGGTGCCAGCATCCGTCAGCAGATCCGCGACATCCTATTCAGGCAGCAGTTCGACAACCGGCTCGAGGCCTGGCTGAGGGAGATCAAGCAGAGAGCCATCATCGAGGTCCGGCTGTGAAACCCTTGACAATCGGCCCGCTGGATGGGAGGATGTGGCCTGACGCTGTCGTCCCAACCCCGTAGAAACTCTACGCAAACGGCAACACACTCTACGCGGCGACAGATCGCCGCCCCCGGAGCCCCCGAATGACTTCCCGCCGTGAACGAGGACAACCCAACGCAACCGAGAACGCCCCCGCCGCGCCCGCCAACGGGCTGAACCTGTCCGAGCTGAAGGAAAAGGCGATCTCCGACCTCAACGGGATTGCCCGCGACCTGAGCGTCCAGAACTTCGGCGGCCTCCGCAAGCAGGAGCTGATCTTCAAGATCCTGCAGGCCCAGGCCGAAAAGGACGGATTCATCTACGCCGAGGGAGTGCTCGAGGTCCTGCCAGACGGCTTCGGGTTCCTCCGGGCGCCCGACTACAACTACCTCCCCGGCCCCGACGACATCTACGTGTCCCCGTCCCA
>DASWJN010000105.1:0-8296 GCA_036397135.1 Candidatus Methylomirabilota bacterium
CCTCCTGAAGGGGGCTGGCCCGGAGTGAGTCGAATCGCCGATCGCGCGTCCGCCGAGCCCTGCGTTCGCAACGGTGACGACGGCTCGCCATCGACGTGGCGCGCGTGGGGCTCCCGTGCCCCGCCCCCGGCGTCACCACGCTTCACGGGATTCGTCAGCCGCGTACCCGGGCCGACGTCGGATCGTACGGCGGCTCCAGCTGGGCCGTCGCCGGGACGCGCTCGGTTGCGATCTCCAGCTCCCAGCGCCCCGTCCGGAGGAAGGCCGCGTCGACGCCGTCCGCGTGGGTGACGTACCCCATGCCCACCGAGCGGCCGAGCGTGTGGCCGCAGGCGCCCGAGGTGATCCGTCCGACCAGGACGCCGTCGCGCCAGATCGGCTCGTCGCCCAGCAGCAGGGGCTCCGGGTCGTCGAGCGTGAACATCACGAGGCGGCGGGCGAGCGGCCGCTCGCGCTGGCGCAGCAGCGCGTCGCGCCCCACGAACCCGTCCTTCTTGAAGGCGACGGCGAAGCCCAGCCCGGCCTCCAGCGGCGTGTCCTCCCCGCCGATGTCGTGGCCCCAGGAACGGTAGCCCCGCTCGAGCCGCAGCGAGTCCATCGCGTGGTACCCGGCGTGACGGAGCCCGAGATCCCCTCCGGCGGCGACCACCGCCTCGTACACGCCCATCGCGAACTCCGCCGGCACGTACAGCTCCCAGCCCAGCTCGCCGACGTAGGTGATGCGGGCGGCCCGGACCGTCGCGTAGCCCAGCTCGATCTCGCGGGCGGTCCCGAACGGGAACGCCGCGTTCGAGAGCTCGGCGCCGGTGAGGCGCGACAGCAAGTCCCGCGCGCGCGGGCCCATGACGCCCAGGACGGTGAAGGCGGACGTGACGTCGCTGAGCGTCACCCGCGCGTCCGCGATGCCGCGACGGATCCAGTCGGCGTCGTGGGTGGCGGCGGCGGTGATGGTGACCACCAGGTAGGCGTCGTCGGCCAGCCGCGTCACCGTCAAATCGCACTCGATTCCGCCCCGCCGGTTGAGCATCTGCGTGTAGACGATCCGCCCGGCGGCCACGTCGACGTCGTTGGCGCACAGGCGCTGCAGCACCGCCGTGGCGTCCGGCCCCTGGAGCCGGAGCTTGGCCAGCGAGGACTGGTCGAAGAGGCCCACGGCCTCGCGCACGGCGCGGTGCTCGGCGGCGGCGCACGCAAACCAGCTCGGGCGCCCGTACGTGTAGGTGTAGCGGGGCTCGACGCCGGCAGTCGCGAACCAGTTCGGGCGCTCCCAGCCGGCGGCCACGCCGAAGACGGCGCCCCCGGCCGCGAGCCGGTCGTGCAGCACCGAGCGACGGACGCCCCGCGCGGTCTCCGGCTGGCGGAAGGGCCAGTGCATCGCGTAGAGGAGCCCGACGACCTCGGTCGTGCGCTCGCGCAGGTAGTTGGCGTTGCCCTGGAACGGCATGAAGCGGCGGATGTCGACGTCCCAGAGATCCATGCCCGGCTCGCCGGCGGCGATCCACTCGGCCAGCGCCCGGCCGGCGCCGGCCGCCGAGGCGATGCCCACGGAGTTGAAGCCGGCCGCCACGAAGAAGTTCCGCAGCTCGGGCGCCTCGCCGAGCATGTAGCGGTTGTCGGGCGTGAAGCTCTCGGGGCCGTTCACGTGCCGCCGCACCGGGGCCGTCTCCAGCGCCGGGATGCGCACGCACGCCTGCTCCAGCAGCAGGCGGAAGTGCTCCCAGTCCTCGGGCAGCAGCGAGAACTTGAAGTCGGCCGGGATGCCGTGCATCCCCCACGGCTTGGCCGCCGGCTCGAACCCGCCCATGAGCAGGCCGCCGACCTCCTCGCGCACGTAGATGTACCCGTCGGTATCGCGGAGCACCGGCAGGTCGCGCCGCACCCCGGCCAGGGGCTCGGTGACGATGTAGAAGTGCTCGGCCGCGTGCAGCGGCACGTTGACGCCCGCCAGCCGCCCGACCTCGCGCGCCCACATTCCCGCGCAGTTCACCACCACCTCGCACGCGATGTCGCCGCGGTCCGTGCGGACGCCGGTCGCCGCGCCACCCACGCGCCGGATGCCCGTCACGGTCACGTCCTCGACGATGGTGGCGCCGCCGTCGCGCGCGCCACGGGCGAGCGCCAGCGTGGTGTCGATCGGATTCGTCCGCCCGTCCCCCGGGATCCACACGGCCCCGGCCAGGTCGTCCGTCCGCATCAGCGGCCACAGGCGGCCGGCCTCGCCCGGCGAGATCACCTCGACCTCGACCCCGAAGCAGCGCGCCATCGAGGCCCCGCGCTTCAGCTCGATCAACCGCTCGGCCGTCCGCGCGACGCTGATGCTGCCGGAGCGCCGGAATCCCGTCGCCTGGCCGGTCTCCGCCTCGAGCCGCTCGTAGAGCACGGCGCCGTAGCGGGCCAGGCGAGTGAGGTTGTGACTGGACCGGAGCTGGCCGACGAGCCCCGCCGCGTGCCAGGTGGTGCCACAGGACAGCTCACGCCGCTCGAGGAGCACGACGTCCCGCCAGCCGAGCTTCGTCAGGTGGTAGGCGACGCTGCACCCCACGATCCCCCCACCGACGATGACGGCGCGCGCGTGCGACGGCATGCCCCCGGCCATCGCCGGACCATAGCACGACAGGCGGCCTGGGTTACCGCCCGGGCCAGCCTTTGCCGCGCCGAGGCGACCACGACATCCCGACCGCCAGGATGGTGGTCACCGTCAGCAGGCCGATCCACGTGATGGCGGCGGTGTCCTCGATGGGCAGCCAGCCCCAGTCGGCGAGGAGCCAGAAGAGGGCGGCGAAGAACGCGTTGGCCAGCAGCAGGCTGAGGCCGCCGATCGAGCGCAGGGTCGCCCGCAGGCAGATGACCCAGCCGATCAGCAGGACGACCCCGACGAACACGATCGCCGGACGCCACTGCCACCCGGTGCGCTCCACCCACGCGTAGTAGGAGTAGCCCGTGGGGTTGTAGGTCGCGCCGGCGACGAGCAGCGCGAGGGCGAACCGGACGAGAAACCTGCCGGCGCTCACACGACCCTTCAGCCGTCTCTCTGCGAGCGCCCAAGCATTGCCGAAGACGATAGCACGGCCGGCAGCGGCGCGGATCGGTGGCGGGCACCCCGTGGGGCCCGCGAGGCGTATCGCGTCCACCGAGGCGCGGAGCGCGAGCCACGGTGGGTCTCGGTCCGACGCCTAGCGGACGGCAGGGGGCGACGGCGGGTGCGGCTGGGCGCGGACTGCGAGCAGCCCGACGAACGTCGCCGCCGAGAACCCGGCGCCGGCATAGAACGTCGCCGCCGCCCCGTACGTCGTCCACAGCCACCCCGCGAGGACGCTGGCTGCCAGCGTCGCCACGCCGCCGGCGAGGTTTAGCATGCCGAACGCGGTTCCCCGCAGGCTCGCCGGCGCGGTGTCGGCCACCAGCGCCGCCAGCAGACCCTGGGTCAGCCCCATGTGGAGGCCCCACAGGGCGACGCCGAGGAAGACCCCGAACGGGCTTGCGGCCAGCGCCAACAGGAGGTCCGCCCCAATCAGCACGAGGCTTCCAGCGGCGAGGACGAGACGACGATCCATCCGATCGGACAGGCGACCGGCAGGATACGCCGTGACGGCATATACGACGTTCATGACGACGAGCACCAGGGGCACGAACGGGATCGGCAGTCCGAGGTCCTGCGCACGGAGGAGGAGGAACGCCTCGCTGAAGCGCGCGACGGTGAGGATGGTGCCGATCACCACGACGCTCCAGTAGGCCGTTCCAAGCGCACGCATCTCCACGGCCCGGATCGGCGGCCGCGGCTCGCCAGCCGAGCTCGTGGCGGCCGGTTCCTTCACGCCGAACATCAGGACTCCCACCGCCACGAACGCCGGGATCACCGCGACCCAGAACACCAGCCGGAAATCGTCGTGGGTGACGGCCATCAGCGCGCTCGCCGCCAGCGGTCCCGCGAAGGCGCCGACGGTGTCCAGCGACTGGCGGACGCCATAGCAGGTTCCACGAAGTGCGGCAGGGGCGAGATCGCCGACGAGGGCGTCGCGCGGTGCCCCCCGGATGCCCTTGCCGATACGGTCCACGAAGCGCGCGACGAGCACCCAGCTCACGGACGCGGCGAGCGGAAAGAGCGGCTTCGTGGCCGCCGCCAGCGCGTAGCCCAGCCCGATCAGGAACTTGCGCCGGCCGAGATAGTCGCTCAGCGTCCCCGAGAAGATCTTGGTGATGGACGTCGCCGCCTCGGCGGTGCCTTCGATGAGTCCCACCGAGAGCGCGCTGGCGCCGAGGACGGAGACCAGGAACACCGGCAGCAGGCTGTGAACCATCTCCGAGGAGAGGTCCATGAACATGCTCACGAGGCCCAGCGCCCAGACGCTTCGAGGCACCGCGCGCAGGCCGCCCACGTGAGACCCGGACACGGCGTCGTCTGAGGCCGGAGCCACGGCGGTATTGTAGGCTGAGGGCACCAGCGCCCGGGACGCCGGGCAGGACCGTCGAGCTCCACCAGTGCAGGATCCGGAGCCGTGAGGCAAGGGTGCCCCATGCCCAGCTCCCGACCTTCGTAAGCCGCTGAATCCCAAGACGCGCAGGTTGGTCCCCGGGTTGCACCTCTGGCGGCCGCTGATGGCCACGCGCGCGCGCCCCGATCCCGTCGATGCCGCGCCGTCGCTCCGTCGCGTCCTCGGCCTCACGGAGGTCACCGCCGGCGGCGTGGGCATCATCATCGGCGCCGGGATCTACGTCCTGCTCGGGACCGCCACCGCGCATGCGGGCCCGCTCGTCTGGCTCGCGTTCCTCATGGCCGCGGCGCTGAGCCTGCTGACCGGCCTCAGCTATGCCGAGCTCAGCTCGATGTTCCCGAGCGCCGCCGGCGAGTACGAGTACACCCGGCAGGCCATGCCGGAATGGATCGCGTTCGTCGTCGGCTGGACGATGATCGCGGGCCTCGTCGTGGCGGCGGCGACGGTGTCCCTTGGCTTCGCACGCTACGCCGGCTACTTCCTCGACGTCGATCAGCGCGGGGCGGCGGTCGGCCTGCTGGCCGCCGTCTTCGCCGTGGCCACGGTGGGAATCAAGCAGTCGGCCCGGGTCACGCTCGGCTTGAGCGCCGTCCAGGTCGGGGGGCTCGTGCTCGTCGTGGCCATCGGGCTGCCGCACGTGGGGGACGTCGATCTCCTCACCGGACCCGGCGCGGGCGGCGTGCTGGGCGCCGCCGCCCTCGTGTTCTTCGCCTTCATCGGGTTCGACGAGGTCATCACGCTCGCCGAGGAGACGCGCGATCCGACCCGGACCGTCCCGCGCGCTCTCCTGCTGGCACTCGGGCTGTCGACCGCGCTCTATGTCGCGGTGGCCGTCGCCGCCGTGAGCGTGCTCGGGGCCGGCGCGCTGGCGGCGTCGCCGCGCCCGCTGGCCGACGTCATGGCGCACGTGCTCGGCGACCGGGGCGCGACCGTCGTGGCGGCGATCGCCGTCGTGACGACGACGAACACGACGCTGCTTGCCATGACGGCGGCGTCGCGGATCATATACGGGATGGCCAGGACTGGAGCGATGCCGTGCGCGTTCGCGCGCGTCCACCCGCGGCGGGCGACGCCGGGTCGCGCGATCCTGGCGGTGGCGGTCGTCGCCGCGGGCTTCGCGCTGTTCGGCGACTTCGCCGTCATCGCCGCGGTGACCGACTTTGCCGTGTACGTCGTGTTCCTCGCCGTCAACGGCACGGTGCTCATCCTGCGCCGCGCGCGTCCGGACTTGCCCCGGCCGTTTGCCGTCGCGGGGACCGTCGGCGGCGTTCCCGTGGTGCCGATCCTCGGACTCGGGGCGGTGGCACTCATGCTGACGCAGCTGGAGCCGCTCGCGATCGGCCTGGGCGCCGCGCTGCTTGCGACGGGCGCGGCGGCGGGATGGCTGCTGAGGCGGCGGGCGTGATGGGCTGGCATCAGCAACCCGCCGAAGCGGTGCTCGAGGCCCTCCGGACGTCCGCGGGCGGGCTGCCGGGCGCCGAGGCGGGCCGGCGCCTGGCCGCGCACGGGCCGAACCTCCTGCGCGAGGGCCGGCGGCGAACGGCGCTGGGCCTGCTCGCCGGGCAGTTCTCGGATTTCATGATCCTGGTGCTGCTCGCCGCCGCCGTGGTCTCGGGGCTGATCGGCGACGTCGTGGACACCCTCGCCATCGTCGCGATCGTGATCCTGAACGCGGTGGTGGGCTTCGTGCAGGAGTACCGCGCCGAGCGCGCGCTGGCGGCGCTGAAGGCGATGGCGGCCCCGACCGCGACCGTCGTCCGCGAGGCGGCGGTCTCGGTCATTCCCGCCGCCGAGCTGGTGCCCGGCGACGTCGTCCTCCTCGAGGCCGGGCGGAGCGTCCCCGCCGATCTGCGGCTGCTCGAGAGCGCCCGGCTGCGGGTGGAGGAGGCGGCCCTCACCGGGGAGTCGGTGCCGGTCGAGAAGACGACGGCCCCGCTGCCGGACGGCGCGCTCGCGGTCGGCGACCGCACGAACATGGCGTACAAGGGCACGCTCGTCACCTACGGCCGGGGCCGGGGCGTGGTCGTCGCCACCGGCATGGACACCGAGTTCGGCCGGATCGCCGCGTCGCTGCAGCAGGCCGAGGAGGTCAGAACGCCGCTCCAGCGCCGGCTGACCCGGTTCGGGCGGAACCTGTCCTACGCCGTCCTCGCGATCTGCCTCGTCGTGTTCGCGGCCGGGCTCGCCCGCGGCGAGCCGCCGCTGCAGATCTTCCTGGTCGCGGTGAGCCTCGCCGTGGCGGCGATCCCCGAGGCCCTGCCTGCGGTGGTCACGATCTCGCTCGCCCTCGGCGCCCGCAAGATGGTCGCCAGGCGCGCCCTGGTGCGGCGGCTGCCGGCGGTGGAGACGCTCGGCTCCGTGACCTACGTCTGCTCGGACAAGACCGGCACGCTGACGCTGAACCGGATGCGGGTCGAGGCGTGGTATTGCGACGGCGCGCTCCGGCCGACCCCCGGAACGGGCCGCGCCTGGGACGGGCTGCTCCTGGCCATGGCGCTCAGCAACGACGCGGCGCCAGGGCCGGCCGGGAGGATCCTGGGCGACCCGACCGAGGTCGCGCTCCTGGTGGCGGCGCAGGAGGCCGGCGTCGAGAAGACGAAGGAGGAGCGGCGGTTCCCCCGGGTCGCCGAGCTGCCGTTCGATTCCGAGCGCAAGTGCATGACGACGGTGCACCGCGACCCCGACGGCGGCTTCGTGGCGTTCACGAAGGGCGCGGTCGAGGCGGTCGTCGAGCGCGCGCGGGACGGCCGCCCGCAGCTGCTGGAGGTCAGCGAGCGCATGGCGTCGGACGGCCTCCGGGTCCTGGCGGTGGCGGTTCGCCGGTGGGAGGCGCTGCCCGAGCCGATCAGCCCGGCGAGCGTCGAGCGCGACCTCAGCCTCCTCGGGTTCGTCGGCCTCCTGGATCCGCCCCGCGAGGAGGCGCGCGAGGCGGTCGCCACCTGCCGCGCCGCGGGGATCGTCCCGGTGATGATCACCGGCGACCACGCCCTGACGGCCCGGGCCATCGCCCGGCGGCTCGGCATCCTGGATGATGACGCGACCGCCGTCATCACCGGGCCCGAGCTGGCGGCCCTGTCCCGGGAGGCCTTCGAGGGGCGCGTGAAGGACACGCGTGTGTACGCCCGCATCGCCCCCGAGCAGAAGCTGAGGATCGTCCGGGCGCTCCAGGATCGGGGGGAGTGCGTCGCCATGACCGGCGACGGGGTGAACGACGCGCCCGCGCTCAAGCGCGCCGACATCGGCGTGGCCATGGGCGTCACCGGGACCGACGTGGCGAAGGAAGCCAGCGCGATGATCCTGCTCGACGACAACTTCGCCACGATCGTGCGCGCCGTGCGCGAGGGCCGGCGGATCTACGACAACCTGCGGCGGTTCATCCGCTACGTGGTGACGACCAACTCCGGCGAGATCTGGACCATCTTCCTGGCCCCGTTCCTCGGGCTGCCGATCCCGCTGCTGCCGATCCAGATCCTGTGGATCAACCTCGTCACCGACGGCTTGCCGGGGCTGGCGCTGTCGGTCGAGCCCGAGGAGCCGGACGTCATGCGGCGCCCGCCGCGGCCACCGGCCGAGGGCGTGTTCGCCCACGGCCTCGGCGTCCACGCGGTCTGGGTGGGCCTGCTCATGGCGGGGCTGACGCTCGGCACCCAGGCCTGGTTCTTCCACGCCGGCTCCCCGCGCTGGCAGACCATGGCGTTCACCGTCCTCTGCCTGGCCCAGCTCGCCCACGTGCTGGCGATCCGCTCGGAGCGCCAGTCGCTCTTCACCCAGGGGCTGCTGTCCAACAAGTTCCTGCTCGGCGC